>JAATGN010000316.1 GCA_015654615.1 Rhodospirillales bacterium
CAAGGTATCGTCGGGCATGGCGGGTGTGGCGCTTTCAGCTGCGGCAAAGATATTGTCTCGATAACAAAATCTTATGCTATTTCAGCAGTTTACGCTACATCCGCCTGCTAAAATCCCTGACGTCATGAATAAGAGCGGCTAGTTGCTGGGCCTTCCGGTGTATGGCTGCGCGACGGGGTGTTTTCGAGCCGCAAACTGGAGCGGGCGACAAACCATCGCAAATGCCAGTCCGACAGGCTGCTAGCAATTAGCCTCAAATCCCCTTCTCAGCCAGAGGAAATCCTTGAGCTTTCTAAAGCAGTTAATACATTTTAATATGCCTTTAAAGGCATTTAATTGATTTTTTACCACGACCATATATGCTCTTAAAAGCATTTATACAGCTATTTTATGCTTTTGAGTGAAGATCATGAGACAGAATCAGCTCCTAATGGCTCCGCCGCATGCGGTGGAAGTGACGCTCAAGCGGCTCGGTGCGAATTTGCGCACGGCGCGGTTGCGGCGCAATCTGACGGTGGCCGATGTCGCCGAGAAGATCGGCACCGGCCCGAGAGCGGTGAACGATGCCGAGAAAGGCAAGCCGTCGAGCGGCGTGGTCGTCTATATGGCACTACTGTGGGTCTACGATCTGCTCGGCCAGATGGATAGCGTCGCCGATCCCGCACGCGACGACCACGGGCGGACGCTCGCGCAAGCGCAGGAGCGAAAGCGGTCGCGTCAGCGTAAGGGATTGGGCGATGATTTCTAAGAACGCCGCTGAATGCTTCGTCTACATCATGCTGCCGGGCGAGACAAATTTCGTCACGGCGGGACGGTTCGAGCTTTCGCAAGACCGGCGCGGAACGCCGTCGGGCCGCTTTGTTTACGGGCGAAGCTATCTGGAGCGGCCCAACGCCGTTGATATCGATCCGGTCGAACTCAAGCTCGGCAGAGGTCCGTTCGAGACGATCGCGCTCAAGGGCATCTTCGGCGCGCTGCGCGATGCCGGCCCCGATTATTGGGGGCGTCGCCTGATCGAACGGCATGTCGGCGGCCAGTTCGGCGAACTCGACTATCTGCTCAATTCCCCCGACGATCGGGCGGGCGCGCTCAGCTTCGGTCTTGGGCCGATGCCGCCCGCGCCCTTGCGGCAATTCAACAAGACGATGGTGCTCGAAAAGCTGCACGCGATTGCCGACGCCGTGGTGGCCGACGAGGTGTTGCCGGAAGGCGCGACGGAAGGTCAGGTCAAGGAACTGATGCTGATCGGCACATCAATGGGCGGCGCCCGCCCCAAGGCGGTGGTCGAAGACGAACAGGGGCTTTGGCTCGCCAAATTCGGACGTGCCGACGACCGCTGGAACAATGCGCGGGTTGAGCGGTCCATGCTGATGCTGGCTTGGCGTTGCGGCATCTCGATCGAAGAAAGCAAGATCGTCACCGTGGCCGGACGCGATGTGCTGCTGGTGAAACGCTTTGACCGCGAGAAGGTTATGAGCGGCTATCGCCGCGCCCGCATGATCAGCGGCCTGACGCTTCTCCGCGCCGAGGATACGCACCAGTCGCGCGACAGATGGTCCTATGTCGCGCTGGCCGAGGAACTGCGGCGGATTTCCGCGACACCGAAGAAGGACGCGGAAGAGCTATTCCGCCGCATGTGCTTCAACGCACTGATCTCCAACACCGACGATCATCCGCGCAATCATGCGGTCATCGCTCCCGGCGAGGAATGGAAGCTATCGCCGGTCTACGATCTGACGCCAATGAATCTGGTCAGCCTCGAACGGCGCGACCTGGCGATGATCTGCGGCGACGGCGGGCGGCACGCCAACGCCGCCAATCTGCTGTCGCAAAGCGGACGATTCCTTCTCGCACCGCAGGAGGCGGAGAAGATCGTCCGCGACATGGCGGCCACGGTCGAAAAGAACTGGTACGACGTGACGCGCGGCGAAGGCGTGAGCGAAGCGGACTGCGAGCGTATCAAGGGCGCATTTGTTTATCCGGGATTCTGGCAGGACAACGGCTGAGAGGAAAAGCCGATGAAACAGCCCAACAATTTCGCCCCCTCCGCCCGGCACCCTCGGTATCAATAGAACGCCGCCGCTCCGCTTTCGGCTCGCCCCGGCGAAACGGTCGGTTCAGACGCCGTCTGGGTTTTCGGAACTTGCCGGAGATGTAGCCCATGCAGAGGCCCCGGGGCAACCCGCTTGGCATCCGGTGCGGACTTTCCCACCTTCAGCGGCCTTTCCCAACCCGGCAGCGTTGCGTCATCACATCGTCATCTCCGGCATTTTGTGCCACCATCGCCCCTCGCCCGGAAGGCGCCGCTATGCACCCGAGGAGGAGGAGGCACCGCAATGCCCTATCGTCTGATCCTGGCCTGCCTGTTCTGCCTTTTTGCCGGCCCCGGCCTGCACGCGCAACAGGCGCCCGGGCCGGGCGCCTTCGATTATTTCCTGCTGGCCTTGTCGTGGTCGCCGCAATATTGCGTCCAGCACGGCAGGCAGGCGTCGGCCCGCGACGAATGCCACGGCCCCCAGGCCCATGGTTTCATCGCCCATGGCCTGTGGCCGGAAGACGACAGCGGCGCCTCGCCGAAAACCTGCCGCCCGCCGAGCCCCCTGCCCGACCGGCTGTTGGAGCGCATGATGCCGATCATGCCGAGTGCCCAACTGGTCGCCCACGAATGGACCGTCCACGGCAGTTGCAGCGGCCTTTCGGCGGACGACTATTTCGACCGCCTCAGCCAGGCCTTCCGCAAGGTGCAGATTCCAGCCCGGCTGGCCAGGCCGGACGCCCCCATCGGGACCGACGTCACGCATGTCAGGCAATGGTTCCAGGAGGCCAACCCCGGGCTGCAGACCAATATGCTGACCATCCAGTGCGACCCGCGGGACGCCGCGCTCCGCGAGGTCCGCTTCTGCATGGGCAAAAACCTCGATTTCCGTCCCTGCATCGCCGCCCAGACCGACCATTGTCCGGGCGGTTCCGTGCGGATCGCCCCGGTTCCCTGAAGGCGCATGTTCTCTTTGCCGAAAAATGCCTTGCGAAGAGGGCGGGGCTTCGGGATGACGACGGATCTTGGGGAACCGCCGAGGCTCCCATTCTCCCCGGCCGCATCCCGTTGAGAGCGGTTGTATTTTCCGTCTTTCAACCGCAGACTGCATGGAAAGAGGCGTGATCGCTCGAACGCGGGCAGGGAGGGGCGCATGGCCACGGACTCCGCAATACCGGACATCGGCCGAAGATATTGGCGCAAGACGTCGCACCTGATGGGGGCGGTGCTGGTCCTGTGGGCCCTTCTCGGTCTTGGCGTTCCGCTCTGCGCCGGCCAGTTGAACCATGTCGTTCTCTTCGGTTTTCCGCTTGGTTATTTCATGGCCGCACAAGGCTCGCTGATCGGCTTCGTCCTGCTGATTTTCTGGTACGCGCGCCGGCAGAATCGCATCGACGAAGACTTCCATCTCGCCGAGGATTGAGGTCCCGCATGCTCAAGGGCGACTTCAACCAGAACATGGGGCGCGTCTTCGTCATCTATACCGGCGGCTGCCTGCTGTGCGCCCTGGCCCTCGGCCTGCTGAGCCTGGCCGGCATATCCGACCGCACCATCGGCATCGCCTTCATCCTTCTCACCGTGGCCTTCTATGCCTCGATGGGACTGTTGGGACGAAGCGCGCCGGCGGCCGATTATTATGTCGCCGGCCATCACGTGCCGGCCCTCTACAACGGCATGGCGACGGCGGCCGACTGGATGAGCGCCGCCTCCTTCCTCGGATTGGCCGGAGCCATCTATGCGGCGGGGTACGACGGCCTCGCCTTCCTGCTGGGCTGGACCGGCGGCTATATTCTGGTCGCCGTCCTGCTGGCGCCCTATCTGCGGAAGTTCGGCCAGTTCACCGTCCCCGATTTCCTGAGCGCCCGCTACGGCGGCAAGACCGCCCGCGTGACCGGCACCGTCATCCTGATCTCGGCCTCGTTCACCTATGTGGTGGCCCAGCTTTATGGGACCGGCATCATCGCCGCCCGTTTTCTGGGACTGGACTTCCGCGCGGGCGTGTTCGCCGGCCTGGCCGCCGTCCTGCTGTGCTCGCTGCGCGGCGGCATGCGGGCGCTGATCTGGACGCAGGTCGCCCAATATCTCGTGGTGATCGCCGCCTATCTGCTGCCGGTGGTCATCTTGTCGACCAAGGCCACCGGCGTCCCTTTTCCGCAGATCATGTACGGCCAGGCCCTGCGGCGCATCGCGGCCCTGGCGGCGGAACTGGGCGCGACGCCCGAGCTTTTCGCCCCGAGCGGCATCCTGGACGGCGTCAATTTCTTCGGCGTGGCGCTATGCCTGATGCTGGGAACCGCGTCGCTGCCCCATGTGCTGGCGCGTTTCTTCGCGACGCCCTCGGTCCGCGAGGCCCGGATCAGCGTCGCCTGGAGCCTGTTGTTCATCTTCGTCCTCTACAGCGCGGCGCCGGCCTATGCCGCCTTCGCCAAGCTGGAAATCCTCCAGCGGATGGCCGATCGCACGCTTACCGGCGACGCCGCCTGGCTCGGCCAATGGAGCCGCATCGGATTGGCCGCGGCAAGCGGCGGCGGCGGACCGCTGAACATTTCCCAATTGCATCTCGACCCCGACGCCCTGGTCCTGGCCACGCCGGAAATCGCCGGATTGCCCTTCGTCGTCGCGGCGGTGGTCGCCGCCGGGGCGCTGGCCGCCGCCATGTCCTCGGCCGACGGCCTGCTGCTGTCGATCGGCAAGGCGGTGTCGCACGACATCTATTTCCGCCTGCTGGATCCGCAGGCCGATCCGCGCCGCCGCCTGATGGTCGGCCGCCTGGCCATGGCGGCGGCGGCGGTGCTGGCGGCCTGGATGGCCGGCAGCCGGCCGGCCGGCATCGTCACCGTGGTCGGCTGGGCCTTTTCGCTGGCGGCGTCGGGGCTTTTTCCCGCCCTGGTGCTGGGCATCTGGTGGAAGCGCGCCACCACTCTCGGCGCCCTGTCCGGGATGATCGCCGGCTGGTCCGTCTGCCTGGCCTATATCCTGTCGGCCGAAGCCGGATGGATCCAGCCGATCCTGGGCGTCCACACCATCGCGGCCGGGCTTTACGGGATCCCCGTGGCCTTCGTGGCGACGCTGCTGGTCAGCCTCGTCACGCCGCCGCCCAGCCCGAACATGCAGGACTTCATCGATTCGATCCGCACGCCGCGCGGCTGCGTCCGCCCGGTCGGCGACGCGGAGGAAGCGACGACGGCCGGACCGGCGGGTTGATACCGACCTGCAATGAGCTGGACTCATTGCAGGTCGGCTGGCCCGTTGAGGGCCCGCGAGCTTATGCGGGCGAAGCCAAGGGTTTCGGAGAAACCCGCCCGGCGCCTGAGGGGCGCTGATCCGTTTCGATCAGCGCAGGCTGGTATAACGCCAATACCGTTTCCTTTGGTCAGCGGGGCCCAAGTCGACAGTATGCAGCTCAAAGCTGATCGAAGGCGAAGCGGATGAGAATCTTGCGGGGCCACGGCCCCTTGCTCGACGGCAGCTGCAACGGCTGGCACAGACGCAGCGCCAGCAGGAAACCATCGATCGCATCCCGGCGATAGGAACTTCCCGGAGCGCCCAAGGAGCGATAGTTCTCGACCACGGCCGACGGATTCCAGGGATCGTTCTTATTGACCGGCGACATCAGGGTTCCATCCTCCTGGATATAGAACACCCCCTGCAGCACCAGTCCCCGCGCTTCCGGCGCATGGAAATCGACACGCCAATATTTCAGGATCTGGGCGAGCACGAAATCCTGCTCGCTTTGCGTGAGTTCCGGACCTTCCTGGCCGGTCGAACCGGGGTTCCCCGCCTTCGTCTGCTCCTTGGGCAGCAAGGTGATGCCCGGCCCGGACGACATGGCGAGCGTCGGCGCCTCCCCGCCCGCCCCATTGCGGGGCGCCGGATGCGGAGCGGCGGAATGCTCGGCCAAACGCCCGGGAACCAACTGCGGAATCGTGGTCGGAGGAAGGACGCGGGGCAAGGGCGGCTGTTCCGGAGGCCGCGGCGGCGGCTCGGGCTCGGGCTTCGGCGGCTCGGGCTTCGGTTCGTCGGGCTTGGGAGCGGGCGGCGGCTTCGGCGGAAGGGGCTTCGGCGCTTCGGGCACCAGCTCGACTTCGACCGGCGGCGCCTCGGCGAGACGCAGTTTGGCCCACAGCCGTTCCTGGTTCAGCAGGACATAGAGCAGCAGGACATGCAGCACGACGGCCAGCGTTATGGCCAATCGCGAGAAGGAGGGCCGGCGGGGATCTGAATCGAGGGGCGTCACGAAGGCGCAAGATAATGCAACGGGCGGCCGCCGTCGAAGGGATAGTGAGCGAATGCCGTCACGAGACCGCCGCCCGGCGCAAATCGGCGGCCAGATGTCCGAGGGCGGACGTCCAGTCCCCCCAGGCGGCCTGCCGGTAAAGGCGGGCCGACGGATACCAGGGGGAATCGTCGCGCGCCTCCAGCCATCGCCAGCAGCCGTCGAATCGCGACAGGATCCAGACCGGCTTGCCGAGCGCCCCGGCCAGATGGGCCACCGAGGTATCGACCGTCACCACCAGGTCGAGCGCCGCAATCAACGCCGCCGTGTCGGCGAAGTCGCCGACCTCGTCCATCGGATCGACCAGCGCCGTGCCGGCCGGCGGCGTCCGCGCCTGCTCCGCCGCGGCTCCCTTCTGCAGGCTGACCCAATCGATGCCGGGGATGCGCAGGACCTCGTCGAAAGCGGCCAGGGACATGCTGCGCCGGCGATCCATCAGATGGGCGCCGCGCTCCCGCACCCTGGGGTCGCCCGCCCAGGCGATGCCGACCTTCAATCCGGACAGACCGGCCAGACGTTGCCGCCAGCGCCGCGCCGCCGCCGGATCGGCGGACAGGTAGGGCGTGGCGGCCGGAATGGTTTCCAGGACCGTTTCCAGACGCTGCGGCAGGCTCATCAGCGGCAGATGGCAATGATAGGGCGGCAACGGATCGTCGCTCGACACCACGGCGGCGACACCCGGAAGATCGGCCAGCAGCCGGACCAGGGACGGATAGACCCGCAGCACCACGGTCCCGCCGCCGGCGGCGGCGACCAGCGGCGCATAGCGGACGAACTGCAGAACGTCGCCATAACCTTGCTCGGCATAAAGCAGAAGCGTTCGGCCGTCGAGCCCGCCGCCGTCCCATTCCGGACCGGGCAAGGGAGTGTTGCGAAAAGCGCTGCGTTCGGTACGCTTGCGCCACTCGAATTCCGCCCAGCCTTCCCGCAGGCGCCCCAGCTTCAAGAGAACGGCGGACGCGTTGTAATGGATCTCGGCGTCGTCGGGGGCCAGCCGAAGCGCCTGATGAAAGGCACGGGCCGCCGGGTCGAGAAGGCCGGCCCCCCGCAATGCGTTGCCGAGATTGTTATAGGCCTTCGCGTCGTCGGGTTGCAGGACGATGGCCCGCCGGCAGGCGAGGACGGCCTGCCGACAGGCGCCCTGGTCGATCAACCCGCTGCTGAGATTGGTGCAGGCCTCGGGAAAATCGGGACGCAGAACCAGGGCCCGGCGAAAGGCCGCCGTCGCCTCCTCGGTCCGCCCCAATTCCATCAGGGCGTTGCCCAGATTGTTTTCCCCCTCGGGATTGTCGGGACGCAGCATCAGGGCGCGGGCGCAGGCGACCAGGCTTTCGGCGGCGGCGCCGGCCTCGATCAGCGCCGCCCCCAGATTGTTGTAAGGCTGCGGATTGTCCGGCCCGAGCAGGACGGCGCGGCGCAATACGAACGTCGCCGCCGCGGTCCGTCCCTGCGCCGCCAGGACGGTGCCGAGATTGTTCAGCGCTTCGACGCCGAAGGGATCGAGATGGACCGACCGCTCCAGGGAGCGTGCCGCCTGGTCCCGCCGGCCGGCCGCCATCAGGGCGCCGCCCCGGCCGGCCCAGGCGGCGGCCTTGCCGGGATCCAGGCAGAGCGCCCGGTCGTGGGCGCCGACCGCCAGGTCGTGGCGGCCGAGCCCTTGCCAGGCGAACCCCAGATTGACCAGCGGCGCCGCCGCTTCCGGAAGAAGCGCCGCGACGTGCCGGTAAAGCGCGGCCGCGCCGGCCAAATCGCCGCTTTGATGCCTGGCGACCGCCGCCGCAAAGAGACGATCGGCCTCGACGGCCCCGATGGTGTTCACGTCAGGCGTCTCTTCTTTCCGTCACCCCCGGGCTCGCCCCGGGGGTCCATGGCCAGGCGGACAATGGAGTGCCGGGCCGCGCCCGGCAACGACGAAAGCGGGGCGCGGCCGCCGGCTCCCTGCATGGCCGGATTTCCTCAGCCGGCGACCGTCAGCTCGGCGAAGTCGATTTCGTAGCGGTCCTTGGGGGCCTGAAAAGCCTTGAAGGCCGTCACCACCGTTTCGACGGCGATCCCCTCGGGCACGTTCTGCACCTCATAGATAATGGCGTAACCGGACGTCGGACCGGCATCGGCCAACCGATGCGCCGGCGCGACCAGTCCTTCTCCGGCAACTTTGATCATGAATGACGCCATCTCGTCTTCTCCTTGGAGGGCCCCCTCCGGAGCAGACGTTAACAAAGGGGCGCGGCCCTCAGCAAGGGGGCATTCACATGGGGCGGAGGCGTTCGAAGGCGCCGATCTCCTTCCAACGATGGCAGGCGACGATGTGGCCGGCATCCACCTCGGAAAGGGCCGGACTCTCGGTCCGGCAGCGGTCCTGGACATGCGGGCAGCGCGTGTGGAAGACGCAGCCGCCCGGCGGATGCCGCGCCGACGGCAGTTCTCCGGTCAAGGGGATCCGCACGCGCCGGCGCTCGATGTCCGGATCGGGGACCGGAACGGCCGACAGCAGCGCCTGCGTATAGGGATGACGCGGCGTGTCGTAGAGCGCGTGGCGCGGGGCGATTTCCATCACCTTGCCCAGATAGAGCACCATGATGCGGTGGCTGATCTGTCGCACCACCGCCAGATTGTGCGAGATGAACAGCAGGGCGACTCCGGTGTCCCGGCTCAAATCCCCGAGCAAAGCGACGATTTGCGCCTGGATCGACACATCGAGCGCCGATACCGCTTCGTCGCAGACGATCATCTTCGGCTTCAGGATGAGGGCCCGGGCGATCCCGATGCGCTGGCATTGGCCGCCGGAGAATTGATGGGGATAACGATCGATGGCGTCGTCGGGCAGTCCGACCCGAGCGAGGACCGAGGCGATTCGGCGGCACCGGTCCTGCCGCGACAGGCCCGGCTCGAAAATGTCGAGCGGTTCGCCGACCAGGGCGCCGACGGTCATCCTCGGGTCGAGGCAGGCCAGGGGGTCCTGGAAGATGATGGTCATTTCCCGGCGCAGCAGGCGCTGTTCGCGCCGACCGGCGATCCCCAGGTCCCGGCCCTCCCAGAGGACGCGGCCGGCGGACGGCCGGATCAGATGGAGCACGGCGCGCCCCAGCGTCGATTTCCCGCAGCCGGATTCGCCGACGATGCCCAGGGTCTCGCCGGGGGCGAGCGCGAAGCTCACGTCGCGGACCGCGTGAACGACGTTTTTCACTCCCCACGGTCCGCCGGGCACCGCGAAATCGACCGACAGATCCTCGACCTGCAGAAGGCTTTGCCCGGGCGTCATGACGGGACCGCTCCGGGATTTTCGCGATGACAGGCCACCGCTCCGCCCCCGACCCGCGGCAGCAGCCGCGGGATCGCCGTCCGGCAGACCCCGTCGGCCAGGGGACAGCGGGCGGCGAAGGCGCAGCCCGGCGGCAGGGCGAGCAGATCCGGCGGCTGGCCCTCGATGGCTTTTCGCGGCCGGCCGACATCGTCGTCCAGGCGGGGAATGGCGGCCAGCAATCCTTGCGTGTAGGGATGGCGCGGATCGTGGAAAACATCGCGGGTCAGGCCTTCCTCGACCACGCGTCCGGCATAGAGCACCAGAACGCGGTCGCAGAGCCGCGCCACCACGCCCAAGTCGTGCGTCACCAGGACGATCGCCGTGCCGGCGGCGCAAAGCTCGGCCAGCAGATCGAGAATGTCCGCCTGAATGGTGACGTCGAGCGCCGTCGTCGGCTCGTCGGCCAGCAGCAGGACCGGACCGCCGATCATCGCCATGGCGATGACCACCCGCTGCCGCATGCCGCCGGACAACTGATGGGGATAGCGGTCGAGCTGACGCGCCGGCTCGGGCATATGGACGCGCCGCAGCGCCGCCAGGGCTTCGCCGCGCGCCTGGCGGCGGGAAAGGCCCCGGTGGTATTGCAGCACCTCGGACAGCTGGCGCTCGACGGTCAGATAGGGATTGAGCGCGGTCATCGGGTCCTGGAAGATCAGCGCCAGCCGCACGCCGCGCAGCTTGTTCAATTCCCCCGGCGCCAGACCGACCAGTTCCTTCCCCTCGAAGCGGATCGAGCCCCCGACCTCGGCGTTGGGCGGCAAAAGTCCCATGATGGAAAAAAGGGTCTGGCTTTTGCCGCTGCCGGATTCGCCGACGATCCCCAAGGTTTCGCCGGCCGACAGCGAAAGGGAAATTCCGTCGACGGCGGGCACGGTGCCGTGCGGCGTCCGGAACCGCGTGGAAAGCCGGGAAATCTCCAGCAAGGGAGGGCTCTTTTCCGGGACAGGATCCAAGCTTGTCTTCAAGGCCTCTCCCCCTTCGCCGTCCGCCTCGCGAAAGCGGGGATCCCGTGGACATCCGTGGCCGTCCGCATCGCGCAAAGCCCTCTTCGTACCGCCGGCTTTTCCATGGCCCCGGGATCCTCGCTTTCGCGGGAATGACGATGATTATGAACCATCAACAAACCGCCCTTTCGCCTCGACTGACGACACGCCTCAGCCCCTTGGATCCAGCGCGTCGCGCAAGCCGTCGCCGAAGAAATTGAAAGCCAGCAGGGTCAGCGCCAGGAAAGCGCCGGGAAACAGCAGCAGCCACGGCGCTTCGATCATGTTCTGGGCGCCGTCGCCGATCAGCACGCCCCAGCTGGTGTTCGGCTCCTGCACGCCGAGCCCCAGGAAGGACAGAAAGGATTCGGTGAGGATGGCGTCGGGAATCACCAGCAGCATGCTGATGATGACCGGCCCCCACAGGTTGGGAACGATGTGGCGCCACAGGATGCGCCGGTCGGTGGCCCCGAAGGCGCGCGCCGCTTCGACGAATTCCCGCTGCTTCAGCGCCAGCGTCTGACCGCGGACGATACGGGCCATATCCAGCCAGACCACCGCTCCGATGGTGATGAAGATGGTCGACAGGCTGCGGCCCATGTAAACGGTCAGCAGAATGACGAAAAAAACGAAAGGCAGCGAATAGAGGATGTCGACGATGCGCATCATCAGGCTGTCGACGCGGCCGCCCAGATAGCCGGCGACCGCCCCATAGGCCACGCCGATCACCAGGCTGATCAGGGACGCCGAGAGGCCGACCAGCAGCGAGACGCGCCCGCCCGCCAAGGTGCGGGCGAAAAGATCGCGGCCGTTGGCATCGGTCCCGAAATAGAAACCGGCCGCGACGTCGGGCGGCGCGCTGATCCGGTCCCAGAACACCTCGTCGATCGCATGGACGCTGAGATAGGGCCCGAACAGCGCCAGCAGAACGATCAGGGCGAGAATGAGCGCGCCCCCCATCGCCATGGGATTGCCCGACAGGCGCCGGCCGATGCCGTCGGCCGTCATTGCCTGGCGATCCTTGGATCGAGAAAGCCGTAGAGGATATCGACGATCAGATTGAACAGCACGATGATGCAGCCATAGAAGATCACCACGCCCGAGACCAGGGTGTAGTCGCGGTTGAGCGCCGCATCGACGAAGTAGCGGCCGATGCCGGGAATCGAAAAGACCTGCTCGACGACGATCGAGCCGGTGATGATCCCCGCCGTCGCCGGGCCCAGATAGGACACCACCGGCAGGACGGCGGCCCGCATCGCATGGCGGAACAGCACCAGGCGGCGCGGCAATCCCTTGGCGTAAGCCGTGCGGATGAAGGGCATCTGCAGGGCTTCGATCATGCTGCTGCGGGACAGCCGGGCGATCGACGAGACGCGCGGCAGGGCCAGCGCGACCACCGGCAGGACCTTGTAGGACAGTTGGTGTCCGTCCCCCCAGCCGCCGGCCGGCAGCCAGTGCAGCGTGACGCCGAAGACCAGCGTCAGGATCGGCGCCATGACGAAACTGGGGATGATGATGCCGACCATCGCGAAGACGATGACGACGCGATCCGATATCCGGTTCTGCCGCAGCGCCCCGAAGGTCCCCAAAGCCAGGCCGACGGCCAGCGCCAGGGCCATGGCGCTCACCCCCAGTTCGAGCGAAACGGGAAAACCTTGGCGGATCAATTGGGTGACGCTGAAATCCTTGCTGGTGAAGGACGGACCGAAGTCGCCATGGGCGAGGTCGCCCAGGTAGCGCAGATACTGCGCCGGAAGCGGTTCGTCCAGGTGATAGGCATGCAGCAGGTTGGCCTGCACCTCGGGCGAGACGACCCGTCCGGAATCGAAGGGGCCTCCCGGGGTCAGGCGCATCATCAGGAAGGTCAGCGTAACGATGACGAACAGGGTGGGAACGGCCCCCAGAAAGCGTTTGAGCAGCATGGAGACCATCAGCGGGACTCTAGGATCATCACCGACTTCGAATAGGTGTATCCGCAAGGATTGGGGCGATAATTCTTCACAGAGGGCTTGGCCAGGAAAAATTCGACGTGATTGAAGGTGGGAGCGACGGCATTGTCTTCCAGCAGCACGGTTTCGGCCTGTTGCAGCAATTCGGCGCGGCGCGCCGTATCGAGGGTCCGCCCGGCCTCTTCGAGCAGCGAATCGAATTTCGGATTGGCATAACCCGGATCGTTCTCGCCGGAGCCGCCGGCGAACAGATCCAGGAAGGTGGTGGCGTCGGGATAGTCGCCGACCCAGGCGTCGGCGAACACCTGGGTGAGCTGCTTTTCATGGCGATGCGCCACCAGCATCTTGAATTCCTCGGTCACCAGCGACGTCTTGACGCCGAGCGCGGTCTGCCACATCGAGGCGATGGCGATCGCCACCTTGCGCGCGTCCTCGCTGGTCGTCAGGCGCAGCTCGACGGCGAGCGGATGGTCCGGCCCGTAGCCGGCCTCGGCATACAAGGCCTTGGCCTTGGCCAGGCGTTCGGCCTGGGAGAGCGCGGCCCAGGAAACCTTCTGCGCCTTGTAGGCCGGATCCCCGACCGGCGGCACGATCCCATAGGCGACGACGGAGCCATCCTTGAGCAGCTTGTCGACGATCGTCTCCCGGTCGAGGGTCATGGACAGCGCCTGCCTGAGCTTCGGATTGCCGGCAAACGGAGGCTTCGTCAGATTGAAACCGAGATAGCTCGTCTCGAATTGCGTATTGAGGTGCAGTTCCTCGCCGGCGGTCTTGCGAAGCGATTCGATCTGGGCGTTCGGCACCGTATAGGTGACGTCCAGTTCGCCGGCGCGATAGCGGTTGAGTTCCTCGTTCGGCGACGAAATCGGATAAAAGATCACCTTGTCGATATGGACGTTCGCCGCGTCCCAATACCTGGGATTTTTCGCCAGGACGATCCGCGCCTGCGGCGTCCATTCCGCCAGGACGAAGGCGCCGTTCGAGACCAGATTGCCGGGCTGGGTAAAGCCGGCTCCGAACTTTTCCACATCGGCCCGTTTGACCGGCATGAATTTGGCGTGCGCCAGTTCGGCCAGCAGATAGGGCGTGGGCCGCTTCAATCGAATGCGCAGGGTCCGCGGGTCCGGCGCTTCGACCCCCAATTTGGACAGATCCTTGACCTTGCCCTGCACGATCTCTTCGGCATTCAGGAAGGAAAAGAAAATATAGGCGTAGGACGACGCCGTCGCCGGATCGACGACGCGACGGAAGCTGTAGACGAAATCCTCGGCGGTCAGGGGCGAGCCGTCCGACCATGTCAAGCCGGCCCGCAACGTGAAGCTGTAGGTCAGCCCGTCGGATGAAATCGTCCAGCTTTCCGCGGCTCCCGGCTGTGGACGATCCTCCGGATCGAGGGTCACCAGACCTTCGAACAGGTCGTCCTGGATACGGCCGGCGTTCACCGTGTCGGACCGGGCCGGATCGAGCGATTCGGGCTCGGCGGCGTTGCCGCGCCGGAGGACGATGCCGTCGTCGGCCCGCACGGGCCGGGCGCCCCCGAAATTCGTCGCCAGACAGGCGAGCAGGAGGCCCATCGCAACAGCGGCACGGTTCAGGGGCATCGATGGACCTCCGGCAAAAAACATCCCATGGCCTTTCTATCTTCAGGCAGACGGACGCAGATGCAAGAGATCTGTCACGAGACGGGAAGAAAGCTGGTCAATTAAGGGTCCGTTAAAGTCCGTCATAACGCGTTCCGCCCCGGCCGGCGGCCGCCCCGTCGTGGAAGAATAAGGAAAAGTGCCACCGAACTCTTTTCTTCCCAGTTCCCTATCGACCGCGCGCGGCCGACCCGGACCCTGAGGATATCCGCCGGCCTTCAGACTCCCCAGGGCCAGCGGATCGGCGATGCCGCCGATCCTTCGAGGCGTGGCGCGCTGCTGTTGCGCATCGTTCATCAACGCGATTCTCCCACGCCATGGATTCGCTCACTGCAGGCTTTTGCTGGCCATCTCGAAGGTTCCCTTGCTGAGGCCGGGCACCGCCAGGACATGTTCCAAGGCCTGACGCATCAAGGCCTGGCGCGTGGGGTCGTAGCGCCGCCAGGCCCCCAGCGGCTGCGTCAGACGCGCCGCCATGGTGGCGTTCAGGGGATCGAGCAAGGCGATCTGGTCGGCCAGGAAGGCATATCCGGCGCCGTCCGCCGCGTGGAAGCGAAGCTGATTGCCCTGGCTGAAAGCGCCGACCAGGGAGCGCACGCGGTTGGGATTCCTCAGATCGAACGCCGGATGGCCGAGCAGGCTCCGGCAGCGTTGCAAGGTGTCGGGCAAGGCGCTGATCGCCTGCAGGGCGAACCATTTGTCGGTGACCAGATCGTCTTGCCGCCAGGCGGCATAGAAGGTTTCGAAGGCGCGGTCGCGGTCGGAACCCGGAATGTCGCCCAACAGCGCCAGGGCCGCCAGCACGTCGGTCATGTTTTGGGCGGCGTCGAATTGCCCGACCAGGCGGTCGACCGCCGCCGGTTCGCCGCTGGCGGCCAGATAGGCCAGGCAGCCGTTGCGCAGCGACCGGGCCCCGATGGCTTTCGGCTCGGGCCGATAGGGGCCGAGGTCGGTCAGCCCATCATAGACGGCGGCCAGATCGGCGCCCAGCTGGCGGCCGATCTCGGCCCGCAGGAATTGGCGGGCGGCGTGAATCGCCTCGACGTCGACGACCGCCATCTCGTCGGCCAGGGCGGATTCGCCGGGCAGGGCCATCGCCATCGCGGCAAAGGCCGGATCGGCGCCGCCTTCGGCCAGGGTCCGGCGCAGGGCGTCGAGCAGATCGGGATCGGCCGACATCTCGCCGCCCTGCTGCCGCACCGTCACCAGGTCGAGGAGATGGCGCATGGCGACCTGCTGGCCGGCTTCCCAGCGGGCGAAGGGATCATGGTCGAAGGCGGCCAGGAATTTGAGGCGATCGAGCGGGATATCCTTCAGCTTGACCGGCGCCGAGAAACCGCGGAACAGCGACGGAACCGGCGGCGCCGCCACATCGACGAAGCGGAAGGTCTGTTCCGCCTCCGTCATGGCGAGAATGCGCGTTCCCTCCCGTCCCGCCGCCTCGCCCTCCAGCCGGGTCGGCATTTCCCGTCCGTCGGGAGCCAGCAGCCCGATGGCGATCGGCAGGACGAACGGTTCCTTGACCGCCTGGCCCGGGGTGGGGGCGGTCTGCTGGCGGACGGTCAGCTCGTAGCGGCGCAGATCGGGCTGGTAGCGATCCGTCACCGTGACCTCCGGCGTTCCGGCCTGGGCGTACCAGCGCCGGAAGCGGCCGAGGTCGACGCCGCTGGCGTCCTGCATGGCGGCGACGAAATCCTCGATGGTCACCGCGCTGTTGTCGTGCCGGGCGAAATAGAGATCCATCCCCTTGCGGAACCCGTCGGGGCCCAGCAGCGTATGGATCATCCGCACCACCTCGGAGCCTTTTTCATAGACCGTGGCGGTATAGAAATTGTTGATCTCGATATAGCTGTCGGGGCGCACCGGATGAGCCAGCGGCCCGTTGTCCTCGGGGAACTGGCGGGCCCGGAGGGCGCGGACGTCGGAGATCCGTTTGACCGCCGGACTGCCGTGGTCGGCCGAGAACTGCTGATCGCGGAACACCGTCAGCCCCTCTTTCAGCGACAGCTGGAACCAGTCGCGGCAGGTCACCCGGTCCCCGGTCCAATTGTGGAAATATTCATGCCCGATGACCGCCTCGATGCCCTGGTAATCGGTGTCGGTCGCCGTCTCGGGCCTGGCCAGCACATATTTGGTGTTGAAGATGTTGAGGCCCTTGTTTTCCATCGCGCCCATGTTGAAATCCGACACGGCGACGATGTTGAAGACGTCGAGGTCGTATTCCAGCCCGAACACTCGCTCGTCCCATGCCATGGCGTTCTTCAGGGAGGCCATGGCGTGGCCGCATTTGTCCTCGTCGCCGCGGCGCACCCAGATGGCCAGGGACACGCCCCGGCCGGACCGCGTGACGAAACTGTCGCGGACGGCCACCAGATCGCCGGCCACCAGGGCGAACAGATAGGACGGCTTGGGATGCGGATCGATCCAGCGGGCCCAGTGCCGCCCGTCCCCGGCGTTCCCCTGGGCCACCGGGTTGCCGTTCGACAGCAGCACCGGATAGCGGCCTTCGTCGGCGTGGATGGTGGTCGAAAAGCGCGCCATGACATCGGGCCGGTCGGGGAAATAGGTGATCCGCCGGAAGCCTTCGGCCTCGCACTGCGTACAGAAATTGCCGCCGGATTTGTAAAGGCCGGACAATTCGGTGTTGTCCTGCGGCCGGATCCGCGTCTCGATATCCAGGGTGAAGGCGTCGCCGACATCATCGATGGTCAGCGCGTCGTCCGACAGCCGATAGCGGTTTTCGCCCAGTCGCTCGCCGTCGAGCGACAGCGACACCAGCGTCAGTGCCTCGCCGTCGAGACGCAAGGCGGCGGCCCGATCCGCCGCCCGGGGATTGCGCCTGACCGTCAGATGCGCCGCCACCCGCGTCTCCTCTTCCCCCAGATCGAAGGACAGATCGACCGCATCGATCAGAAAATCCGGCACCCGATAGTCGGCGAGGCGGATGACGCGGGGGGCTTGCTCGGTTTGGCGAAGGTCGGACATGAAAACTCCCGTTCCGAATGGATTTCTCGAAGGCATCTCCTTCTGTGAGATAGTATTGAATCGGGTCATTGCACAGCCAAACGATGTTTGACTTCGCGGCTCACGCCGCCGATGACGCCGGACACGGGCGGCCTACCGCGGTTCGAGGAGGCCGAACAGGCTGACGATGGCCAGGACGCAAACTCCCAGGGCGAGTTCCAGCGCGCTGTTGCGGATAAGCGCCCGCGACGCGTCCGGCCGGTCATGAAAATGCGGAACGATGCGATAGCGGTTGATCAGGGCGAGCCCGACCATCAGGGCGACCAGGATGACTTTGGCGCTCAGCAGGACCTGATAGGCCGACGACGGATCGAAGGATCCCATTCCCAGGATCAGCACCGCATTGACCCCTCCGGTGAGGAGCACGACGGCGACCGCGGCATGGCCGATCGCCGAAAACCGCCGCAAGGCGACGATCGCCTCGTCGCGCAGAGGCGATTTTCCGGCGATGCGCAGGGTTGCCAGCAGCGGGACCAGGCCGCCGAGCCAAAACCCGCCGCCGAGCAAGTGGACCGCAAGATTGATTCGGTGACTCCAGCCCGCGAGACCCGATTGCGTGGCCGCGTGGCCGACCAGGCCGAGATCCGCCAGGACAAGGGCCGAGAGGGTCCAGGTCGCGGCAGAACGCCCGGCGACGATTGCCGCCAGGAGCGCGACGACCAGGACGCCGTGCCATTGCCAGACCCGGCCGAATTCCGTGTCGAGCAGGACCGTTTCGATCGTCCGCGGATTGAAGACGTCCGGCCAGCCTTCGCCCATCAGGCCGCTCTCCGCGAGCAGCCAGCCTGGGGTGGTGACAACGAGAAGCAGGGCGGCGAGTCCGGCGATCCGCCACATCCCATCGTTCAAGGCGGCGCCGAGCCGCCGAGGCGCGAGCCCCCAACTGAAGGCGCCCGCGCCGAACAGCAGCATCGTCGCGCCGTAATGGAGCAGGCGGCACAGGACGAAGATTTCGGTCACCGAAGTCTATTGCATGGAATCGAAGCTGTAGCTGCCCTTGGTCTTGTGTCCGTCGGTCGATAGAGCCTGCCAGTCGACGGTGTATGTGCCATCGGCCAGGGGCGCGGCCAGGGGCACGATCAAAAGAGTGTTGTCGCCGGAATCGAGCTTGGCCGGGCCGGTTTTGACCAGGGCCTTGTCGGGGCCGGTCAGTTTTACCGTGGTGAACTTCAGTTCCAGCCCTTCGGAGAATTTGAGCCGCAATTCGGTCGGCGGCGGCATCGCCATGCTGTCGGCGGCCGGTGTCGCGGACAGCAGATGCGCGTGGGCGAAGGCCGGACCGGCGCGGCCCAGGGAGGTCGTGGCGAGAACCAGCGCGAACAGCGCGACGAGGAAGGCTTTGCGATGGGACATGGGATGGTCTTTCAAGCAGGATCGTCCGCGCGGGCGCCAAGCGCCGCGCATGCAACCGTCGGTCAAACGGATCGGGAGGTCAACGCTGGCAAAACCTTCGGAGGGGCGCGGCTCCTCTGGGACGAGCATTCGGGGCGCGGACTGACGGTTCGGCCCGGCCGAACGGAAACCATGGCGATGCGGGGGATGCCGCTTCTGCCGGGCGGGCCGGCGAGGGATTGAAGGATCGCCTGGCCGCCCAGCATCGGGCATCCCGGCACGCAGCACGCCGGATCATGGGCGGGCGGAGTCCGCCCGTCATGGCCGCCTTGGGGCCACGCGGCGGCGCCCTGGCCGCAGCCGACGCGGCCGAGATCGGACGCCGCGGCCGCGGCTTGAGCCGCCGCCATCGAACCGGCAACCATCGCCTGAAGAAAAATCAGGCAGGCTGCCGCGCAGGCGACCCAGAGTCTCCATCGCCGGGGCGGGATTCGACGCAAGCTGGCTCCGATATGCCGTGAACGGGAATCAGATGTGGGGCGTCCTGTCGCGGATATCGATATCGGCACGCCATCGATGTTGTGGATAAGTTTCAGGCCTCGCCGGTCTGAACGGCACCGTTCCCGGCCTGGACATCACCAGGAGCGGCGGTTTCGAGAATGTCGCCACCATCTGCGGCGTCGGGATCGAAACGCCGGAAAACGCGCCGCCCGGACCCCGGAATCGGGCCCTGAAGTTGTATGCGACGCCTCCGCTCCGCTTTCGGCGGGCTCAAGCGCCGCTCGGGCTTAAGGACGAACCCTCAGCCGAAATGGTAGGCGGAGACCGCCTTTCCCCAGATCGTGCCGCTGAAGGCGTGGCGGCCGGCCTCTCCGCCGGCCGCCCCGGCCGCCACCATCAGCGGCAGAAGATGTTCCTCGCGGGGATGGCAGGCGCGCGCCCCCGGCGCCTCGCTCCATTGCGCCAGGCGGACCTCCCGTTCGGCGATCGGACCGTCGCAGAGGATTTGAGTCAGCCAGCGATCGAAGGCCGCCGCCGGCCCGCCGGCCCGCGGATCGCCCAGGGCCTGCAAATTATGAAAGCTGAGCCCGCTGCCGATGATGGCGATATTGTCGTCGCGCAGCGGGCTCAACGCCTTGCCGATGGCCATATGGCGGACGGGATCCAGTCCGGTCTGCAGGGAAAGCTGCAGAATGGGAATGTCGGCGGCGGGAAAGGCGACCTTGAGCGGGATGAAGACGCCGTGGTCGTAATCGCGCGCCATCTCCACGTCGCTTTCGATACCGGCGTCGGCCAGCAAGGATCGCACCCGCACGGCCAGATCCGGCGCCCCCGGGGCGGGATAGGCCAGGCGGTAGGTTTGCGGCGGAAAATTGTAGTAATCGAAGAGCAGCCCGGGATTGGCGCCGGCCAGCACGGTGGGGCGCGGCCGTTCCCAATGGGCCGAGACGACGAGAAGCGCCTCGGGCCGCGCCGGCAGGGTTTCCGGCAGGCCGCGCAGATAAGCCGCCATGGCCACCCACCGGGAAGGCTCGTCGGCCGGCGGGTCCATGAAAAAGCATGGCCCGCCGCCATGCGGAAGATAGATCGACGGCTGCTTCATGACGGCGCCCCCTTATTGGCGCGAGCCGGCCCCATCCGATGATGGACGCCCCGCGGCCGGGCGTCGTTCTGCCGGCCGAAGACCCCGGCATGGAAGGCGCCGGCCGCGGCCGGATCGACGAAGATCAGCGTGTTGGGAACAGCCATCGGGATACCCTTTCCGGAGTGACGTGACCGAATGGAAGGATCGTTTGCGAAGGACACCGTCGTCATGGCGGCCCCGGCCGCCAGCCCAGCCGGCGCGACGCGGCCTGGGCGGCGCGCACCACCTCGCCGACGAGCGTCTCGGCGGGGCTGTCGGCGATGAATTGCGACGAGCCGACGATGGCGATGGCGCCCTGCAAGCGATGGCGATGATCGAAAATCGGCGCCGCCAGGGCGTTCACGCCCAAAAGCAGCTGATCGGCGGCGGTCGACCAGCCTTGCCGGCGCACCCGCGCGATCTCGGCGGCAAGCGCCTCGGGATCCGTCACCGTGGCCGGCGTCCAGGCCCGCAGCGGCGTTGCCGTCACCTTGGCTAGCAAGGCGTCCGGCCCGAAGGCGAGAGCGATCCGGCCATGGGCCGAAGCGTGAAAATCGAGCCGGGCCCCCGCCCGCAAGCCGAATTCCATGATGGTTTTGCCCTGCAGCAGGTCGAGCACGGTGACGCTGTCCTCGATCAGCGCGGAAATGGTGACCGCCTGGCCGCTCTCGTCGCGCAACCGGGCCATTTCCGGCCGTGCCGCCGTCAACACGTCGAAGCGGTCGCGGACCGATTCGCCCAGCAGCAGCACTTTGATGCCGATCTCGTAGCGTTCGGTTTCGGGGCACTGACGGGCATAACCGCGGCTGAGCAGCGATCGCAGGTGGCGATGGGCCCGGGCCTTGGAAATCCCCAATTCGCTGGCGATATCGGACAGGCCGCGCGGCCGGCCGCAGGCGGCCAGCAGTTCGATCATCCTGAGCACCAGATCGACGGACATCAGTCCTTCGGCCGGAGACGAAGCCTCGGGGTGGCGCGAAATCGAAAAAGCCTCCTTTTTGTTCCGATCAACGGAATAGCATTTCGATACACAGATATCGAAACGGCCCTTCGCGCCGTCAAGGGACGATCATGGCTGCATTGTAAAAAACGAATTGGTGTCGTTAACAGCTTGCCGCCGCAGCCTTTTATCGGGCGGGAGCGGAGGCTTCGCGGGCTGGACGCGGATCCCCGCGCCACAGTTTAGACAAATTTTAATCTTAATTTTTGCACTGCAGCAAATGCGGTGGACCGCGGAAAACCTCGGCTGTTCACCAAATCGCTCACAGACATGGAGAAACATCGTGAAACCCGTCGGTTTGAAATTTCTCGTCGTCGCCTTCGTCCTAGCCACGCTTGCCGCCTGCGCGTCGGACCCGCAGATCGCCCAGGGAACGGGGCCGAGCGCCGAACGCGCCCGTCATAACGAAACGCCCGCCACCGAGGGCATCGGAATCGGAGAGGGCGGCGGCTGAACGAATGTTCTTCCTCGCCGCGGGAAAAGGACGATAGCCTGCGGCGAACAAGGGTGTTCTAGCCACGCTACACGCAAGCTTCGAGGGCGCGTAGCGTGGTTAGCGCAAGCTTTCATCGACAGCGTCCCCGGGCCGCCATCAAGACCGATGTCCGGCCGTTCCCGGCAACATATCCAATGTTGAACAAAACGTGATATCTGCCGCCCGGCAAATGAGGGAAAATGCCGGGGCGTCCATATCTGCCCGGGAGCCTTCATGGAACGGCCCAAGCGTGTCCTGATCGTCGAGGACGACGTCCACATCGCCGATTTGCTGCGCATGCATCTCAAGGACGAATCCTATGCCGTCGAGCACGCCGCCGACGGTCATGCCGGCATGCGGCTCCTGGGCGAGGGCCCCTGGGACCTGCTGGTGCTGGACCTGATGCTGCCGGGCGTGGACGGCCTGGAGATCTGCAAGCGGGCCCGCGCCATGAGCCATTATGTGCCGATCATCATCATCAGCGCGCGCTCCAGCGAAGTGCACCGCATCCTGGGACTGGAACTGGGCGCCGACGATTACCTGGCCAAGCCCTTCTCCATGCTGGAGCTGGTGGCGCGGGCCAGGGCGCTGCTGCGGCGCACCGACGCCCTGGCCCGCAATGCGCGCCTGCAGGCCGGCCAATTGGAATGCCACGGCCTGATCCTCGACCCGGTGGCGCGTTCGGCCTGGCTGGAGGGCGCCGCCCTCGACCTCACGCCCCGCGAATTCGACCTGCTGTATTTCTTCGCCCGGCATCCCGACCGGGTGTTCTCGCGCCTCAACCTGCTCAACGAGGTCTGGGGCTACAGCCACGACGGCTACGAGCACACGGTCAATACGCATATCAATCGCCTCCGCACCAAGATCGAGGCCGACCCGGCCGTACCCCGGCGGATCCTGACCGTGTGGGGACGCGGTTACAAATTCGCCGCGGCGCCCGGCCCCGCCGCCGGAGAGACGTGATGCGACGGCTGACGCTGGCGCAGCGCCTGTCCGCGGTATTCGCCGTACTGCTGCTGGCCTGCAGCGGGATTTCGGTCTGGCTGCAGATCCAATCCAACGCGCGCCACGAGCAGGCGGTGGTGCAGCAATTGTCCAGCGAACTGGCCGCGCATATCGCCGGCACCGCGCAGCTGATGGATGCCGGCGGCTGGCGGCCGGAGGCGGTGCGCGGCCTGTTCGACAAGCTGATGGCGGTCAATCCGTCGGTCGAGGTCTATCTGCTGGACAACGATGGTCGCGTCGTCGGCAACGCGGCGCCTTCGGGACATCTGAAGCGCGATCGGGTCGATCTGGGGCCGATCCGCCGCCTGTTGGCGGGAGAGTCCCTGCCGATACAGGGCGACGACCCGCGCGGCACCGAAGCCAGCAAGGTTTTCAGCGCGGCGCCGGTGCAGGTTGACGGCCGGCAGGCCGGTTATGTCTATGTCATCCTGCTGGGCGAAACGCGCGACGCGCTGGCCGCCGGGCTGGCCGACGACACGGTCCTGCGCACCACGCTGTGGGCCACCGCCGTGGTGGCCTTGCTGGGATTGCTCATGGGACTGCTGGCGTTCCGGCTGATCACCCGGCCGCTCCGCGCGCTGACCGCGGCCGTGCGCGGTTTCGACGCCCATGGCGAACTGGCGGCCGCCTTGCCGGTCCCGGCGGCCGATGACGGGGGAAGCGACGAAATCGCCGTGCTGCGCGCCGCCTTCGCGCAGATGGGACGGCGCATCGCCGAGCAGTGGCGCGAGCTGACCCGCCAGGACCAGCAGCGGCGCGATCTGGTCGCCAACATCTCCCACGATCTGCGCACGCCGCTGACCTCCCTGCACGGCTATCTGGAAACCCTGCGCCTGAAGGAGGACAGCCTGAGCGCCGAGGAGCGGCTGCGCTATCTCGACATCGCCCTGGCCCAGAGCGCCAAGGTCGGCCGCCTGGCGCAGGAGCTGTTCGAACTGGCCCGCCTGGAATCCGGGCTGGTGCAGCCGGAACTGGAAACCTTCTCGCTTGCCGATCTGGTCCAGGACGTGCTGCAGAAGTTCGAGCTGGCCGCCGAGGCGCGCCAGCAGCGGTTGTCGGTGGAAATCCCGCCCCTCCTGCCCGGCGTGCGGGCCGACTTGGGCATGATCGAGCGGGTGCTGACCAACCTGCTGGACAATGCCGTCCGCCACACTCCGGCCGGCACCCGGATCGCCGTGCGCCTGCGGACCTTGCCGGACCGGGTGCAGGTGGAGGTCAGCGATACCGGCCCGGGCATCCCCGAGGCCCTGCGCGAAGGCCTGTTCATGCGCGCCTCGCGCCTGCTGCGCGGCGCGCAGCACAGCGGCGGCCTGGGCCTGGTCATCGTGCAGCGGATCCTGCAGCTGCATGGCGGCGAGGTGCGATTGGCCGCGGCGCGCGGCCAGGGCGCGGTGTTCCTCTTCACGCTGCCCGTCGGGTAGGAGGAAACCCGGCAGGCGGGAGGCCGGCGCCGGATCAGCCGTGCAGCCCGGGGGCTTCCTGCCCGGTGCGCGCCACATACTCCGTGTAGCCGCCGTCATACTGGTGGATGCCCTCCGGCGTCAGTTCCAGCACCCGGTTGGAAAGCCTCGCCAGGAAATGCCGGTCGTGCGACACGAACAGCATGGTCCCCTCGTAGGCGGCCAGCGCCGTGATCAACATTTCCTTGGTATCGAGATCGAGGTGGTTGGTCGGCTCGTCGAGCACCAGGAAATTCGGCGGATTGAACAGCATGGTCGCCATGACGAGCCGGGCCTTTTCTCCGCCGGACAGGACGCGGCATTTCTTTTCCACATCGTCGCCGGAAAAGCCGAAACAGCCGGCCAGCGACCGCAGCGGTCCCTGCCCGGCCTGCGGGAAAGAGTCCTCCAGCGACTCGAACACCGTCCGCTCGCCGTCGAGCAGTTCCATCGCGTGCTGGGAGAAATAGCCCATCCTGACGCTGCCGCCGACGGCGACGGTCCCGGCGTCCGGTTCGGTGGCGCCGGCCACCAGCTTCAGCAGCGTCGATTTGCCGGCGCCGTTGACGCCCATGACGCACCAGCGCTCCTTGCGGCGGATCATGAAGTCGAGCCCCTGATAGATGCTGCGGCTGCCATAGCCCTTGTCGACCTTCCTCATGACCACGACATCCTCGCCCGAGCGCGGGGCCGGCGGGAAGTCGAAGGAGACGACCTGGCGGCGCCTCGGCGGCTCGAAGCGCTCGATCTTGTCCAGCTTCTTCACCCGGCTTTGAACCTGGGCGGCGTGCGAGGCCCGGGCCTTGAAGCGCTCGATGAACTTCAGCTCCTTCGCCAACATGGCTTGCTGCCGGTCGAACTGCGCTTGCTGCTGCTTCTCGTTCAACGCCCGCTGCCGCTCGTAGAAGGCGTAATCGCCGGCGTAGCTGGTCAGCGATCCGCCGTCGATCTCGACGATCTTCGTGACGATCCGGTTCAGGAACTCGCGGTCGTGCGAGGTCATCAGCAAAGCGCCTTCGTAGCCCTTCAGGAATTCCTCCAGCCAGATCAGGCTTTCGAGGTCCAGGTGGTTGCTCGGCTCGTCGAGGAGCATGGCGTCGGGCCGCATCAGCAGGATGCGGCCGAGCGCCACGCGCATCTTCCAGCCGCCCGACAGCGCGCCGACGTCCGTTTCCATCATCTCCTGGCTGAAGCTGAGCCCGGCCAGCACTTCGCGCGCCCGCCCCTCCAGTTCGTAGCCGCCCAACTCCTCGAAGCGCGCCTGCACTTCGCCATAGCGCGCGATGATCGCCTCCATGTCGCAGGCCTGGTCGGGATCGCCCATGGCCGCTTCGAGGCCGGCCAATTCCGTCGCCACCGCGCTGACCGGTCCGGCCCCGTCCATCACTTCGGCGACCGCGCTGCGGCCGGACATTTCGCCGACATCCTGACTGAAATAGCCGATCGAAACCTGCTTCTCGATCGCCACCTGGCCCTCGTCCGGCAGCTCTTCGCCGGTGATCATCCGGAACAGCGTCGTCTTGCCGGCCCCGTTGGGACCGACGAGACCGATTTTTTCGCCCCGATTGAGCGCGGCGGACGCCTCGAAGAAGAGGATGCGGTGACTGTTCTGCTTGCTGATATTTTCGAAACGTATCATCTGCGGCTGGGTTCCCGTCGCGTGTTCGGCCCCTTATGCCACAGGATGCGCGACGCGATAGAGTCGTTATCGATATATTGGCGAAAGCGCTCCCTTTTGCCCGGCTGGAACAGAGTGCCCGGGCTTTCAAGCAGGCGGCGGCGACCTGGCTGGCGCCGTTCCTCTCGGCCGACGGCACCATGCCGGCGGAGGCCCCGTCCATCCTGCTTACGACGGCCCGAGCTTGTGGCGATCATGATCAAGAAAGCATGGCGGGACAAAAGGGCCTCATTGAGACCGACGACGACGCGCTGTACGACCATCTTCGCGTCAGCCTCGGAAGCCGCGCCATCATCTCCATGAAGACGTCGCAAAGCCACTTCGGCATAAACCTCGACAGAGGCACGGCCCGCCCATTGCTCTCACGCCGGACAGCCCTCTCGGGTCCAAGGCCAAGCTGCGGCGGCTTGGGGGCTGATGATGTCGACCCCGCGATGGATCGAGACTGACTCGGCGCATTCAAGCGAGGCGGAAAAAATGTCCTCGACGAAAGATGCAATTTTAAGTAGTAAATATGAGGAGAATATCATGCCTTGGAGGTGGTCATGACGCAGTCTCTGAAATACAAACTCACGGTCTTCCGGCCGGTGGTAATGGTGAAAGAAGCGGGGCAGATCGGTTTCGAATACGAGTTGGACATTCGGTTCGAGGCACCGGTTCCTTCCACCCTGGCGTCGACCCATCCGCGAGTTCTGCCGTCCGAGCCCTTCACCGGCCAGGCCTCCCCGTTCACTGGCCAGTTTTCCTTCCCCAATCCCGCCGCGCCGGTGATCTCGCCGATCGAGGGGGTGATCTTTTTCCTGTCGAACCCGGCGATCGGCTTCCCTCTGGAACTGATCGGGCAATCCACCGAGACTTTTCTGCCGGTACAACTGCAGATGGTCTTCACCAACGCGCCGGCCACGACGGGCGGCGGCGTGGTGACCTTCGGCCCGGGATGGCCGGGACCGTTCGACACCGTGGCCTGCAGCTTCCTCGCCAGCCCCGGATGACGCGATAATCCTTGCGGTCGGGGCGGCGCCACGGTCATCTTGTCCTCGGCGAAGGCGACTGGTCGGTGCCTCCGGAATTCCGTCGCCACGTCGAGAATCCCCATCAGTTCGCCGCGGAGAACCGGCCGCATGTCGCCGTGCCTCTCGCCGGGGGGGCGGCACCCTCTCGCCCACCGGCGAACGGACGTCCTCGGCCGCTTCGGCGTAAAGCTCGGGGGCGGCCAGCACTTCGGTCAGGTGGATAACCTTGGCGCGGCAGAGCCCGGCGATGTTCGGATGCACATCGGGAATGTCCTCTGACGGGTGCGGTGCGCGCGGCAATCCGGGTGACGTCATCGACGATGCGCAAGGTCGGGCACCTCAGTCCCGACCCATTCGGACTTGGGGTTGATACGCGAGAGCCGCTTGCCAATGGCCGGATTCTTGATGCGGCGGAGGCGGACCCGGACGGGGTCCCTGGACGCCGATCACCCCGCCGACGAGGTCATTATTCCACACCAAAACACAACCGGTCACCGGCAGCCGACTGCGCACACGGTGAGATGGAAAATCGCATCACGGAATGCCAAGCGATCCCTTCGCTGACGGCATGTCCTCGGGCACCATGCGCGCCAATCGGCTTCGCCTGTGGTTCGCCTCGATGGCCTCTACGCTGCTTTGCGCGCTTCGCCGCATCGGCCTCGAGCACACCCGGTTCGCTCAGACTAGTGGAACGCTTCGTTTTAAACGAAGCGTTCCACTAGTCCGTCCCGAACGCGGCATCGTCCGGCGAGGCCACGCGAATTCCGAAAGGTCGGAAATGCTTTCCATTGCGGGTGATGACGATGAGATCGTGCGCCGCGGCAATACCCGCAATGACCGCGTCGGCCATGCCAGGCTCGTGGCCGGCGGCGACCGCTTTCGCTTCGGCCCGCCCGGAAAAGGAGGCAGCCGGAATATCAAGACCGAGGATCTTGTCGTCATAGGTGGCGAGGAGGCCGGAAAGCCAAACCCGCAGGCCGGCGGCCTTCGCGGTTGCGCCTTTAACTGTCCAGCAGCGCTATGCCCTTTTCGATCTCGTGGATGGTCACGACGGACAAAAACACGCGGCCTTCGCCATCGGCGTGCTCCAGCCAGTCGAGGAAACGCTCGGAGGCTTCCGCCCTGGAGGGCGACAGCATCGACACGACATTGGTGTCGAGGAGAAAGCCACTCACAGATCGACGTCGCGCGAAGGCGTGCTGTTCCGCTCGAACGCCCCGTCTGGAAATGTCCTGAGATAGGAGACGAGACCGGATCGCTTCTTTCCGAGCGCTTTTCGCGCAATATCCGCTGCGGCGACCGAGACGAGCGCGGCGACAGGCTTTCCGTGACGTGTAATCGTCACAAACTCACCCCTGTAGGCATCGTCCACCAAGCTCGAAAAACCTGCCTTGGCGTCCTTAAGGCTGAACGTGGACATCGGGGCTCCGAGAAAAAAAGTGGTCACATATGACCACAATATTGCAGCGAGCGGAGAAATTCAACGGGCCGATGAATCGGATGCCCGGCGAAAACAGTCTCTCACCTGACCCGGAGCGAGAAACGTCGTGCTCATTGTGCCCGGCCCAATGTCGAAGTCCCTTTCCACCACGATAACGGAGCGTCACGTCTTGGACGGCTTCACCATCTCGGTCATCCCAACGACGGTGCGTGAGTCCCGCAATCGGCCATTCGTTCACGCTGGACGATTTCGGCATGGTGCGAGCCAAGAAAAAATTTGAATTGGAGGAAATTGGCCTGCAGTATGCCATCCGCTCGCTGAAGTGTAAGGCTTTGGTGCGGTGAATCTTGGAGTGGCTGGATCTCGGATGGCATCACCGACCGCGCGTACCGATATTGCGTTTGCAAAGTACCGTAACGCTCACCACCCGGATCAACCGATGAACCCTGAGGCTCGTCGGTATGTTGGGGATATTGATCAGATCAGACCCGAGGATGGGCTGGCGTACTGGGTAGATGGTCCCGTAGGAAGCCTGGGACCCGTGCCCGACGAGAAGCCAGAGCTTTCCCAGAAACCCGATGCTCAGCATCTCTGGGTGGTAACAGAAGAGCATGTCCTTCATGCTCTTGAAGCTTGCGCCTTTGGCGCGCAGCGAGAAGCGGGAGTTGCCAAGCATAGCAATTTGACCGGTGGTGGGAGAGCCTTTGTGGGCGGCGAACTGGTCATCCTCGACGAGGCGACCATCGCAATTACGGGCAGTTCTGGTCGTTATCGGCTACGAAGCGGGAAAGAAATGGCCGCGATTGAACGAGCTTTCGTCGAGTCTGGGTATAACGTGTGGTCGATGGGGTACAATCCGGAAACGAATCGTCCAAATCTGTTTGGGCTATCCGACCCTGAATGGGTTTCGATATGAGCGTCATCTCTAAAGCTGACCTGGACAAGGTGTTTGGTCCGGACACGTTGGGCGACACGCCCTCGGAGCGAGCTAGATCCTCGCGGCGAGAGTTTGTACGTGGGCAGACGATGCTCGCGGAGGCCAGCGAAGAAGCGACGGGACATAGATTGGCGGCGGCGGAAGCCCTCGACAGTTTCGATTTCCCCACCCTTTTGACCGTCGTCGAAGAGGGGCAAGCTCCTCTTGTTCGTGACCGTAGTGAGCCGGCGCGAACTTTACGGAGACACCGCGAGGCGCTCGGCTACACGCAGCAACATCTCGCCCGGCGCGCCAACGTCGCAGTAGAAGACGTGATCAAGGCTGAGACACCCGGAAAAATCTCGTCTATTCGAATATTGGAGCGGCTCGCGCTCCCACTGGCAGTCGATGAACGGGTCTTGGGCTTCAAAAAGCAGGTGGATATCGAGGCGTTGGGTGTGCGTCTTCGACAGCTTACCCATGCTGGTGAAGGCCGTGCTGGGCTTTCTCCAACGACAGTGGCTGCACTGGCCGAAAGTGCGTGGGTCATAGCCCGGCAAAAATCACTGTTATCCCTCATCGGCGAGCCAAATACCGAGAGGTTAGAGAGCTTCCGGCCCGATGATGACTATGGATACCCGACATACGAAAGGGGCTATTATCTCGCGAGTCGAGCTCGTCAGCTCTTGGGAATGGACCTAGAAACGCCAATACAAAGTATGCGCGGTTTGGTCGCTGACACGCTCAATATTCCGCTTGTACAGACCAGACTCGGTCGGGGGTTGGCCGGTGCTACGATCGCAAGTGGTGATGCGCGTGGCATCGTTGTAAACATCGAAGGCGATAATCAGAGCGTCTGGGTCCGCCGTATGACGCTTGCGCACGAGCTCGGCCATCTACTTTGGGATCCGGAGCAAAGGCTTAATCGATTGGCGGTCGACCGCTACAGCGACCTTAAAATCAACAGTTCATTCCGCCGCGACCCTGTCGAGGTCCGGGCCAATGCGTTTGCTATCGCCTTTCTAGCCCCACCCGCCATAGTTGGCCGAATGGTCTATCAGGCTAACGACATTCCTTCGGCAGTGTTCGAGGTAGCCCAGCACTTTGACATTAGCGTTACGGCTGCCGCAGCCCACGTCGGTAACATAAGTAGAGTAAGCGTCGTTCTCCCCCGTGGTAACCCCTTCCCAGAGCCATCTGATGAGGTGCGAGCTCAAGAAGACTTCACGATTGACTATTTTCCACTCAAGGACACTCCCCCTGCGCTTGTGGGCCGTTTTGCTTGGGCTGTTGCCCGTGCGCTTGATAGGAACGTGATATCAAAAGATACCGCAGCAACGTTATTGAGGACGACCCAAGACAATATTTATCCAGATGTTATGAAGAGCATAATAGATCTCGCGGAGCGTCGTTGAACACGTGACGAGTTTATAGGGCAAACGCTCGAGATATATTGCACAGTATAGCGTCAGCGTTTCACAACACGTCAGTTTATCCGGCTTTCCTGCCTTAAGCTGCCTTTCCGCAATCGGCCCATCATTGCTGTTTCGCACCCATCAATATTAAGAAATCGTTGAATTTTCCCCGCTCCCCCGCAGGCTCGGACGAGCGACTCGAGGCGCGCCTGCCAAAGGCACATATCGGTGGAGATATCGATGGATTGAGGCCAGATCATCGCGACATTGCGGGAACATCAGAAACAACTGCGGCAGCGTGGTGTTCTCAGGGCCGCGCGGTTCGGCTCGACGGCGCGTGGCGATGGCCGTCTTGGCAACGCATCGACATATCGATCGATCTTGACCCGGTGGTGCCGATCGGCGTTTTCGAATATGTGGGTTTGACCCAATACATCGGCGGCCTCTTTCCGGTCCCCGTCGACGTCGCCAATCGCGCCAGCCGCAAGGCAATTGTGCGCCCAGGCGGAACGCGAGGCCGTCTACGCCTTCCGGCCGAACGCGCCAAGCCCTTCTGGATATTCCCGACAACGTCGAATTGGCCTGTTCCTTTGTCGCGGGGATTACCCGGCCCGTCGTCCATATGTCACGCATTGTTTAACTTTGCGTGAGGACTTCGGTATCGCCGCGCCCTTACCTACATGCCATCCAACCCACTCACATTCCGAGGATGCGATGGCGACCAGACGATATTTCCTGCTGACCGGTTCCGCCGCCGTCACCGTGCTGGCCGCCGGCCTGTTCCCGCTGTTCTCGTCGCGGGCCGCGACGACGGCCGAGACCTTCGAGGTCAGCCACGACGATGCGGAATGGCGCGCCCGGCTGTCTGCCGTGCAATACGACATCCTGCGCCGGCAGGGCACCGAGCGCCCCTACGCCAGCCCGCTCAACGACGAACACCGCGACGGGATCTTCGCCTGCGCGGGATGCGACCTGCCGCTGTTTTCCTCCCGCACCAAATTCGACAGCCATACCGGCTGGCCGAGCTTCTGGGCGCCGCTCGCCGGCGCGGTCGCCGAACGCGCGGACAGCTCCTTCGGCGTGCTGCGGACCGAGGTCCATTGCCGGCGTTGCGGCGGGCATCTGGGACATCTGTTCGACGACGGCCCCCGGCCCACCGGTTTGCGCTACTGCATGAACGGCGCGGCGATGACCTTCGCGCCCCCACCGGCGTGACCGGCATCGCCGCGCCCCCTTTCCTTTCCACCCCTCCTGCCGAGGCTCGCATCATGCTGCTTCTTCTCCTGGCCTATCTCGGTGGCGCGTTGACCATCGCCAGCCCCTGCATCCTGCCGGTTCTGCCCTTCGTGTTCGCCCGCGCCGGCCAATCCTTCTCACGGAGCGGCCTGCCGCTGCTGGCCGGCATGGCGATGACCTTCGCCCTGGTCGCCACGCTCGCCGCCGTCGGCGGCGGCTGGGTGGTGGCGGCCAACCAATACGGCCGCTGGCTGGCCCTGGTCCTGATGGCGGTGTTCGGACTGGCCCTGCTGTTGCCGCGGCTGGCCGAGCGTCTGACCCATCCGCTGGTGTCGGCCGGGGCCCGCCTGTCCGAAGCGGCCCAGGCCGGCGGCCGGCCCCGTCCCGGCGCCTCGTTCCTGCTGGGCATCGCCACCGGTCTGCTGTGGGCCCCCTGCGCCGGACCGATCCTCGGCCTGGTTCTGACCGGCGCGGCGCTCCAGGGCGCCAATGTCGCCTCGACCCTGCTGCTGCTCGCCTATGCCGCCGGGGCGGCCACCTCGCTGGCGTTGGCGCTGCTGGTCGGCGGCCGGGTCTTCACAGCCATGAAGCGTTCGCTGGGCGTCGGAGAATGGATCCGGCGCGGCCTCGGCATCGCCATGCTGGCCGGCGTCGCCGCCATCGCCTCGGGCCTGGACACCGGCGTCCTGGCGCATATTTCGACGGTCTCCACGGGCGGCCTGGAACAGGTCCTGGTGGATCGCCTCGCCAAGCCGCAAGGCGGCGGCATGATGCAATCATCCGGCCATCCGCCGGCGGACGGCGCCGACGCCGCCATGCGATCGGCCGCGACCGACCCCGTGTCGCAACTGTCCGACGAAGGCGATCTTCCGTCGTTGGACGGCGCCGTGCAATGGCTGAACACGCCGCCGCTGAAAGCGCAGGACCTGCGCGGCAAGGTGGTCCTGGTCGACTTCTGGACCTACTCCTGCATCAACTGCCTGCGCTCCTTGCCTTATGTGAAAGCCTGGGCCGACAAATACCGCGACCGGGGGCTGGTGGTGATCGGCGTGCATGCGCCCGAATTCGCCTTCGAGCACGACCGGGACAATGTCGCCAGAGCCGTGCGCCAGCTCGGCATCGATTATCCGGTGGCCATCGACAACAATTTTGCGATCTGGCGGGCCTTCAACAATATGTACTGGCCGGCGCATTACCTCGTCGATGCGCAAGGGCGCGTCCGCTATCACCATTTCGGAGAAGGCGACTATGCCGAATCGGAACAGGCGATCCAGACGCTGCTGCGCGAGGCCGGGGCCCGCGACGTCGCGACGGAATTGACCGAGACGCAAGGGCAAGGCGTGCAACAGGCAGCGCGAATGGAAGACGAGCATTCCCCCGAAACCTACCTGGGCTACGACCGGGCCGAACGTTTCGCCTCCGGCCAAGCCATCCGCGACGCGGCGGCGACCTATCGCGCGCCGGCCAAACCGCCGGTCGACGGCTGGGGCCTGGCCGGCACCTGGATCGTCGGCCCCGAGCGCGCCACGCTTTCGGGGACATCCGGCCGCATCGTCTACCGCTTCCATGCCCGCGACCTGCACCTGGTCCTGGGCCCCGGGCCGGACGGCAAGCCCGTGCGTTTTCGGGTCACCCTCGACGGCGCGGCGCCGGGCGACGCGCATGGAGTCGATGTGGCGCCCGATGGCGGCGGGACCGTGACCGAACAGCGGCTCTATCAACTGGTCAGGCAACCCGGACAAGTCGCCGACCGGACCTTCAGCGTCGAATTCCTGGACCCCGGCGTCGCCGCCTATGCCTTCACCTTCGGATAAGGCGCCGGCACATCGATCTTCCCTTTCCCAACCTGCGAGGACCCATGACATGACCACATCGCTTTCCTCTTCCGGACTCGCGCGGCGGCGCCTGTGGCGCGGGCTGGCCGGCGCCGTCGTCGTCGCCGCCGGCATGATCCTGTGGCAGGGCGCGGCTCGTTCCGAAACCGCCATCGCCGTCGCGCCGCCCACGCAGGACGAGGCTCCGGGTGCCGGCCATAAGGAAACCGCCGTCCTGGCCGGCGGCTGTTTCTGGGGGGTGCAAGGGGTCTTCCAGCATGTGCAGGGGGTCGAGCGCGTGGTGTCGGGTTATGCCGGCGGCACGGCGCAGACGGCACATTACGAAACCGTCGGCGGCGGCGGCACCGGCCATGCCGAATCGGTGGAGATCACCTTCGACCCGGCGCAAGTCTCCTACGGCGCCTTGCTGCAGATCTTTTTCTCCGTCGCCCACGATCCGACCGAGGTGAACCGCCAGGGTCCGGACACCGGGACGCAATACCGCTCGGCGATTTTCCCGGCGACCGCGGAACAGCGGCGCGTCGCGCAGGCCTATATCGCACAGTTGGACGGCAGCCACGTGTTCGGCCCGCCGATCGCCACGCAGATCGTGGACGGCGCCCAGTTCTTTCCGGCCGAGGACTACCATCAGGACTTCCTCGTCCAACACCCCGGTCATCCCTATATCGTGGTCAACGATCTGCCCAAGGTCGCCGCGCTCAAACGCCTGTTTCCGCAACGCTACCGCGCGCAGCCGGTGCTGGTGAAAGCGGCGTCGTAGAATTTCCCGGCCCGGTTGGTTCCGGCGGACCGTCGCCGCGGCCGGCCTCGGGGAAGGCCGCTCATGGCTTGTTGACGGCGAAGGCCACGGCATGGATATATTCGTCATTCCAAAAAGGAATGATGATGAACCGACTGACCGCCATGGACGCCTTCGTGCGCGTCGTCGATACCGGTTCCTTCACCGGGGCGGCGCGCCAATTGCGGGTCGGCCAACCGGCGATTTCGAAGATCATCGCCCAGCTCGAGGCCTTGGGTCGGCGTCAAGCTCCTGCTGCGCACGACCCAAGGCCTCGCCCCGACCGAGGCGGGCGAAAACTTCTACGAGCACGCCAAGCGCTCGGTCGAGGAGGCCGATGAGGCGGAGTCGAGGGCACGCGGGGTGAACGCGGCGCTCACCGGGCGCCTGCGGATCGGCGGAGCGGTTACCTTCGCGCGCCTGCACGTCGTGCCGCGGCTGCCCAGGTTCCTGGCGATGCATCCGTCGCTCGACGTCGAGGTCTTTCTCGACGATCGAAACGTCGACCTGGTCGAGGCCGGCATCGATATCGCCCTGCGCATGGGCGACTTGCGAGACTCGTCCCTGACGGCACGGAAGATCGGGCAATGCCGGCGCGTCGTCGTCGGCGCGCCAGGCTATTTCGCGGCGGCGGGGGAGCCGACGACTCCGGCGGAGCTCGCCGCCCACCAGGCGGTGATCTATGACCAACGGGGTGGCGGCGCGGCATGGACCTTCGCCCGGGGCGCCGCCGAAAGCGCGGTCACGCTCAAAGGCAGGGTCCGCGTGACGGCGGCCGAAGGAATCCGCGAGGCCGTGTTTGCCGGAATGGGCCTCGCGGTCGCCTCCGAATGGATGTTCGCCCCCGAGATCGCATCCGGCCGGGTGCGGCGGATCCTCCGGGATTGGCGGCTTCCGTCGCTGGACCTTTGGGCCGTTTTCCCGACGGGCCGCAATGCCAGCGCCAAGGCGCGGGCGTTCGCTGTCTTCATAGAGCAGGAACTCGGCGCGGAGTTTCGCGACGGGTCGGATGGTGGCGGTCCCGCCCTTCGCCATTCCGACTCGGAATGACCTTTATTCCGACCTCTCGACTTACCGATTACCGCCGGAGGGGCTAACTGTTTGCCGAACGCCGTCGAAGGGACGGCGGCAAAACGGAGAATGCGGTGTCCAATCTTGAGGGAAAAATAGCCGTCATCACGGGCGGATCGAGCGGCATCGGCCTGGCGACGGCCAAGCGCTTCGTCGAAGAAGGGGCCTTTGTGTTCATCACCGGCCGCCGCCAGGCGGAACTCGACAAGGCCGAGGCCGAGATCGGAAAGAACGTCACCACGGTCCAAGGCGACGTCGGCAGCCTGGTCGATCTGGACAGGCTCTACGCCCGGGTCAAGGCCGAGAAGGGCGTGGTCGATATCGTGTTCGCCAACGCCGGATTCATAGAGCATGCCCGGATCTTCGATCTGTCCGAGGCCCATTACGATAAGACCATGGACATCAATGTGAAAGGCGTCGTCTTCACGGTCCAGAAGGCCCTGCCGCTGATGACCCGCGGCGGCTCGATCGTTGTCGTCTCCTCCATCATCAATGCGAAGGGCATTCCCGCCCACGGGGCCTACGCCGCCGCCAAGGCCGGTGTGCGTGCCCTGGTGCGCACCTGGGCCCAGGAACTCAAGGATCAGGGCATCCGGGTGAACACGCTCAGCCCGGGCGCCACCGAGACCCCGATCATCCGCGGCCAATTCGCCAGCGACGAAGCTTCCGAAGCCACCAAAAAGGGCTTCGCGTCGATGACGCCGCTCGGCCGCCTTGGCCGTCCGGCCGAACTTGCGGCGGCCGCTTATTTCCTGGCTTCGGACGAGTCGAGCTACGTCACCGGCATCGACCTGCCGGTCGATGGCGGCCTGGCCCAGGTCTGAACCGGACCCGACCGAAGTCGTCGCCCACAGTCGGCCGGCCCGACGCCGGTCCTGGAGCGCTTCCACCGCGTTGGCGGGCCGCGAGGCCCGCCGCGCCGCCGCCTCTCTTCATCATCGAAAAGGAAGTTTTGATATGTCCGCTTATTTTGTTTTGATCCGCGAACAGACCCTCGACGCCGACGAGCTTGCCAAGTACGGGCCGAAGGCCGCCGTCGCCGCGCAAGGTCATCGCCTGAAGCCGCTCGCGCTCTACGGGGCGATGGACGTTCTCGAGGGGGATGCCGCCGAAGGCGCGGTGATCATCGAATTCCCGGACATGGCCGCGGCGCGGGCCTGGTACGACAGTCCGGCCTATCAGGCGGCGGCGCAGTTTCGCCGGGCCGGATCGAGGTCCAGAGCCTTTTTTATCGAAGGCGTGTGAGCGCGGCGTTCCCCCATTCGTGCAGCGGCGGCTCCGGTGCGCGCCACCCCGACACCGGCGAACCGGAGCGGCCCGATCCGCCGCAGCCGTTCCCGATTGGTCATCCGAAAAAGGCGTTGGCGAAAGGCCGGCGGCAACGCCGTCGTTCAACCGGCTCTCGCTTCGACCTGCACGCGGACACGGCCAGACACGCGGTCGTCCCTGGACACGGCGCCGGCGGCGAAGACCGGGTCATGAGCTTTTACGGTATTTCCGGCCTTGGCTGGCGACGAACCACCTTTTCCAGATAGGACTTCGCCAGGGTGCGATAGAGCGGCGACGGGCAGACAAGCCGCGACGCACCGAGTGCGATCAGCGCCGTGGCCATGAGCGGAATAACCAGCGTCTGATTGTCGGTCATCTCCATGACGATCACCACGGCGGTGATCGGAGCCTGTACGACGCCGGTGAAATAACCGACCATGCCAAGAATAATCACGCTTCCCATCGGAACGCCCGGCAACAGATGGGCGATATTGACTCCCAATCCGGCGCCGACCGCCAGCGACGGAGCGAAGATGCCGCCAGGAATGCCGCTGATGTAGGACAATATGGTGGCGCCCAGCTTCATCAGGCCGAAACTCGCCGGGAGTGCTTTCGTCCCCTCGATCAGACCTCTGGCCTCGTCGTAGCCGGTGCCATAAATCGTGCTGCCGGAGCATTGGCCGAGCGCGGCCAGCACCAGACCGCACAACGCAGCGAAAGCGATGGGATGCGCCCCGATCCAGGCGCCGGGACGACTGGGAAGACCGCGTGAGAAGGCGATGAGTACCCGGGAGAACAATCCGCCCAGCAATCCGCAGCCGATGCCACAGGCCAGCACCGGCCGCCAGGCCTCCGCCAAGTCCAATGCCGCATCGGTATGGCCGAAATAGGTATAGTTTCCGAGCACCGCCATCGAGGCGATGCCGGCGACGATGACGGCCGTCAGCATCGTCCCGCTGGAGCGTTCCTCGAACGAGCGCGACAGTTCTTCAATGGCGAAAACGATGCCGGCGAGCGGCGTATTGAAAGCCGCCGAGATCCCGGCGGCTCCGCCCGCGATGATCAGGGCCTGCCCATTGCCCTGCACCGGCATGCGCATCCAGCGCCCCAGCGTGTGCATGATGGCCGCGCCGATCTGGACAGTCGGTCCCTCCCGTCCAATCGAGGCGCCCGCGCAGAGACCGAGGGTGGTCAGCAGGATTTTTCCGACGGCGACCCGCATCGAGAGGACGGCGCGTCGTTCGGCCAAGGTCGGAATTTCGAGCGCGGCGACGGCTTGGGGAATTCCGCTCCCCTCGGCGCCGGCGAAAACGCGACGGGTAAGCCATAGAATGCAGGCAAAGGCGGCCGGCGTGATGACGAAGACAAAAAACGGATGCCCCTTGATCAATATGGAAAACAGGCCGTTTCCCAGGACGCTGGCCTTCGCAAACAGCATCGCCGCCAGCGCGACCGTTACCGCGCCGCTCCAAAACAAGAATCGATGTCGGATGACCCTGAGCGAGAGTCCGGGATAGCGGAAGAAGCGCGATAACTGACGAGACATTGGCACATTCCACTGCGGCAGCTGCGTGATCGCGGTTTTGCCCTACTTGATTTTTCCTGGAGACGGGAAAAGTTTGGTGGGCCCGGTAGGACTCGAACCTACAACCAGACCGTTATGAGCGGCCGGCTCTAACCATTGAGCTACGGGCCCCACCGTCCACCGGGCCGGAACCGGCGGGAGCGTGAGTTTCCTGTGTGGCGCCCAGGCGGTCAAGCCCTGATACGCGGCCATCCCCAGAAGAGGCGAAAGAGGCCCGCCGGAACGAAGGCCGCGGCAAAAGGCCAGTCGAACAAATCCGATCCACATCAATCGTAATGCGTCATTTTCACCCGAAACGATGACCACTGATTGTGACGGTCAATGCGTTTCATTAGTAATAAAACAAAACAATTTTATGTAAATTCCGCTCTAACTTAAGCTTTCAATGTTTGTTGCGAAAATTTCTTTTTGCTGTCTATATATATGGCTATAATCATATATAAAATAAGCAATGTTCTTGAGGCGGTCTGCATGGGCCAACAATCCGATACTTGCGTCACGCTTGTCTTCGACGGTGCCCGCACTGTCGCAACCTCACAAGAGACACTGCTCCGTCTGCGTGACGCGGCCCACCGCGGCGCGGCCCTGGAAATCGATTGCACCGGCCTGACCGCCGTCGATTTGAGCTTCATTCAATTGCTCGTGGCGGGGCGGCGCTCGTTTTCCGCGGCCGGCCGCAGCCTCACGGTTCGAGCCAAGGCATCCGGTCCCCTGGAGACCGGCCTCAAGGCGGGCGGCTTTCAAGACGCCCCCGACTTCGACGACTTCGTCACATTCTCGGCTTGACACTTCGAGGGACAAACCATGGCAAAGACCGTTCTGACTGTCGATGATTCGGCCAGCATGCGCCAATTGGTCAAGCTCACCCTGGACGGCGCCGGCTATAAGGTGGTCGAAGCGACCGACGGCGCCGACGGTCTCGAACGGGCCCGCCAGGCGACGGTCGATCTCGTCGTGACGGATCTCAACATGCCCCGGATGGACGGCATCGCAATGATTCGCGAATTGCGGAAACTGGCCAGCTACAAGGGGATTCCGATCATCCTGCTGACCACCGAATCCGACGATGACCGCAAGAAGGAAGCGCGGGCCGCCGGCGCCACGGGATGGATCACCAAGCCTTTCAACCAGGATCAGTTGCTGGGCGTGGTCAGAAAGGTCCTGGGAGCATGACGTCGCCCGATCCCCGCGACGTCTTTCGCCAGGAAGCCCAGGAACTGCTTGAACAGCTCGAGCAGGCCCTGCTGGATCTGGAGGTCACGCCGGAGGACGGCGAACTGGTCAGTTCGGCCTTCCGCGCCTTGCATACGCTGAAGGGGTCGGGAGCGATGTTCGGGTTCGAAGCGGCGGCGCGCTTCGCCCACGGACTGGAAAACGCCTTCGATCTGGTCCGCAAGGGCAAGGCGGCGGCGAGCGGCGCCCTGATCGGCGTCACCCTGGCCGCCAAGGACCATCTTCGCCAATTGATCGAACATCCCGAGGAGGCCCGGTCCGAGGAGGCCGATCTTATCCTGGCCGATCTCGCCGAGGCGATCGGCCCGAACGCCGCCGGGGATGCTTCGCCGGCCCCGACGAAGGCCGTCTCGGCCGACGCCGCGGGAACCGCGACCTACCGGATCCATATCCGCTTCCCCGACAACGTCATGGACAACGGCACCAATCCCCTGCTGCTGATCGGCGAGCTTCAGGGGCTCGGCACCTGTACGGTCTGCCCCTTGACCAGCCGCATTCCGTGCCTCGACGACATCGACGCGACCACTTGCTACGTCGGCTGGGACGTCGTGCTGACCACCGACAGGGGCCGAACGGCGATCGAAGAGGTGTTCCTCTTCGTCCTCGACGATATGGAATTGCGGATCGAGAAAGTCGAGGAAACGACCAAACGGCTGGGAGAAATTCTGGTCGAGCGCGGCGATACGCCGCCCGATGCCGTCGTCACCGCATTGTCGCGCCAGTACCGCCTGGGCGAGATTCTGGTCGAGGACGGCGCCGCTTCGAAAGAACGCGTTGCGTCGGCGCTGGCCGAGCAACGCCATATGATGGCCGCCGCGCAGGCCCCGCAGAAGACGGCGCCGCAGCAAGCCAGTATCCGGGTTCCGGCCGAACGGCTCGACAATCTGATGGATCGCGTCGGCGAACTGGTGATCGCCCAGGCCCGTTTGCATGAAATCGCCGCGGCGAGCCAGGACGTCGCGTTGAAGGTCGTCGCCGAGGAAATCGAAAGGCTGTCCTCCGAATTGCGGGACAACACCATGGGCATCCGCATGGTGCCCATCGGTTCGCTGTTCGGACGGTTCCGCCGCCTGGTCCGCGATCTGTCGCAGGAACTGGGCAAGGAAGTGCAGCTCCTGACCAGCGGCGAGGAAACCGAACTCGACAAAACGATGATCGAACGGCTCAACGATCCGATGATCCATCTCATCCGCAACAGCATCGATCACGGCCTGGAGCGGCCGGAGGGCCGGAGGGAATCGGGCAAGGCGACGGATGGCCGGGTCGAGCTGTCCGCCGTCCATTCCGGAGCCCAGGTCATCATCGGCATCAGGGACGACGGCCGCGGACTCGACCGGACCCGCATTCGCGCCCGGGCCGAGGAGATGGGCTATCTGGCGCCCGGCGCCAAGGTTTCCGACAACGAATTGTTCCAGGTCATTTTCCAGCCCGGCTTTTCGACGAGCCGCGAGGTCACCAACGTGTCGGGCCGCGGCGTCGGCATGGATGTGGTCAAGCGCACCATCGAGGCGCTGCGCGGCACCATCGAAATCGCCAGCAGCGAAGGGACCGGCACCGAAATCACGCTCAAGCTGCCGCTGACGCTCGCCATCATCGACGGCCTTCTGGTGCGCGTCGGGCTTGGCCGTTACGTCATTCCGCTGTCGATGATCGAGGAATGCGTCGAATTGTCGGCCGAGCAGAATCGGCGCTCGAAGAACCGCAATTTCCTCAGCATCCGCGGCGAACTGGTCCCCTTCCTGCGGCTGCGGAACATGTTCGACGTCACCGCCCCGGACGAACCCTTTCCCAAGGTCGTCATCGTCTCGGCGGGAGACCTCCGCGTCGGATTGCTGGTCGATCAGATCATCGGCGACCACCAGACCGTCATCAAGACGCTGACCAAGCTGCACGCCGACGTCGAGACGTTTTCGGGAGCGACCATCCTGGGAGACGGTTCGGTCGCCCTGATCCTCGACATCGATCGCCTGATCGAGTTTGGGCGCCTGCAGGAAGAACGGCTCAAGGCGAGTTGAGGAAACGAAGATGGGAATAGACGTCAGGCAGGGCGAAAGCGCCCGCGATCTGGAGGTTCTGACCTTCGGATTGGAGGGCGAGACTTTCGCGGTGGAAGCCGAATCGGTCCGGGAAATCCTCGACCTCGTCGCGGTGACCGCTGTTCCGAACAGCCGTCCCTTCGTCAACGCCCTGATCAACGTCCGCGGCAAAGTCGTGCCTTTGGCCGATTTGCACATCCGCTTCGGGATGGCTCCTTTCAGCCAAAGCGTCGACACGCGGGTCGTGGTGATCGAGGTGCCCTTGGAAGGCGAGCCGACCACCATCGGCATCATCGCCGACAAGGTCTTCGAGGTCACCAGCCTGGCCGCCGCCAGCATGGAGGAGGCTCCCGACATCGGCCTGAAATGGCGCCGCGAGTTCATCGCCGGCATCGGCAAGCGCGACCAGGACTTCGTCATCATCCTCGACATGGAGCATATCTTCGCGACGCAGGGGGCCGAAACGGTCGGACAGCCAGAGGACGATGCGACGGAACGTCATTGATACCGCGCTTCGGGGGCGGAAGCCGGAAAGGGGAAATCAAGCAATGCGTATTTCGGTAAAACTGAAGCTGGCCGGCGCCTTCGGCCTGATCATCGCGCTCTCGCTGGTCGCCGCGGTCGTCGCCGCCGACGGCCTGGCCAAAATGAACGATCGCATCAATGGCCTCGTCAATATTTCCGCCGAGCGCGTGCGCCTGGCCGGGGACCTGGAAAGTGTCCTGCTTCGGCTGCATCGGGCCGAAAAAAATATGATCCTGGCGGCTGACGACCAGGGAATCCAGCAATTCGACGCGGATATCCTGAAATATCGCGATGAACTTCACAAAATACGCGACAAGTTTTTCGCCATCTCAAACGACGAATACAAACAGAAGCTGGAGCGGTTCAACAACGTTACCGATAGATTTTTTGCCGTTCAGGAAAAGGTCCGCGAGGGAGCCCGCCTCAATTCCGAAAACCGCGTGCGGACGTTATCGCAAGCCGAGGTGCGGATCGCCTTCAACCAGCTTCTCGAGACGATGCAGCCCCTGGCCGAACGGCTGGAAAACGACGCCCCGGGGTCGGCGGATAAGGCGAAAACGGGGATTCTCGCCGCCCGCATGGTCAGCGGTCTTTTCGAAATGAACAAGAATCAGAAGGGGCTGATCATTGCCGACGACGATCAGCAAATGGACCGCTCGACCAAAATGTTGGACGACAATATTGCCGAGATGCGCAGGAACCGCGACGCCCTGCGGCGCTTGGTCAGCGATCCGGACAAAACCATCCTCGACACCTTCGGGACCTATTGGGACAGATGGCTGAAAGCGGATCAGGAGGTCCGCCGCCTGACCCACGAGCAGGGAAACGCCCGGGCCACCGCCCTGTCCAACGGCCAGGGCCAGCAATTGATGACCGAGGCGAACGGCATCCTCGACGAGATCGACGCCTCGGCCGCAAAGGAAATGACCCAGGCGAAAGCCGAATCCGACGGCGAATTTCAGTCGATTCGGTCCCTGCTGATCGCCGTCGTCGGCGGCGCGCTGCTGATCGCCGTCGCGGCGGCCACCTGGCTGGCCCTCAGTCTCAGCCGAGGATTGGGACGCGCCGTCCACCTCGCCGATTCCGTGGCGATCGGCGACCTCAACCAGACGATCACCGTCGCCGCGAACGACGAAATCAAGGATCTGGTCGACGCCTTGAACGCCATGTGCGCCAACCTCCGCGCCACGGCGCGCCTGGCCGAGGATATCGCCGGCGGCGATTTGACCGTCAAGGCCCGGCCGATTTCCGACAAGGACAGCCTGGGCATCGCGCTCGAGACCATGCTGGCGAAGCTGCAGACGGTGGTGTCCGACGCCTCCGGCGCGGCCGACAACGTCGCCTCGGGCAGCCAGCAGTTGTCCGCCGGTTCCGAGCAATTGTCGCAGGGCGCCTCGGAGCAGGCCTCGTCGACCGAGGAGGCCTCGGCCTCGATGGAGCAGATGGCCGCCAACATCAAGCAGACCGCCGACAACGCCGCCCAGACCGAGCGGATGGCCC
>JAATGN010000340.1 GCA_015654615.1 Rhodospirillales bacterium
CCGGCGAAGCCGGCACATCTATGGACGACCTTCGGCATTCTGGGCTTTCCGCCATGTTTTTTCGGCTTACGCCGAAACCGCGGGCGGGGACGCCCGCGCCACTGATCAATTATTTCATACGCTCGAAAGCGGGAATCCATGTTGGGGAAAGCCTGCCGCCAGGATACCAAATATTGATTTTGCGCCAGTGTGGATTCCCGCTTTCGCGGGAATGACGGAGAATTTTCGATTTTTTCCGCAGCCTGTTAGACCCTGGCGCGCGATCGATCCCATGCGCCAGGTCCGCGTGAGCCGGCGCGGCGTTCGGGGCGAGCGCCGGCGACGATTCCGAAGGATCCGTGACAAAATGCTGCACTGCACAAAATCTCGTTGACTCAACCTTCGGTTAAGCGGCAGAATTTTGGGATCCCGCATTGTCAACATCGAGAAAGGGTTCGCCCTTGCGACGGGAAATCGAACCGTTCGACCGCCGGGTCGATGGTGGCGATCAATTTACCGGCCGGACGGCGAACCCGGCACGGAGGAGACTATTGAAATGACGACGCTCAAGACCGTGAAAAGTGCTGCCACGCCCGCCGCCAGTTCCGACAAGCCAGCCGAGGAAGCCGTTGAAACCGTCACCAGGATCGGTGCCGATGCCGCCGGAAAGAGTGTCGACAAGGCCGTCGCCCTGAGCAAGGGCCATGTCGAGACTGCCGACAAGGTCGGTTCGGAGGTCTTCAAGGGCTATGAGGAGATCGTGCAGTTCAACAAGGACAATCTGGATGCCCTGGTGAGTTCCGCCGGCATCGTCGCCCGCGGCGTCCAGGACCTTTCCAAGACCGTCGTTGCGTTGGCCCAGGAATCCCTGGAGGAATCCGTCGCCGTCGGCAAGGCGCTGGTCGGGGCCAAGACGCTGAAGGAAGTGATCGATCTGTCGTCTTCGCTGGCGAAATCGAACTTCGAGAAACTGGTGAGCGAAAGCGCCAAGCTCAGCCAGCTGTCGAGCAAGCTCGCCGAGGAGGCGATCGCCCCGATCAACAGCAGGGTGGACGCCGCCGTGCAAAAGCTGAGCAAGACCGCCGCCTAAAAATCGGCATCGCGAAAAGAGGGTCTATACGCGGCGGATTTGCCGGGTAGGATAGACATCGGGCCCGGCGGAGGCACCTCCGCCGGGCTTTGTCGTTTGGAACGATGTCCGCGCAAGCGGTATCGTTTCCGAATTCGGTGCGCCGGAGATCTCTTCCGGATGCCGGCGGGAACGCTGCATAGCAGGTCTGCCGTCACGGAAGGGATGGAGTGAAACGGCGCTTAGGCGTGTCGCCGCGACCCTTTTCGAGGGCGCGGCATAGGGGTGAGGAACAAGGGCGATGGCTCTTTGGCGAAGAGGGGACTTTTCCCCGGCCGTGCCGAACCAATATAGTAAGGGTGTCTCGACAACGACATCGGTGAACCGAACCATCCGAATGAGTGAAAACGAGAACGACAGGCCCAACGACGACGGCCCGCAGACCGGGGTGGTGATCAAGACCAGACCGAAAACGAAGCGGCCGTCGATGTACAAGGTGCTGATGCTGAACGACGATTACACTCCGATGGAGTTCGTCGTTCATGTTCTCGAACGCTTTTTCGGAAAAAACCGCGAAGAGGCGACGCGCATCATGATGCACGTTCACCAGCGGGGCGTCGGTGTCTGCGGAGTGTACACATATGAAGTGGCGGAGACCAAGGTGACCCAGGTTATGGATTTGGCCCGGCAGAACCAGCATCCGCTTCAGTGTACTATTGAGAAGGAATAATGCCGATGCTGTCGCGGAACCTTGAGCAGAGTTTGCACCGTGCTCTCGCCTTGGCGTCTGAACGCCGTCATGAATACGCGACACTCGAGCATTTGCTCCTCGCGCTGACCGAAGATCAGGACGCCATCGCGGTGCTGCGGGCCTGCAACGTCGATCTCGACCGATTGCGACGCGATTTGACAGATTTCGTCGATACCGCCCTGGCCGACCTGGTAACCGAACGGGCCGGCGATCCCAAGCCGACGGCCGGTTTCCAGCGGGTCGTGCAACGGGCCGCCATCCATGTCCAGTCGTCGGGCCGCGAAGAGGTGACGGGGGCCAATGTGGTGGTCGCCCTGTTCTCCGAACGGGAAAGCCACGCCGTCTATTTCCTGCAATTGCAGGATATGACCCGTCTGGATGCGGTGAATTACATTTCCCATGGGATCGCCAAGGCGCCCGGCCGTAGTCAGGCCCGTCCGGTGCATGGGGTGGATGATGACTCAAAGCCCGAGGCCGTCGTGAAGAAAGGCCAAGAAGCGCTCAATGCCTACTGCGTCAATCTGAATCGCAAGGCGGCTCAGGGGAAGATCGATCCCCTGATCGGCCGTGATCTGGAAATCGAACGGACCATTCAGATCCTGTGCCGCCGATCGAAGAACAATCCGCTTTATGTCGGCGATCCCGGCGTCGGCAAGACGGCCATCGCCGAGGGCCTGGCCCGGCGTATCGTCAAAGGCGAAGTGCCGGAAGTGCTGAGCAACGCCACCATCTTCTCGCTCGACATGGGGGCGTTGCTGGCCGGAACCCGCTACCGCGGGGATTTCGAGGAACGCCTGAAGGCGGTGGTCTCGGAATTGGAGGCCCTCGAAGGCGCCATTCTGTTCATCGACGAGATCCATACGGTGATCGGGGCCGGGGCGACCTCGGGCGGCTCGATGGATGCCTCCAATCTGCTGAAGCCGGCCTTGGCCTCGGGCAGCCTGCGGTGCATCGGTTCGACCACCTACAAGGAATTCCGCAATCACTTCGAGAAGGACCGGGCCCTGGTCCGGCGCTTCCAGAAAATCGACGTCAATGAGCCGTCGGTCGAAGACGCGGTCAAGATCCTGCATGGCCTCAAGCCTTATTACGAGGCCCATCACCGGGTGCGCTACACCAATGACGCCATCCGCGCCTCGGTCGAGCTGGCGGTGCGCTACATCAGCGACCGCAAGCTGCCCGACAAGGCTATCGACGTCATCGACGAAGTGGGAGCGGCCCGCATGCTGCTGCCCGAGTCGAAGCGCCGCAAGACGGTGACGGTGCGCGACATCGAGGAAATCGTCGCCAAGATCGCGCGGGTTCCCCCCAAGAGCGTTTCCTCGAACGATATGGAAGTGCTGCGCTCCCTGGAGCGCGATCTGAAGACCCTGGTGTTCGGTCAGGACAACGCCATCGAATCCCTGGCCTCGGCCATCAAGCTGGCGCGCGCCGGTCTGCGCGAACCGGAAAAGCCGATCGGCTGCTATCTGTTCTCCGGTCCGACCGGCGTCGGGAAAACGGAAGTGGCGCGGCAATTGTCCAAGATCATGGGCATCGAACTGGTCCGCTTCGACATGTCGGAATATATGGAGCGCCATTCCATCTCGCGTCTGATCGGCGCCCCGCCCGGCTACGTCGGTTTCGATCAGGGCGGTCTGCTGACCGATTCGGTCGACCAGCATCCGCATTCGGTCCTGCTGCTCGACGAGATCGAAAAGGCCCATCCCGACCTGTTCAATATTCTTCTGCAGGTGATGGATCACGGCAAGCTGACCGATCACAACGGCAAAACGGTCGACTTCCGCAATGTGATCCTGATCATGACCACCAATGCGGGGGCCAGCGATCTGGCCAAGCCGGCGATCGGTTTCAACCGCGAATCGCGGGAAGGCGACGACAAGGAAGCCATTCAACGCCTGTTCACGCCGGAATTCCGCAATCGGCTGGACGCGAACATCACCTTCGCGCCGCTCGGGCCGGAAGTGGTGTCGCGGGTGGTCGACAAATTCGTCATCCAGCTGGAAACCCAGTTGGGCGACCGCGACGTCACGATCGTTCTTTCCGACACGGCCCGCGTATGGCTGGCGGAAAAGGGCTATGACAAGCTTTATGGGGCCCGTCCGCTGTCGCGGGTCATCCAGGAGCATATCAAGAAGCCGTTGGCCGAAGAGCTGCTGTTCGGCCGTCTTTCCAAAGGCGGCGTGGTCAAGGTCGATGTCGTGGACGGCAAGCTCACCTTCGATTTCCTGGAAGGCGGGGCCAAAACGGCCAAGGAACCCGAAATGGCCGAATAGATCGTTTTTTCGCCGTGAAAAAGGCCGGAGCAATCCGGCCTTTTTTTGCGGCGCGCCGGCGTGGGGCGATCATTTCGCATCGGGTCCCAAGCAGGATGCCGGTTAAGGAAGCCCTTTTCAGGCGGAACGACCCGCCACCTCGCCAAAATCGGGCAGGGGCGGCGGCGCAATCTCCTGTTCGGGCGGCGGGGACGCTCCCGCGATCTCTTCCGCACCGCCGGCGGCCGCCGGCTGAGCCGCCTTTTGCTCGCGGCGCATGAAACGCAGGCGCTGGTCCAGCACCGTGACGTCGTTGCGCAAATCTTCGAAATGTTTGGCGACTTCCGTGCGATCGTTCAGCAAAGCCCCCTCGCAGGCCGCCAATCGGTTGATGAAACCGTCGAGAACCTCTGAAATCTTGCGCTGGTTATCGGTCTGCAGCGCGGTCTTGACCTTGTCGACCTCCTCGACGAGATCGCGTTTGACCCAGCGGATTTTCTTCTCGACCTCTTCCTCGAGGCGACGAAGCCCTCCGTCGACATCGGCCTTGATTTCGATTTTCAATTGATAAGCGCTTTTGACCAAGGATCCCATATAGATGACGAGCGCCCCGCCGATCACCAGAATAAGACCGGCAGCCAAACCGATGATGCTAACAGTCCAGAATTCCATGATTCGCTATCTGTGCTGGCCGCTTTGCGAAAGCGCGGGATCCTCGAAGAGGACATACCCGGATACTGTCGGCCAAATGGTAATGCCATGCAAATGAAAATGATGTTGCCGATCGCGGCAGAGCTGTTCGCCCGATCGTAACGCGGCTGAAGATTCCGGCAGGAAACGCAAATTTCTGCGGCCGGTCCGGACGATTGAAATCTTGGATGAGAAAAGCGGTCGGCGATTGGCGCCATGCCGTTTCAGGATCGTCCGCCGCGACTTTCCGATCGACTATTCGTCGTAAGGAGACTCGGGGACGCGCACGGTGAAACGTTCGGAATTATCGGCCAGCAACTGCAAAGCCACCGTGCCGTTGGTCGAACGAATGATCAATTCGCAGAACCATTCGCCCTCGTCGAGCCGCATCGGGGTTCCGATATCGATCCCGATGACCGACTCGATGTCCATGCTGATACTGCGATTGTCGAGAAAGCAGACCGAAGCCACAGGTTTTGCCTTTTCCATCGCAATACTCCCTTTTCATTATATCGGTCACGCTGGCTGATGCGTGAGGCGCCGTCAAGAGGCTGAATGACGATTGGCCTGACCGCTTCGGTCCCGACGCGGGGCCGAGCGGACTCCGCGCCACGGCGACGACATCGCGGCGTGCCGTGGAATAATCGCGACGGCAGAAGGAACGTTGCATCTTTTGTGTCGGAGCGTGTCGTCAGTTACTCTTTTTCGGCGATTGGGGCGTGAAGACCTATAAAAAGGGCGAGGCTTATGTCGAGGCGATGCGGGCGCCCCATATGGGCAAGAACCTCGGCGCGACTCCCGTGGTGATCCTCGCCGTCTACATCGGCGCCGAAGGGGCCGAGAACACCATTCCGGTGAAATGACCGGAAAAGGGAGGCGAAATCCGGGCTGGCGTCGGAGGACGGGCTTGGTTACCTTGCCGCTCCGAATTCCTGCCGCCGGGGCGTTGTCATGATCATCCTGTCGCTCCATTCCGCCTTGCAAGACAGCGGAGCCGCCCTGTTCGACGATTACCGGCTGCGGGCCGCGGTCCAGCAGGAACGTCTGACCCGGCGCAAGGGCGACGGCGGATTGCCGCGGGAAGCCCTGGCCGAAGTGCTGGAGATCGCGGCGGTCCCCGCCGACCGGGTCGGGGCGCTGGTGCTGAGCCGCGGCCATTATCCCCTGTCCTATTTTCGCGGTGCGTCGCCGGTGTCCGTCGAATTCGGCGCCGAATCCCTGGGCGACCTGGCGATGACCCTGGCGGCGTCCGGGGCGCTCCACAGCGCCCGGATCTTCGATAGCCGGGCGCTTCTCGCCGATCTTGGCCTGGCGCCGGATCTGCCGGTGTTTTTCAGCAACCACCATCGCGCCCATGCCCTGTCGGCGCTGTTCCACACCGATTGGGACGAGGCGCTGGTCTACACGGCGGACGGCGGCGGCGACAATCTGCACTACAGCCACCATGTGCTGAAAAAGGACCGGCTGGATTGCCTGTTTGGCGACGATCGGTGGCTCCGCGCCAAAAGGCGGGTCGACAGTCTGGGGCTGCTCTATGGCATGGCGACCGAGGCTCTCGGCTTCCGCCCCAATCGCCATGAAGGAAAATTGACCGGACTGGCCGGTTATGGCAAGGCCCGGATCGCCGACGCCATCGCCGGGCATTTCACCGTCGGCGCGGATGGCCGGATCGACAGCGATTTCGCCACGCTCGCGGCCATGCGGACGCGTCTGCGGGAACTGATCGCCGGGCATGCGCCCGAAGATGTGGCGGCTTCGGTCCAAGAGGCGTTGGAACGCGTCATGCTGGCCTCGGTCAAGCGCCTGTTGGACCGCCACGGCGTGCGCCGGCTTGCCCTGGCCGGCGGCGTCTTCGCCAATGTGCGCCTCAATCGTCTGTTGGCGGAGGCGGTCGACGAAATCTTCATTTTCCCCGGCATGGGCGACGAAGGCCTGCCGATCGGCGGGGCGCTCGATTACCTGCTGGCGCGCGACGGTTTGCCGGCCTGGCTGGCCGAACGGCATCGCCTCGACGATGTTTTCTGGGGACGGAGCTACGACGATGCCATCGGGGCCATGCTGGAAAAGGCCCCCGGAGTCGTCCGTTTGGCCGGCGATCCGGCCGAGCGGGCGGCCGGACTGCTGGCCCGGGGGCTGGCCGGGGCGCTTTATGCCGGACGCATGGAATTCGGCCCCCGCGCCTTGGGCAACCGTTCGATCATGGCCTCTCCCGCCGATGCGGCGATCAATCAGCGGCTGAACGAACGGCTCAACCGGAGCGAATTCATGCCGTTCGCCCCTTGCGTGCTGGCCGAAGACGCGGCGGCGGTCTTCGACATCACGCCGGCCAACGCCTATGCCTGCCGCTTCATGACGGTGACCACGGCGGTCAGGCCGGCCTGGCGCGCCCGCATTCCGGCCGTGGTGCATGTGGATGGCACGGCGCGTCCGCAGATCGTCGAGACGGCGCGGCAGCCGCTTTATGCCGACATCCTTCGCCGTTTCAAGGCGAAGACCGGTTTGCCCGTCCTGGTCAACACCAGTTTCAATGCCCATGAGGAACCGATCGTCAACCGGCCGGAGGAATGCCTGCGGGCCCTTCTCGAGGATCGCGTCGATTTCGTGGTGACCGTGGACGGCGTCTATACGCGGTCCTGATTTTTCCTGGCGGGCGGATCCGCCCGGGCCGGCAGCACGCCGTCTTCGATCGCCTTGAGCAGCCGGCGATGGTCGGCTTCGCATTGGCGGGCATAAGCGATGGCGAAGGCTTCGACGGCGGCGTCGAAGGTTTCGCTGGAACCGAGGTAGCCGGAGATTTCCGCCGCGTCTCCCGACCGGGCATGCGCCCGGGCAAGCGCGCTGCCGCAGAGATTGGCGTAGAATTCCAGCGACTCCGTCTGCATGGCCTGGCCGATGGCGGCCAATTTGCGGTCCTTGAGCTGGCGGACATAGAAATGGCGCTTGGCCTGCGCATCCTCGGTCCAGCCGAGGAAAAGGTCGCTTGCCGCCTGGATGATCCGCTGGCCGACGACGACCCGCTGGCCCTGGTTGCCGTAGAGGCTTTCTCCGGCATAGGGGGCCAGCACCGACGGCCGCGCCTCCTTGATCTGAAGGAACAGAGGGGCGTCGTCGGGCGTCATGAACAGCCCGATGGCGCAGAATGTCCCGACACTGCCGACGCCGACCACCTTGAAGGCGGCATCGACGAAGCGGTAGCGGTCGTAAAGAATGCGGCGGTCCTCCGGCAGGGTCTCGCGATAGTGGCGGAACAACGCCGCGGCGCCGAGGCCGTCCGTATCGTCCGCGGCGACGCCGAAATGGAAAATCAGCGGCGGATTGTCCTTGATCCGCCAGCCCTTCCCCGACGGGGTCGCCAGTTTCGGAAAATCGTCATAGGCCGGGTTCGTGGCGTCGAGTCCGGAAACGCGCCGTTCCTGGTGTTCGCGCTCCTTGGCGTCCTTGATGCCCTGAAGCGCCTTTTTGACATCGACGCGGCTGTGCCAGATGTGAAAAGGATCGCGTTCCGCCAAAAGGCCGAGATGCTCCCGATACGCCCGGACGGCGATGCGGGCGGTCCGGCGGACGGCCTTTTCGCCGAGTTGGGCCTGTCTTCCGGCCAGAACGAGGCTGGTGGCAAGCCGTTTGACATCCCATTCGAACGGCGCCGGCAAGGTTTCGTCGAAGTCGTTGATGTCGAAAATCGGCGTTCCCTCGGCGGAGGCGTAAACACCGAAATTCATCACATGGCAATCGCCGCACGCCTGGACCCGCAGGCCCGACGACGGCGAAGTCCCGAGATCCCCGGCCATCACCGCCGCGGCGCCGCGCAGGAAGGCCAGGGGGGACTCCGCCATTCTCGCGTAGCGGATCGGCAGAAGGGATGGAATGCGGCGTTCGGAACTGTCGATGAGGGATTGGACGGGATCGGTTCGGCCGGGCGGTTCCGACCATTCGGCCTGCCGTTCCCGGGAAAACGCATCCCTTCGCCCTTTCCCCAGGGCCCGCCGTTCCGAGGAGGAAAGACGGGAGCGAATGTCCGGCGCCGGCTCGAACGTCCGGTGGGAAGGAGTCTTGGTCATCGGTGCCCTCCGGCCCAATCGAGGTTGGTCTCGTCCGCTATTATGACAAATGTCGGATTCTTCGCGTGGGACCTCAGGATTCTCACCGCGAGGCGGTGGGCGTGGCAGGCGCCGCCGGGGCGGTCTCGCGCAATGCCGCGTCCAATTTTCCGGCCAATTCCTCGAGCGAGGTAAAGGGCAGTTCGGCATGCCACGATGCCGATTCGGACAGCATCAGATTGAAGGGGGCCTTGCCGCCGTCGCCGATCTCCCGGAAGTCGGTGCGAAACAGGATGGTCGGCATGGCCTTCGCGTAGGCGTAGCCGCATTCCCAGCAGGTTCCCGAATCCGGGTCCGGCCCGTCCATGCAGGCGACGACGGCCTCGGCCCAGTCGATCCCCTCCACGTCCTTGAGGAAGATTTCCTTGGCGCTTTTCGAGCGCTGTTCCTGTTCCTGGGGAAGCCAGACCTCATGCCCGCGGTTTCGCAGGGCCGCCGCCAAGGCCGCGTTGAAGGTGATTTCGGGAAGCGTGAACAAGGGGCCGGCGAGGTAGATTTTCATCTCTGGGTCCGTCAATGTGACGAGGGGAGGGCAGGTTACCCCGAAGTTCCAAGGGCTGTCACGCGGCGGTGCCCTCGATGCATGTCACGGGTGGGCGCGAGGCCCGGCATCGCGACCCTTGCGGAGGGTAAAAGAGCGTTGTCTCCGGGTGGGCGCGGCGTTTATCGTGGCGGTCACAGGCGTGGCGCGGCCGAGACGGGAATACGGACGGGGTGTCGACGCGGTTGGATCAAGGTCACGTCGACCATCAATTTTGCGGCGCGAGGGGGGAAGCGATGGGTGACCAGCAGATGGGCTTGTTCGAAGCTCCGCCCCAACGTCGGCGAGCCGCGCGGGAATCGAAAATGGTGCTCGATGCCGTGGCGACGCTCCGCAAGCTCGGACATCGCGTTTATGCGGCGGGCCATCAGCATCAGGTGGACGGCAAGTTGCTGTCCACCGCCCAACTGCTGGACCTGGCCGCCGCTTATGGCGCCGCGAAGGCATGAAGGGACGTCATGGGCCGCCCCCAGGAACGGTCTCGCCTTGATGCCGCTTTTCAGCCGATCGGGCCGGTTGCGAGACCACCCGGCAAAATCTCCGCCAAATTATCGGCCATTTTCGAGGTAATATAATACCGTTCTTGTAACATATTGAATTTAAATGATTTATTTCGCATTGACCGCAGAAGGAAATATGGCATACTCCGCGCCTTCGCTGGGGAGGCCTCGGCTTTCCTCTTGTAACCTGGTTTCGCAGCAGTGGGTGCCATGAAGACCTATTCGGCAAGACCGTCCGACATTCAAAAGAAGTGGGTGGTGATCGACGCGGACGGCGTCGTTCTCGGCCGTCTCGCTAGCGTCATCTCGATGCGCCTGCGCGGCAAGCACCTGACCACTTATACGCCGCACCAGGATTGCGGCGACAATATCATCGTCATCAACGCCGAGAAGGTGCATCTGACGGGCCGCAAGCTCGACAACAAGGTGTTCCATTGGCATACCGGCCATCCGGGCGGCATCAAAGGCCGTTCCATCGGCCAATTGCTGAGCGGTCCCCACCCTGAGCGCGTGGTCATCAAGGCGGTCGAACGCATGATCACCCGTGGCCCGCTGGGACGCGCCCAGATGAAGAATCTGCGCGTTTATGTCGGCGGCGAGCATCCGCATGTCGGGCAACAACCGGAAGTTCTGGATGTCGCCACGATGAATCCGAAGAATAAAAGGAGCGCCTAACCCATGGCCGATGATTTCAGCGCCTTGGCTGACCTCAAGGCCGCCACCCCGGTGGCGGCTGTGGTTCGCGAGCCGAAGATCGACGCCCAGGGTCGTTCCTATGCGACCGGCAAGCGTAAAAATGCCATCGCCCGCGTCTGGGTGAAGCCCGGTTCCGGGCGTATCACGGTCAATGGCCGTGCGTTGGAAGTGTATTTCGCCCGTCCGGTGCTCCGGATGATGATCAACCAGCCCTTCCAGGTGGCCAACCGCAGCGGTCAGTTCGATGTGGTGGTGACGGTCGTCGGCGGTGGTCTGTCGGGTCAGGCCGGCGCGGTGCGCCACGGCATTTCCAAGGCGCTCACCTTCTATGAGCCCGCTTTGCGGACACCTTTGAAGGCCGGCGGCTTCCTCACCCGCGATTCGCGGGTGGTCGAACGCAAGAAGTACGGCAAGGCCAAGGCCCGCCGCAGCTTCCAGTTCTCGAAGCGCTGAGCGGCGCCAAGCGGCGCGACGAAAAAAGGCCTGGAGAAATCCAGGCCTTTTCTTTTGGGGTTGGCGCTTCTGCCTCAACGGGCGGGTTGCGAAGCGGCGTGGGGGCTCCTAAGTCCGCGAAGCCACGGACGAGCCTCGTTGCGCCGGTGCCACTTTTCCTGAGGCGCGCGAATTCACCGCCGCCGAAACGCCAAGCGGTGTCTTTACCCGGCCCGGGACGGCCTGGCTTGCGGGCCCGGGGAAAAGGGAAATCGCGGGGCGCGGTTGGTCCACATGGTGGAGCGGTCGGCCCCGGCCAAAAGCTGATCGGGCAATTCGGCGGCCATGGTGGCGAAGGAACGGCCATTGGCGAAGGCGCGCGACAGCACCAGGGCGCCTTGAATGCGTTCGACGCCGTCGTGGGCGCGGCGTTGGGCGATATCGCGCGCCAGTCCGGAATCGGTCAACGTCTGCGACAGGCAGGCCACCCATCGCGTAAAGAATTGGCCGATCGCCTCGCCGAACAGGGTTCGTTCCTCCGACAGGGCGAACAGACCCAGCAGGCAGGCGCAATTGCCGCTTTCGTAATGGCGTCCGAGCTTTTCCAGCATCGAGACGATTCGTTGGCGCGGCGGATGCACCGATTCCAAGGGGCAAAACACATTGTCGTCGAACCAGCGGCAGAGGTTTTCGACAACGGCCGCGGCCATCTGTTCCTTGCCGCCTGGAAAATAATGATAAAGGCTGGCTTTGCCGAGGCCGGTGGCGTCGGCGATTCGGGTCAGGCTGGCGCCTTCATATCCGAATCGGCGGAACGTCTCTTGCAGTCTCAGGAGGAGCTCACCGCGGGACAACAATGGCGTCGGCATGGGCTTTTCCCTTGATTGTCCGCCGCGATACAGTGTCGGGCGGATCATTAGCGTCAAAATTTCAACAATGTCTGTTGGTGAAACGCTTTGAACAGGTACTTTACCGAACGATCGTTTCACACTATCGCGAACGAGTCGCAAGGTCAAGAGCCTCGTGGGAAATGTTTCTGATTTCATAAATACTTGTGGAAGCTTGTTCGGACGGAGTCTTTGAAATCGTCTTTATCTGCCGATTGAGCATGACTCATTGGCGCGCCGTCGATGGTCGACGGAGAGGCGCCGGTCCGGTTTTAGAGCGCTTTGCGATCAGACTGGATCATCGATTTTTCTCGTCATTGCCCTGGATCAGCCGGAATCCAGGGGGCACCCCACGGGCGTTTCCGAGACTCCCGGATCCCCGCTTTCGAGCTTGTGAAATAATCCCAGTGGCAC
>JAATGN010000412.1 GCA_015654615.1 Rhodospirillales bacterium
AAATTGCCGGCCGTGCCCTATGTGACCCCCTTGCGCAGACACACGCTGAGCGCTTGCGAGCTCGCCAAACCGTGCCGCCGGCCTTAAGGACGTGTCGTCGATTACGCTTTCTTTTCCCTCGTGGACTATCGGAGTCGCACAGGCTCCCATTGCTTCGTTCTCGGTTTTCGGTTCTCGGGACCTGTCCGGTGGCTGGAGAACGGGCGAGATATTTGGGTAACACGGACGAACACGGACAGCCACGGATGCACACGGATAAAAGCGCCGCAGGCATTGCTTCTTATCTCCAGCGATATGTGGAAAAAAGGGCGCGAGAATGCCTGCGGCGCTCTTCCTTATCCGTGTGCATCCGTGGCTGTCCGTGTTCGTCCGTGTTACCCAAAATCGGTCGTCATCCCGAAGCCCAGCCCCCTTCCCAAGGCATCCTTCAGCAAAGAGAAATACCATAGCCCCCGATGGCGGAGGGCTTAAGAGCGCAGCGCGTCGAGCCGCAGTTGCACCGGACAATCCGGACGATGCGCCCCCGGCAGCAGACCGATGCTCATCAGGAATTCGTTGACCACCTCGCCGCCGGTGAAGGTGAAGGTCTGCTTGAACAGCTTGACCCAGGCCTCCTTCGGCTGCTCCGGCTGCGCCGCCAGCCACGCGGCGAAAGAGCCATATTGGGCGGAAAGCCGTTGGAGCCGCCTGGCGTTCTCGATGATCGCCAGAATCTTCCGGCGATTGCGGATGATTCCGGGATCCTGCAGCAGGCGCTCGACCTCGGCCTCGCCATAGGCGGCGACCGTGGCCGGCCGGAAGCCCTCGAAGGCCAGGCGCGTGGCCTCCCGCTTCTTCAGGACGATCAGCCAGGAAAGGCCGGCCTGAAAGATTTCCAGACACAGGCGCTCGAAAAGCGCCGCGTCGTCGGACAGCGGAAAGCCGTATTCATGATCGTGATAGGGGCCATGGTGCGGATGGCCCGGGGCGATGTCGCAATACCAGCTCATGGTCCGTCCTCGAAAGCTTCCGAAGGCCAGAGCACGATGCCTTAAATCGGCATCGCGCTCCGGCTTTTCTTGATGTCCCTCGCCGGGCGCGCGCCTCAATGGCCGCTCTATTCTTTTTTCTGCAGCCGGAGCAGACGCGCCATCGGCCCGATGCTCCAGCCCTGGATGGCGACCGAAGCGATGACGATGACGAAGACGACCCCGAACAGACGCGTGCCGTCCCGGATGTTCGACAGCACCGGAATGATGGTGAGATAGATCGGCACGGCGCCGCGCAACCCGACCCAGGCGACGAACGCACTTTCGCGCAGAGGCCAGCGGAAGGGCAGCAGGCACAGGGCCACCGCCACCGGCCGCGCGAAAAAGATCAGAACCGCCGCCACGACCAGGGCCGGCAGCACGGCCCCCTGCAGTTCGCTCGGCGTGACGAGCAGCCCCAGCATGAGAAACAGGCAGATCTGCGCCAGCCAGCCGAGCGGATCGAAGAACTGCTTGATGGAGGCGGTGGCGTGATTGATCCTGGCGCCGACCACTCCGCCGGCCAGATAGACCGCGAGGAAACCGCTCGCGCCGATGCTCTGGGCGCCGCCGAACAGCAGCAGGGCGCCGCTCAAGGCGAGGATCGGCGCCACCGAATGGAGCGTCTGGGCGCGGTGCAGCAGCCACCGCATGGCATAACCGCCCGCCAGGCCGATGACCAGCCCGCCGCCCATTTCCTCGGCGAACAGCAGCAGGGCATGCTGCGTCGTCATCACGGCCGGATGCAGGAGATATTCGACCAGGCCGACGGCGAGGAAGACGCTCATCGGGTCGTTCAATCCGGACTCGAGCTCCAGCAGCCCCACCACCCGCGCCGGCACCGGCAGCTTGCCGAGATGACGCAGGATCGCCACGGCGGCGGCGTCCGTGGGCGCCACGGTGGCGCCGGCCAACAGGGCGATCGGCCAGGGGACGGGGAACAACAAGACGATGGCGCCGCCGACCAGCGCCGCGCTGACGGCGACGCCCACGGTCGCCAGCAATATCGACGGCCACAGCACGCGGCGCAGCGTCGGCTGCTGGAGATTGAGCCCGCCCTCGAACAGGATGACCGCCAAGGCGAGGCTGCCGATCAGATAGCTGAGCTGGAAATCGTCGAAGCGGATCCCCCCCGGCCCGTCCTCCCCGGCCAGCATGCCGACCCCGATGAAGACCAGCAGCAGGGGCGTGCCGAATCGAACCGAGAACATCGCGGCGAAGATGGACAGCAGACCCAGCAGACCCCCCACCAGAATCATTTCGTGGGTCAACGTCACTTTTCACCCTCCTGCCCCGCGGCACCGAGGAGGGCCGCTCGACCGCCATTGTTCTTTCAGCAGACTAGCCCATCGAACGGGCGCGGAGAAGCCGCAGGGCGCCTTTTTCCGGGAGAAAATCGCACCCGGTCGGAGCCCGGCGCGCCCCGCCCGCCGCCGCGGCCGTCGGGCCGGCACGCCATAATGGAGATGTTTCAAAGACGACAAGATACAGATAAAATATAAATAATGTTGCCTTCACGACAGATATTGTCATAAAGACGACATTCTATTTTATATTTTTTATTTATTGGTAATTCATCTTTATTATCGCGTAGACTAATTCGCGTCGCATGGCAATTTTGCCCTGTCGCGAAGGCGTGGCGGCCCCCAAGGATCGCAGAACGCTTCTGGAGAACCGTCATGAGTAAAGCCGAAGATCTTCTCAGCCAGCTCCTCGTCGCGCGCGACGGCGTGAATACGGCGGAACGGCAGGCCCAGTCCCGGATCAAGACCCGCGACTATCTCAATCGCGACAAGAAGGAATTGAAGGGCGAAGACGTCATTTCGATCATCAAGGAGACCGAGGTCGAAATCGGCAGCCGGCGCGCCCAGGCCCTGACCGACCAAGACGCCAATCTGGTGGAAATCTACGACGCCGCGCTCAGCGTCTTCGCCACCTGGACCGAAGCCCGGGCCGCGTAACCAGGGGTTCGCCGCCGCTCGGGCTGCGGGGCGTGTCGCGAAATAACGGCGTCGCTTTCTTTTTCGTCATTGCGAGTTCCGCACCGACCGAGGTCGACCCTCCTGGGTGAAAATGCCGTCACTGCGAGCGCAGCGAAGCAGTCCAGGACAGCCTGGCACTCTGGATTGCCGCGTCGCTTCGCTCCTCGCAATGACGGCCTTTTCTGGTCGGCCGAAGCAGAGGCAATCCAGCAACAGCGGCGGGACCCTGGATTGCTTCGCTTATACCAGACAGAAAAGAGTGGCACCGGCGTCCCTGCCGGTGCCACTTTTCCTTATTCATCCAGGACGGGGCGAAACGCGCGATGGCGCCGTTGCCCTTTCGCCTCAGGCCTGTTCGAGTTCCACCAGGGTCCCGATGAAATCCTTGGGGTGGAGGAACAGCACCGGCTTGTCATGGGCGCCGTTTTTCGGCTCGCCGTTGCCCAGCACGCGGGCGCCGCTGGCCTTCAGCTTGTCGCGCGCCGCGATGATGTCCTTCACTTCGTAGCAGACGTGATGAATGCCGCCCGACGGGTTCTTGTCGAGGAATCCCTGGATCGGCGAGTTTTCGCCGAACGGGTGCAGCAATTCGACCTTGGTGTTGTCCAACTGCACGAAAACCACCGTCACGCCATGGGCGGGCAGCGTCTGCGGCGCGGAAACATCGGCCCCCAGGACGTCGCGATAGGTCTTGGTCGCCGCCTCGAGGTCGGGGACGACGATGGCGACATGGTTGAGTTTACCGATCATGGGACTGGGACTCCCTTAGCAATGAGGAAGACAGTGTTATATACATAAAAAAAATATGGTTATACCCATTTTTGCCGGCGAACGGAAAACGCGGATCACGCCCCTTCCCCGGCTCAGGCCGGGTGCGTCCGCGTCCATTCGGTCAACCATGCGGGGATCTGGTCGGCGGCCATCGGTCTGCCGGCGAAATAGCCCTGAACGATATCGATGCCGGCATTGCGCACCGTATCCCAGTCTTTCTGCGTTTCGACGCCCTCCGCGACGACGCTCATCCGCAGGCTGCGCCCCAGATCGGCGCTCGATTCCAGGATGGCCCTGACCGTGGCGTTTTCGGCGGCACCATTGACGAACGTGCGGTCGATCTTCATTTCGGCGAAGGGAATGCGGCTCAGTTGCTCCATCGAGGAATAGCCGGTCCCGAAGTCGTCGATCGACAGCGGGAAGCCTTTCATATGCAGCCGGGCCAGGATGTCGAGGGTATCGCCGTCGTCCTGCAGGACGCCCGATTCCGTGATCTCCAGAATCAACTGGCGGGGATCGATCCCGAAGCTCGCCGCCTGGCCGGCCATGCGATCCGGCAGATCGAGATCCACCAGCATATAGGCCGAGAGATTGATGCTGACCTTGGTCCGAAAGCCGGACGAAATCCATGCCGCGCATTGCGTCATCGCCAGGATGGTGATCTGATCCGTCAGGGCGCCGATCCGCCCGCTCCGCTCCGCCGCCGGAATGAAGTCCCCGGGAAGGATCAGCCCCTTGTCGGGATGCCGCCAGCGGACCAGGGACTCGAAGCCCGCGACGCTGTTGTCGGCGACCCGGATTTTGGGCTGGAAATAGAGCAGGAACTGTTCTTTCGCCAGGGCCACCTCGAAATCGTCGAGGGTCAGGTCGACGGCGCCGTGGCGGTCGAGCGACGACGGCTCCTCGCCGAACCGGGAGAGCACGTATCGGACCGCCCCCACCGTCAAAGGCTTCTCGATGGCTCCCAGCACACGCAGGCCGCGGGCCCGCGCCATGGCTTCGGCGGTTTTCAGCAGCACCGCGTTGGTCGAGCTCACGATGACCAGCGCCGGCGGCGCCGCCAAGGTCGCCAGATGCCGGATACTCTGGATGCCGTCCATGATCGGCATCATCAGGTCGCAGAATACGACGTCGACTTGCTGCCCCAGCAGGTCCATGCCCTCCTGTCCGCTGGCGGCTTCCTGGATCGAACCGACGCCGGCGGATCGCAACACCCGGCGACTGACGCTGCGGGCGAAAGCGTTGTCGTCCACCAGGAGGACCTTGACGCGATCACGCTCATTGTCGTTCATTGCCTCACCCCAGGACATGTTCAAAGCTTTCGCAATTCGCGTCGCCGATTCGTCTTGAGCACCGTGTCAGTTTCCGGAGTCGCCGACCATGAGACGCACGGAATCGTGACTGACCACCGCCAGGTCCCGAAGGCGCTCCAGAAGGGATTCCGTCAATATGGTCCCTTTCGACAACAAGAGCCGTCCCCCTTCCGTGTAGATATGTTCGGCGAGAACCTTGCCGGGAACGACCCGATCCACCGTCATATAGACCTCGTTTATGATGGAGGACTCCAAACTGCGCACGCCTTCCAGGGCGTCATTTCTTTCGCATCTTATTTGTTCGAGGCGCCGGGACATGGCCTCCTTGGTTTCCTGATGCATCGTGGACAGCAGAACCCAGGGCGGAATGCGTTTTCCCGAGACCGGCAGCGTGCCGGGAAGAACGATGGTGCCCTTCGACTGATAAAGCTCCTTCGGTTTCAGCGTCACCGATCTGGCGAAAGCGGCGTCGATGGCCTGCAGCAGCCTGTCCATCGACACCGGTTTCACCACATAGCCGTTTATGTCCAGGTCCATGGCCGCCTTGACGACGGATTCGTCGCCATACCCGGTCAGCATGACGAAACACAAATCCCGCGGCGTATGCTCGACATTGCCGGCCCGAATGGATCTGAGGAGTTCGAGGCCGTTGATCGGCTCCATGTTCCAATCGCACAGCACGCAGTCGATGTCGCCGTCGGCCTCGGCCAGCGCCTCGATGGCCGAGGCGCCATCCTTGGCATGCCGGATATCCCCGGCGTGACATCGCACCAGCATGTTCTGGATCAGATTGCGCAGGAATTGCTTGTCGTCGGCGATCAGAAACCGGTGGGCCGAATAGTCTTTGCCGCTTTTGGGCTGAATCATCACTCCTCCAGGCGTCCATGGACGAAGGCTTCGATACGGCGTATCTCGGCGGCGGTACGGACGAGCAGCTGCCGCGATGCGGCCTGGTCGCCGTCCTTGGCCTTGCGCTCCAGCTCGGCGTAGAGTTCCGCAAGGCCGGTGGCGGCGATGCTGCGCGCTTCGCCTCTGGCGCCGTGAGAGGCGGCACCGATCTCGTTCGAACGGCCGCCGGCGACCGCGGTCTCCACCTCGGCCAGCGATGCCTTGGCCGCCCCCAGGAACTCCAGCAGGACCTCGTTCAGCGTTTCCGGCTCGTCCATGCCGAGGATCGACACCAGGGTTTCCATGTCGATCGCCTGCAGCGGCCCGAGGGTGGCGGCCGGCGGCGGCTCGGGGACGGCTGGCAATGGCGCCGGGGAAAGATTCAACCATTTGACCAGGATCGAGACCAGGCGCTCCATGGTCACCGGCTTGGCCAGGAAATCGTCCATGCCGGCTTCGAAGCACTTGTCCGCATCCTCGCGAAAGGCGTTCGCCGTGAGGGCGATCACCGGCACATGGCGGCCGCTGCCGGCGTCGCGTTCCCGCTTCCGCAGGACGCGCGTGAAGTCGTAGCCGTTCATCTCCGGCATCGAGCAATCGCAGAGAATCAGGTCGAAGGGCTGCTCATCGAGCGCTTCGAGCCCCTCGAGGCCATTCGCGGCCAGCTTGCAATCGATGCCGAGATGCTTGAGCTGCTTGCGGATGACGGTCCGGTTGCCCAACCGATCCTCGAGGACCAGCAGGCGCTTTTCCCGCAGTTCCGGGCCGAAGGACGACAGGAAGGCCGCCTGCTGCTCGGCCCGCCGCTCCCGAACCGGGGCGTGGCCGACCAGCAGACGGATGTTGCGGTCGAGATGATCGGCCCCGGCGTCGGCGGAAATGACGGCGGCGAATCCCTGACGCAGGGCCGCCCGCAACGCATGCGACGATCCGTCGGCATTGTAGAGAAGCGGCACGATATGCCGCTCTCGCAACTGGCGGACGATTCCCGCGGCGCCGCCGTAGGGGACGAGGACGGCGACATCCACCGTCGGCGCCTCGGAAATGCGTTGTCTCAGAGAGAAGGCGGGAGTCGTCAAATTCGTCTCGGAAAGGACGAAGGCCCTGCGGACCTTGAAATAGCTTTCGAGCCATCGCGCGACGCTATTGTCGCCGATCACCATCACCCGCATTTCCGACAAATCGGGACGAGCCATCGGCGCCGCGCGCTTGACGACGGCCACCGGCAGGGTGAACCAGAAGGTCGCGCCGTCGTCCGGCGCGCCCTGGCAGTCGAGGACGCCGCCGAAGACCTCCACCAGGCTCTTGCAGATGGCCAGTCCGAGGCCCGTGCCTTCCTCCCCGTAGGCCGCCGCCCCATCCTGGGTGAAGGGCTCGAACAGCCGCGCCGCCCGCGCCTGATCGAAACCATGCCCGGAATCGTGCACCTCGAACCGCAGTTCGCAGACCTCGTGGTCCCAGGCCCCCACGCTGAGCGTCACCTGCACGCCGCCCAGTTCGGTGAATTTCACCGCATTGCCGATGAGATTGAGCAGAATCTGGCGAATGTGCGTGGCGTCGCCGCGCACCAGCAAGGGCACATCCGGGCCGAATGTCGCCGTCACGAAAATATTCTTCCGCCGGGCCAGGCTTTGCAGGATATCGACGGCTTCCTCGACCAGGGTGGCCGGATTGACGTCGCCCATCTCGGTGGCCAGCTTGCCCGCCTCGATCTTGGAAAAATCGAGGATATTGCCGATCAGGCCGAGCAGCGTCTTGGCGGCCTTGTCGGCGTCGTCGATCAGCTCGAACTGTTCGCTGTCGAAGGAGGTTTGGGCCAGGAGTTCGAGGTTGCCGATGATCCCGTTGAGCGGCGTGCGGATCTCGTGACTCATGCTGGAAAGGAACCGCGACTTGGCCAGCGTGGCCTGTTCCGCCACGAATTTGGCGCTCTCCAGCTCGGCGTTCTTATCTTGCAGCACCTGGTCCAGGCGATTGCGCTCCACCTCGATCTGCTTGCGCGCCGTATTGTCGGTGCCGATCAGCAGATAGCCGATGATGGCATCCTGCGCATCGCGCAGCGCCGTGACCGAGACGATGGCGGGGAAGCGGCTGCCGTCCTTGCGGAAATAGGTCAGCTCGTAGATATCCTCGATGCCGCGCGAGGCCTTGAACACCAGCGCCTCGAAGCCCGGCGTGATCGG
>JAATGN010000004.1 GCA_015654615.1 Rhodospirillales bacterium
ATTTTCGAAATCCGCACTATCACAAGCCGACCGACACCGTGGAGACGATCGATTTCGAATTCTTGTCGGACATTGCGCGCGCCACGGCTTCGATGGCGGACTCCTGGGCAACCCGCCCCCCGGCGCCGTCATCGGCCTCATAACCCAGGGAATATCCTGCTGGTACGGCTGCTGACCCAGGGCCTGACCGTCATCATCGCCCCCAGATTAAGCCCCCTTTACTAAGACGTCACCTTAGTTAAATATGCACCCGATTTCTTTATTAACAGGAGCGGCACATAAAGTCGATCTTATCATGTCCCAATCCACGATCACCGGCAGACTCGGACGCTATGTTGAAACGGCTTTCGCCGATGAGCGCGTTCGCGCCTTCGTTCCGCCACCATTGCCTCCCGATCCACCGATTGAGATCACCAGGCTGCTCACGCGCCTGAGTGCGGCAGACCGCGCACTCGGGCGTCTCGATGGTATGACCATGCTGGTTCCCGACCACGCCTTGTTTCTTTACATGTATGTCCGCAAGGAAGCCGTCCTTTCCTCGCAGATCGAGGGTATGCAATCGACCTTATCTGACTTGCTGCGCCTCGAGACTGAAGCCGCCGCTGGCAAGCCGATCGACGATATTCGCGAGGTTTCAAACTACGCTGACGCCATGATGTACGGCCTTAAACGGCTCGACAAGTTCCCGCTCTCTCTTCGGTTGATCCGCGAAATGCACGAGCGCCTTCTGCATGGTGGACGCGGAGGAACGAAGAACCCCGGAGACTTCCGCACCTCGCAAAACTGGATCGGTGGAACCAGGCCGGGCAATGCCATGTATGTGCCACCACCCGTCAACGAGTTGATGCCCTGCCTCGACGCTCTTGAAAAGTTCATTCATACGGGCACATCGGAATATCCGCCCTTGATCAAGGTGGGACTCATTCATGTGCAGTTTGAGAGCATCCATCCATTCCTTGATGGCAACGGTCGGCTCGGCCGACTTCTGATAACGCTCTTTCTTTGTGCGCAGAATGTCCTGAAACAACCGCTGCTTTATCTCAGCTTGTATTTCAAGACGCACCGGAGGACCTATTATCGACTGCTCCAGGAGGTGCGGGAACGCGGTGCTTGGGAAGCATGGCTGGAATTCTTTCTCGAAGGTATTGCTGAAACGGCGGATCAGGCGTTCATCACCGGCACACGCATCGTTGACCTTTTCAAGACGGACCGAGAACGCATCGCCGCCGCCGGGGATCGCGCCGGTTCAGTGTTGCGGGTACATGAACTGATGCAGACGAGCCCCTTCCTTACCGCCCCGAAGGTAGGGGCGCAGACGGGACTGACGACTCCCACCGTCAACAGCGCCCTTGCCGAACTTCAGCGTCTTGGCATCGTCACCGAAGTGACAGGACGAAAGCGCGGGCGAGTATATTGCTATCAAGCCTTCATGGACTTGTTGAGCGATGGCGCCGGGAAGGCAAAGGCTGAACCGTGACCACGCAAAAGACAGAGCAACCGGCCCGAGCCAAACCGTCATCAAGAGGCTGTTCGCCAAATCCGGGAACCGACGTGCGTTCGATCGACGGAAAGGTCGCTTCCTAGACGGCCCGCGCCGCCGAGGAAAAGGTTCGCGCCCTCGTCTGGAGCCTCGCCAAGACATGCCGGAAGCTCGGAATATCCTTCCGGGATCACCTCGGCTCCCGCCGCGGCGCGGACGGCGTCCGGGCTTCCTTGCTCCTTGGCTTCGCCCTGACGCCCGTGTATTACATTGCGTCAAATTCTTCACAAAGAGGAGGCCGCCGATGTCCGAGGCTGATCTGGCCAGTGTCGGCCAGCATTTCATGCTCGGCCTACGCCCGACCACGGCGCTTGACGACCGTGACAAACGGCTGTTGAGCGATTTACGTCCCGCCGGTGTGATTCTCTACAAGAGCAACTTCCACCACGATCTGCCCTATTCCGAATGGCTCGCCAGCCACGCCGACTTCATTGCCGCGGTTCGCGAGGCGACGGGTCGCGAAAAGCTTTTCATTGCGATCGATCACGAAGGGGCGCGCGTATGCCGCACCCCACCGCCGATCACGCGATACGCGCACGCGCGCTCCTGGGGCGATCGCTCCGGCCAAGTCGGCGCCGCGATGGGCGTCGAACTCGCGTCGCTGGGCATCAACTTGAACTTCGCGCCGGTTCTGGATGTCGACAGCAACCCTCAGAATCCGGTCATTGCCGCGCGATCTTTCGGTCCGACCCCCGAAACCGTCATCGCCAGGGCAGGCGCATTCATCGAACAGTTGGAATCGAACGGCGTCCGGGCCTGCGGGAAGCATTTCCCGGGCCATGGCGATACGCAGGTCGACTCCCACCACGAACTCCCGATCATCGACGCCACACTCGACGCCTTACGAAGCCGCGAGTTGAAGCCGTTTGCGGCGGCAATCGAAAACGGCATCGGCATGATCATGACGTCGCATATTCTTTTCAAAGCCCTGGATGACGCCCTTCCGGCCACCTTGTCCCGGCGCATCAACCACGACCTTCTGCGAACGGAGCTCGGCTTCGAGGGAGTGATCGTTTCGGATGATGTCGGCATGCGCGCGGTCAGCACCATGTTCGAGAACGAAGATACGGCCGTGCAGTTCATGTCCGCAGGCAACGACATGTTGATGATCTGCCCTCACTGGACGGATACGGAGCGCGCCCGAACGTTCGCGCGGCATATCATCAATGGCCGACGCACGGGAGCGCTCGATCGCCGCCTTCTCGATCGGGCGCATGAGCGCATCGAAATCATGTTGGCCTCGACGCCCCGGAACGATGTCCGCACGCTGTCCGACGACGTGTTTCGCCGCCATGCGCAGATCGGCCCCCTGTTCTCGGGTGAGACCGTCGAAGTGGTCTGAGCACCCGGTCCGGCATGGAGGGGGGGGGGAACGGCGATCCACCTTTCTTTGCGTGAAGACCTATGCCGAATGCAGATAGAGTTGCACGCATTTCGAACAGATCGGCGTCAATCCCTCGGCGAGCTTGCGGCGCGTTTGCGTGGCGACCATGCCGTGCCAGACGTCCGCGACGCTCTTTCCCGTTAGGTCGCCGACCCGAAATTCTGGAAAGAGCTTGCATGTCGTGACGCCGGCATCCGGCATCACATTCATTCGTCTGGCGACGGAAACGCACCGTGTGCGTCGCTGCGCCGGTTGCTCGGACCCTTGAACAAACGCCTCGATTTCATCCAGGCCGAGCTCCGGCTGGAAGCGGACGCGTGGACTCCAGACGGTGTCGAAGATGGTTCGCATCTGCCGGCGGAGTTCATCGACCATCTCCCGCGAGATATGAAAGTCGTAGGAGTGCCAACTGTTCACGTGATGGGAGATGAGTTCGGGCGCCTGTTCGCGAAGCCAGGAAAGGTTCGTCTCAAAATAGGCGTCCATCCTTTCGGCGGAGCTTTTGGAAATATACCATGGGAATACCATATAGATCGCATCGACTCCTTCCGATTGGAAATGCTCGACGAACTCGGTAAGTCGCGGAATGAGAGTTCCGTTGATGACACAACTGACTCCGATGTCACCGAGGTACGCGCCGCGTCGTTTAAGTTCGACCAGTTGCGCGATCGCCTTGGAAGCGGATCTGAAGGTATTTTTCCCTCGCAGCGCATCGTTGCCTTCCTGGAAGCCGTCGACACTGATGAGACAGACGAAGTCCTTCGAAATGGGCAGAATTGTATCGAGTTTCGATGAAAGGCTGATGCCGTTGGTGCAGAGGACGACGCGCCGCCTATCCGCCGCCAGGATACCGGCGAGTTCATCCCATTGGCGGTAAATCAGGGGCTCGCCGCCCCAGAGATAGACAGCGCTCCGTACCGAACGGGTTTCGTCCAGCACGCGTCGCACGACCTCTATGTCAAGCTCGGCGCGCTGCACTGTCGGCGTGAAGGCGTTGTGAAAGCCCGTCTCCTTCCACTGAAAGCACATGGCGCAGCGTAAGTTGCAGCGATTGGTGAGTTGAAACCCCACTTCCAGAGGAAGGGGCGTCGTGTAGGACGCGTCCTCATCGATGCGACGTCCGATATCCAGCGTCGCCCGCATTTCCCGCTTGAATCGCTCAAAGCTTTCGACATCGATCTTCTTTTTGGATCTGGGCTGCATCGAGACTTCTCCTATCCGACGACCTCACTGTTGACGACAAATAATTGATCCGATCCGCGACTTTCCCCGACCCGCGCATCATGCCGGGCCGAGGAGCCTTTCCCGAACGTATGACGGCGTCCGCGCCCGCACCCGGCGGAGATTGAGATGGAGCTGGTACAGCACGTCATCGGAAAATGAGGCGCGGGCCCAGTCGTCGAGACGGATGGCGAGCCCGAGCGAAGTCCATAGTGTCGCATTGGCCGCCTCGTGGTCGCCTTGCGGCTCGATGCAGATGAGAGGGGTCGCGGCGGCGATGCAATCCAAGATTGTCGCACCGCCTGGTTTGCTGACGACGCCCTTCGTCCGGCGACACACCTCAAGCAAGTCGTGGTAATGGCGGTCGGGTCCGCGGTTGAGCAGGAAGCCGTCTCCGACAAGCGGAGGAAATGCGGCGAGCCGTCCCGGGGCGCCCCAAACTTCCCATTGCGGATCGACCCGCAATACGCTCGCCGCCCAGGATGGCGGATCGGCCTGGGCCGGCAACACGACATGCACGCCGTATCCGGCTTCGGCGATCCCGCTCGTTGCCTCTTTGTACGCCCCCAATGCCCATCCGCCGCCGTGAGCGACGATCGCGTTCTGCCGCTCGGCGAATGGGATTTCGACGCAATCCACTTCGATGGCATGGTCCAGCCGGCCATTCGCGAGGTTGCCGAGCCAGATGTCCCTGGCGCGGAGAACATCGGCGCCCCTTTCCCGGACGGCCTCCCATGATGGCGAAAGGATCGCATCGATGTGCAGGAGGTCAGTCGAAAACGAGCGGACGGCCGCAAGTTCGACCAAGATGGGAATCCAAAAGCCGGTCAGGACGATGAGGTGGGAAATTTCGGATCGATCCATGGCATCGCGGACCGCGTTCCGATCGATCGCCGTGTCTGCATGCATCCTCGGAATTAATTTTTGTCCGATGCGCACCAGCGCCACGTTACGCTGGTAGGCGCGACGCGCCTTGACGATGGCTTCGCGCTGCTCCTTTCCAAGGAAGCTTTCGAACACCAGCACACGCGATTCAACTCCCGCCGCCGCGAGTTCTTCGCGGATGAGAAGACCGGGAACATAGGTCCCCAGTCCGAGCGCAGAGCATAGAATGCCAATCATGCCAGCCTTCAAAAGATTTGTGCGCCGAGTCGCCCAAGGACGTCATGCAGTCTCGCGATCGTCCGCTGCAGATCGAGAGAATCGCCGAAGAGTGCCGAAAAATAGAGCCTTCCCGGTGCCCGCCCGCTCCCCAGCGTGTTCGAACTGAGCGGGATAACGCCCGCCTCGCTACCGGCGCCGAACAAACCGCCTGCGGCGGCAAGCGCGTCAAGGAATTCGCCAAACGTCTCGCGTTCCAAGGATGTCCGGATCATCGAAAAGTAGCTTTTGCGGCGATGGACGGCGATGGCGGTATTGAGCCGGTGGTTTATCCGCCCAAGCGAGAGGCGGGCGTTGACCTCCACCAGCGGCACGATGTCACCGTTCGCGAGCACCATCGAATCGATGCAAACCGGACCCGCGTAGCCTTCTTCGTGGAGAGCGCGACAAATATTTTCGATCGTATCGAAGTAGCGGGGCGTGCACGCCGCCGCCTCGTGCTCCGGGGTCATCGGCATCGCCGCGGACCAGCCGAAACCGGTCACGAGCGCTTCCTGCAGGCCCGCTTGGCGAATATGCCCGTCGGGCAGAAGGTCGATATAGATCGAGAAATCGAATAGCTTGTTGAGGAACGGCTCAAGGATCATCCGCACCCGGCAACCGGATCGTTCCTGGACCGCCAGGCTGTCGACGATCTGCCGGAGCCGGTGCTCGGATTCCACCCCTACCGTGCCGCCGCCGGAAACGCCGTGCGGCTCCTTGATGACAATGGGACCATAACGTCGCAGATAATCTGTTCCGAAATGCAGTAATTCCGCTGCAGACGACGTGACGATGGACGGATCGCCGGGGTCGATTCGCCGCCGGAGTTCCGTCGACCAGATCTTCGAGTTGACGCGCGCCACCACATCGACCGGGACATGATCGACAACGCCATAACGTTCGAGAAGCGGCGCACTGTCGCGCGTCACCGCCCATGGCACGAGACGGCCTCCCACCGCCATGGCGCCCTTCAGCCATTCCGCGTGCACCTCGTCGTCAAGCAGGGCGTAGGTGTCGCGCCGGTCGGACCTGTCCTCGGTGCACGCCCGCTCGTCATGCCGGAAGCCAAGCATTGCATGGTATTCACGGAGCCGTTCACTGCGCGCGAACCGCGTGCAAAGAACATCGCCGTCGTCGCAGAGGGGGAACAGAACCTCGTCCAGGGAACCGACCGTCAGATCGGCGGCCCGGAATGGATTCAGGCGAGCCTCTTTTCCAGACGCCCACGATTGCTCGGCCGGAAACGATCCGACCAGAATATTCATCGTTTCGACTCGTCGATAAATTCGGCGAAATCCCGGACACGGCGAAAATGACGCAATTCGAGGCGATCGAGGTCCAACTTGGCTCCGGCGGCATCCTCCAGCCGGTAGATCAATTCGGTAATTTCGAGCGAGTCGAGACCGACGTCGTCGAGCAAATTGGTTTCAGGCGTAACCACAACCGGAACGACACTCGTTCCTTTCCGCATTTCGGTAAGAAACGACGCAATCATGGATGACAGTTTTTCCGGCGTAATTTGCGCTGATGCTTCATTCATGAACAGGTCTCCGATTGTGGAAGTCGCCGCAGATGTGCACGAAACTGATCCCGCGCACCATTGGCTTCCTCGAACAGACGATAAAGATTATAGACTTCTGAATACTCCTGAATGCCGACAGCCGCGAAACGTTCGCCCGCATTGACGACTTGTGTTTCGGATATGAATAGTCCGGAATGAAAAAAACCGCCGCGCTTCTCCAGAAAAAACAAATCCCCACGCTGCGGGGTTTCGACCGCGCACCCCAATGCCGCGACCTGTTCCGGAATATCGCGGGGAGCGGGAATGCCCGCCAGGCCGAGGACGAACTGAATGATGCCGGTACAATCGAAGCCAAAGGTGGACCGCCCTCCCCACACGAAGGGTACTCCGACCAGTTTTTCGGCCATGGCCATATAGTCCGGCTGATGCAAGGCCCCCTCGACGAGGTGAGCCTTGTAGACCCAGGCATCTTCGTCCAACGAGCAGAATTGATTGCGCTGTTCGACGACCCGGACCCGGCTGCCGAGGCTGAGAAAATCGCGGGGCGCGGACCGGAAAGCCGGTCTTCGAAGCAATGGGGCGCGCATCACGCCGATGGAATGGGTCGGCTGCACCAGGTTGGCATCCAGCGCTTCGCGGTGGACATAGCCCGCAAATTCATCGTGGACGCAACGGCCGAAGGCCCAGTCATCTTCAAACCTCTCTACGTCGAAATACTCCCCAAAGACGAGTTGCGACTCGCAGTCGACCGCCGCCGGCTCGCGCTTCACATCCGTGGTTCCTCGAATTATCCGCAATCTTTCGATCATGCCCTGCACTCCGCGGGAGCGCCTTTTGGGAGAACCATGCGGCCGCGACCTCCGGACCGAACCTTCATATGACCGCTCCGCTTATGCGCCAAGTGGCAGGCGGTTGAGACGCAATAGTGTCAAATATCCAGGCATTACCGATGTCGCGAAATAAAACCGGGGAATCGATGATGGTATCGTGGCTGACATCATCGATGACGGCCGCGATCTCGGCCCTTGTGGAATAGACGGACCAATCGATCAGCCCGCTTCCCGGCCGCATGGAGTCCGCCGCGATCCAGGATTTGATGGGAACATCGCAGCGTTTGAATTCGTAGCGGCGCGTGATGATGATCGTATTCAGAAGGATGAGATCGCGGTATTCGGGGGATTCGATCGTCGGCGCGGCTTCATTCCACAGCGGGCGCCGATCCATGAAATAATTGAGCGCCACGTTGAGTTCATAGCCGTGCGCCTTATCGATCAACTGCTCCCACAATATCCGAAGGGGGGATCCGGCGACCCACGCTCCAAACGCCGCTTTCAGGCTGGACCGGAGCGTTTCGTCGATCGGCTTGTCGAAGCGATCGAATTCCCCGCTCAGGTCGTGGATGTCGATCATGCCGATGAAGTGGATTTTCACCGTGTCGCCCAATTGACGGGCGATTTCATAGGCCAGCACGCCCCCCCACGACCACCCGAGAAGAACGCAGCCCTTCCCGGCGTCCTGTTCGGCGATATAGGAGGCGTAGCTCGCCGCGATCTCCTCGATGGATTGATCGAGAGCCCAGAAATTATCCAGCCATCTCGCCTGGAATCCGACGATATGGCAGTCATCGGCAAGAGACCTGGCCAGATTGACATAGCCGCCCACTTTCCCAAAAAAGGTCGGAAGGCAGTAGATCGTCGGCTGAGCATGGCCATTGCGGAGGGGAACGACGAAGGAGGGGCCGCTTCTCCGTCCCGACTCGATACGGGCGCACAGTTTTTCGATGGTTTGATCGTGAAAGACGTCCGCCGTGGACAAATGGCCGATGCCGCGCGCCCGCATCGCCGTGGTCATGGTCAGACTGGACAGGGAATCGCCGCCGCGTTCGAAGAAATTGTCGGTGACGCCGATCGGCCCGACGCCCAGGACCTCTTCCCACAGGGCCGCCAGCCGGCCTTCCATCTCGCTCTGCGGCGCCACATGGCCCCGTTCCTCCCAGCCCGGCTC
>JAATGN010000209.1 GCA_015654615.1 Rhodospirillales bacterium
CGCGTCAGGATATCGTTGGAATTCGAACCGACGACCAGCTGGTCGATCGGCAGGCCCATGCGCCGCGCCGCGAAGGCGGCATAGACATTGCCGAAGTTTCCGGTCGGCACGGCGAAGGATACGGCGCGATGCGGCGCGCCCAGCGCCGTACCGGCGGCGATATAATAGACGATCTGGGCCATGATGCGAGCCCAATTGATCGAATTCACCGCCGAGAGATTCAAGCGGTCGCGGAACGGCTGGTCGTTGAACATGGCCTTCACCATGTCCTGGCAGTCGTCGAAGGTGCCTTCCACGGCGACATTGCGCACATTGGCCGCGGTGACCGTGGTCATCTGGCGGCGCTGCACCTCGGAGGTCCGGCCCTTCGGATGCAGGATGACGATATCGACGGCGGCGCGATCGCGACACGCCTCGATGGCCGCCGAGCCGGTATCGCCCGAGGTGGCGCCGACGATGGTGACCCGTTGGCCCTTCTTCGTCAGCACATGGTCGAACAAACGCCCCAGCAACTGCAGGGCATAATCCTTGAAGGCCAGCGTCGGCCCGTGGAAAAGCTCGAGCAGCCAGTCGTTGCGGCCCAACTGCTTGAGCGGCGCCACCGCGGCGTGATCGAAACCGGCATAAGTCTCGGCGACCAGGGCGGCGAAATCGCCCTCGGCGATGGTGCCGTCGAGAAACGGCAGCATGACCCGCACCGCCAGTTCGGGATAGGGCAAGCCGGCGAACCCCGCCAGATCCGCCTTGGAGAAATGCGGCCAGCGTTCGGGCAGGTAAAGCCCGCCGTCGCGGGCCAGACCGGCCAGAAGAACGTCGTCAAAAGCGAGGGTCGGTGCTTGCCCCCGTGTGCTGTGATAGCTCATCGCTCGACCAGGACCTGTAAGAGAGAGGGCACACATTAACCATCGGGACCAGGCGGAACAAGCCTTCCCCGACAATTCTCCGTCACGCCAGATACCTCTGCCGCAGATGCGCCTTGAACACCGACGGATCAAGGGACCGGCCGGTGGCGCTGATCAGCAGCTCGTCCGTCGTATGGCGCGACGCCTGGCCATGCACCGCCTCCCGCAGCCAGCCGAGCAGCGGCCGAAAGTCGCCTCGGCCGATCGACGCCGGCAGATCGGGCACCGCCCTGGCCGCCGCGTCGAACAATTGCGCCGCCGTCATGGCGCCCAGGGTATAGGTCGGAAAATAGCCGAAAGCGCCGTCGTACCAATGGATGTCCTGCAGACAGCCGCGGCGGTCGTCCGGCGGCCGGATGCCGAGCAGGCGGACCATGCCCTCGTTCCAGGCGGCCGGAATGTCGGCGACCTGCATCTCGCCGCCGATCAGCGCCTTCTCCAGCCGATAGCGCAGGATCACATGGGCCGGATAGGTCACCTCATCGGCATCGACGCGAATGAAATCCGGCGTCACCCGGACGATCTGCGCATGGAGCGTGTCGGCGTCCCATCCCGGCTGTCCGGCGGCCTCGAAAGGCTCGGCGATCACCGGCGCGGCGAAGGACAGGAACTCCCGCGAGCGGCAGGCCTGCATTTCCATCAGAAGGCTTTGGCTTTCGTGCAGGCTCATGCCGCGGGCCCGTCCGACCGGCTGCGTCCGCCAGGCGGCCGGCAGGCCGCGTTCGTAAAGGGCATGGCCGGTCTCGTGCAGCACGCCCATCAGGCTTTTGATGAAGGCGCCTTCGTCATAGCGGGTGGTGATCCGCACGTCGTCGGGCGTCCCGCCGCAGAAAGGATGCTGGCTGACGTCGAGGCGGCCATGCTCGAAATCGAACCCCAGCACCGCCATCATCCGCAAGCCGAGGGCCTTCTGGCGCTCGATCGAAAAGGGGCCGCGCGGACCCGGCGGCGGCGGCGTCTGTTTGGCCAGCACCTGCTCCAGGAATCCGGGCAGGAAGGCCCCCAGATCGTCGAAGACCACGTCGATGGCGGCGGCCCGCCCGCCCGGCTCATACTGATCGAGCAGCGCGTCATAGGCCGGGACGCCCAGGGCCTGGCTCTTGATCTCGGCCATTTCGCGGGTCAGCCGCAGCACCTCGGCAAGCGGCGCCGCCACGGCCGCGAAATCGCCGGCCGGGCGCGCCTTGCGCCAGAGCGTTTCCGAGGCCGAACCGGCCCGCGACAGATCCTCGACGAGACGCGACGGCACCATGGCGGCATGCATCCAGTCGCGGCGCATTTCCCTCAGGTTGGCCCGCTGCCAGTCGTCCAGGTCCTCGTCCACGGCGGCGTCGAGCAGCGGCTTGACCCCGGCCGCGGTCAGCAGCTCGTGGGCCAGCGCCTTCAATGTCGCCAGCTGCTCGCCCCGGCTCGCCGCCCCACCGGGCGGCATCATCGCCGCCATGTCCCAATGCAGCAGGCCAAGCGCCTGCTCGATCAGCGTCAGGCGGGTGAAGAGTCGTTCCAGACGGCAATAGGCCGGGCAACGGGCCATCGTCATATGATCCTCATGCTTGGAAAAAACCGAAGCCGGATGTCGCTTCGCACCTTATTATCATAGTGGCGACGCCCTGCCTCCAGGACAATGCCGCGAGACCTGTCGCCCGGCGATCGATGGAAAACGACGCCGGGCATTCGAGATGAACCCGCTCCCGCGTCGCCTTCCGCGAAGGACGGCGGACGGGACAGAGGAAGGAAATCATGAGCGCAAAGAAGAAGATCGCCGTCGTATTGTCGGGATGCGGCGTCAATGACGGTTCGGAAATCCACGAAGCGGTGATGACCTTGCTGGCCATCGACCGCCACGGAGCCGCCGCTCAATGTTTCGCCCCCAGCATTCTGCAACGGGACGTGATCGACCATGCCACCGGCAAGGCGACGCACGAGACGCGCAATGTCCTGGTCGAATCGGCCCGGATCGCCCGCGGCCAGATCCGCGATCTGGCCACCTTCGACGCCAAGGATTTCGACGGCCTGGTCTTCCCGGGCGGCTTCGGCGCGGCCAAGAATCTCTGCAGTTTCGCCGTCGACGGCGCCGACTGCAATGTCGAGCCCTCGGTGGCGGCGGCGATTCGCGCCATGCACCAGGCCGGCAAGCCGATCGGCGCGCTGTGCATCGCCCCGGTCGTCGTCGCCAAGGTGCTGGGCAGGGTCGAGGTCACCATCGGCAACGACGCCGGCACCGCGGCGGCCATTACCGCCATGGGCGCCACGCACCTGGAACGCGGACATGGCGAGGTGGCGGTCGATCGCGCCAGCCGTGTGGTCACCACGCCCTGTTACATGCTGGACGCCTCCATCGGCCAGATCGCCGAGGGGGCCGACCATGCGATCGCGGCGTTGCTCGAATTGGCCAAGGAACATGCGCCGGCCGGTTGAGGCGGTTGATCCGGGGCCGATGGCGCCGGCCCCCTCCCCGGCGGCCAGACGCCTCGTCGCCCCCCGTCGCTGCGGCCATCGAGCCGACGGGGGGGGAGCCGTCAAATTTTGAGATGCGCCGGCAGGGGCGAGCCTTGCGACAGGGGCGTATCGGCGAGGTTTCCCAGGCCCAATTCTTCGCTGACCGTCAACTCCGGATCGGTCTTGAGCCACAGCAGGGCTCCGACCAGCAGCACGACGCCGGCAAGAATGAAGGGATAAGTCCACGAACCCGTATATTCGACGATGACGCCGAACAGAAAGGGCGAGACGAAGGAACCGATACAGCCGACGCAATTCATCAGACTGGATACGGATCCCGCATTTTCCTGTCCGATGTCGAGACAGACGGCCCAATAGACGCCGACCGACATTTCCAGCCCGAACAATGACATGCACAAGAAGAAGATGGCCCAGTCGGCCGACCCGGTCATTCCGGCCGGCACGATGAAGCACATCGCCATGAGCAGCCCGCCCATGGCCACGCTGCGGCGGGCGAAAGTGCCCTTGCCGGTGCGGGCCCAGATCTTGTCGGACAGCCATCCGCCGAGAACGTCGCCGAACATTCCGGCCATGAGCGGCAAGCTGGCGAAAATCCCCATCTTGATGATGGCGAATCCCCGCGCCTCGACGAGATAGGTCGGTAACCAGGTCAGATAAATCCACAGACCATAGCAATAGCAGAAGTAGCTAACGCAAAGCGGCCAGACATTCCTGCTTTTGATCAATGTAAGAAAGGAAATTTTCGAAGTTTTCTTTTTTACCACCATGGATTCTTCGATGAAGGCTCGTTCGTTCGCATTGATGCCGCCCCACTTCTTTTGATACTCGGCAGGCGTATTGCGATACCACCAGAACCAGAGGAGAGCCCAAACGAAAGCGATACCGCCGGAAATATAGAAAACGGCGCGCCAATCGTAGCGCGCGATGATGGCGACGACGATGACCGGAGTCACCGCACCGCCCAGGCGCGAAAAGGCATGGGTCACCCCTTGCGCGAAGCCGCGTTCGGTCTTGGGGATCCAGTTGGCGAAGGCCCGGGTGGCGCTGGGAAACGCGGCGGACTCGCCGACGCCGAGGGCGAAGCGGGCCATCAGCAAGGACCGAAAACTCCAGGCAAATCCGGTGAAGATGTCGAAGATCGACCAGAAGGCCACGATCAGGGTGAGAATTTTGCGAGGGCCGATGCGATCGCCAAGCGATCCGATGGGGATCTGAAAAAGAACATAGGCGATGGAGAACGCGGAAAAGAGCGACCCCAGTTCGACTTTGCCGATGCCGAAATGTTTGGAAATCGTCGGTGCGGCGACAGAAAAATTCACACGATCAAGATAAGTAATAAAATACAATAAGCAAACAACAGTTATCACAAGATAGTGAACGCGCGTGCGTTTCTTGTCCATGACGATCCCTCCCTGGCGACAATCTCCGTATTCGTCGGATGACTGCCTCTTGCGCTCTCTCCAGGCTGAGTCTTAGCAGAATTTTGCATACAATCAAACGCGAAAACATAAAATTTTTATGGGTATAAATCCAGGAAAACCGGGGAAACATGAGAGAGATGTGCGATTTATCGATATTTTGAATACAAAATATGCGGGAGTCGCCAGCCTGGATCGGATCGATCGTCACGGAAGACGCGAAGGCAAGCCGGTCGGCCGATGGACCCGCCCCCCGTCAGGGCGACGGCGCCGCCATCTCGGACCTCTTCCTCACGACGGCGCGAGCTTGTCGGCCGAACGGCGCCGGCGCGCCGGTTTCCCGGCCGTTTCCGCCGAGGCCTTTTGGGCGCCGAAACACGCCAGAACCCGTTGCAATTTGGTCGTCAGATGCTGCCTGAGGACACGACCCAGACGCTCGCCGTCGCGCAGCACGAGGGCATCGACGATCGTCTCGTGCTCCTTCATGGCGGATGCCCAAATCTCGTCGGTCCACAACGTTTCGAGATAACGGGCGTGGGTCACCCGGCGATTCAGGACATCGAAGTGCGCCTTGAGGACGGCATTATGGGCGCCGTCGACGATCCTCACGTGGATCTCCTGATTCAGGCGGAAGTAATCGGGAAGCTGGCGGCGAAGAAAATGCGCGTACATCTGATAGTGCAGAGCGCGAATTTCCGAGATTTCGTCTTCCGTCGCCCGAATCGCCGTCAATTCTCCGGCGAGGCTTTCGAGCGCCGCCATGACCTCGAAGGTCTCGCGAATATCGTGTTCCCGGAAATCGGCGACCCGGGCGCCGCGATTCGGCAACAGCTCGACCAATCCTTCCGCCGCGAGCACTTTGACCGCCTCGCGCAGGGGCGTCCGCGATATCTTGAGGCGTTCGCAGAGAAGGCGCTCGACAATCCGCGAACCCGGCTGAAACTCGCCGCTGACAATCATTTCGCGCAGCTTGATCAAGACCTCGGCGTGGAGGTCGGCGAACCCGTTGGCTACGCCGCAGTCCTTGGATGGCATGGGTCGGTCGTCCTCACCTCAGTTTGACGGGATCGCCTGTCGCAAGCGGCCGCTCGCGGACCGCGGATGCCGCCGCCGCGACGCCCAATATTACGTCGATTCCCTTGCGCGCGCGCGGAAATCTGCCGAGGCCCCGTTTCCTGGCGCGAAAGCGGTCGCCGGGCGCGCGATTGTTCTTGTTCGCATGTGACGGCCATGGTAGGAAATTGTATGCAAAATATCGGCATATGGGAAAAAGTTAAGATTTTTGCCGATAATTGCCATCAATTTGGTATTCAAACTATCCTCTTTCGGTCCGGAGACCGCTCTTTCTGCCAAGCGCCTTCCCTCGGTCGCGTCGGATGATGTTCGGCCGGTCGGCCATTCAAAGGATCATTTCATTATGAGCGTAATAACGAAAGCCGCGCTTCTGAAAGCGCCCCACGAGATCGAGCTCATCGAGCGGGAGCTCGACATTGGCGAAGATGAAGTGCTGGTCAAGACTCACCTCGTCGGAATCTGCGGCTCCGACAAGAACTTCTTCAAGGGGCTGTTGCCGCCGAAAACGGCGGAATTTCGCCAAGATCCGAAATTCCCATTCTACCTCGGCCATGAAAGTGGCGGCACCGTCGTCGAGATCGGCGCCAAGGTCCGCGAGTTCCAGCCGGGCGATAAAGTGATGTGTTTCGGTTGGAACAACAATTTCGCCGAATACTTCAAAGCCAAGGTCTGGGAGCTGCAGGCCGTTCCGGCCGGCCTCGACATGGATCTGGCCAGTCTCGGCGAGCCCATCGCCTGCGCCATGTTCTCGGGCCTCAACACAGGCACCAATATCGGCGACACCACCGTCGTCATGGGCGGCGGCTTCGCCGGTCAGGTGGTGGCCCAATGCGCCAAACGACAAGGAGCGTCCCTGGTGGTGGTGGTCGACATCAACGATGAGAAGCTCGCCATCGCGAAGAAACTCGGCGCCGATGTGGTGATCAATGTCAATCGGCAGGATCCGGTCGCCGTGGTGAAGGAACTGACCGGCGGCATCGGCGCCGACGTCGTGGTCGAAGCCGCCGGCACCGAGGAAAGCTTCAACGCGGCAAGCGAACTGATCAAGCATAACGGAAAATTCGTCTTCTACAGCTGGCTGACGACACCGGTAAAGCTGAACATCAGCCGTTGGCATGACGATGGCCTGGAGTTCATCAACACATGTCTGGTCCATCACACGCGTCAGCAGCGGGAAGTATGGACGCCTTGGGCATTGCGGCCGGTGGTGAAGGGCATCATCGACATCAAGTCGCTGATCACCCATGAATTCGCCTTGAAGGATATCGCCGCCGCCTTTGCCCTGGCCGCCACCGACGACAGCGCCATCAAGATCGTCTTGCGGCCCTGACCGAGGACGGACGAGGGGTCTTGAGAGGCCCCTCGTCGCTGTCGACGCCTTTCATCCGGCCGCCAGCGGTCTCATGACGATCCACCGGACCGCCCTCCCCACGAGGGAGAGGGAAGGATCGAATCGATTCCGCCCGCAACCGGAATCGCCGGCTATGATCGGAAAACTCCTGGACTCGACGCAAAATGCCAAGATCGGTAAGCAGGGCCACGGGAAGTGAAAGAGCGAGCGATGAGCCTGTTGAACCGTCTGCGTCCCGACAATTTCACCCTGACGTTGGTCGGAACGATGCTTTTCGCCACGTTTCTTCCCTGCTCCGGGACATTCGCCCGAACGTTCGACGTGGCGACCCAATTTGCCATCGGCCTGCTCTTTTTTCTCCAGGGAGCCCGCCTGTCGCGCCAGGCGGTCTTCGCCGGCATGGCCCATTGGCGGCTTCATCTGACCATTTCCTCTTTCACCTATGCGCTGTTCCCGCTCACCGGCCTGCTCATCACGATGCTGTTTGCCGGCATAATCACGCCGGAACTGGCCGCCAGCATTCTTTTCCTCTGCTGCCTGCCCTCGACCATGCAATCCTCCGTCGCTTTCACCTCGATCGCCGGCGGCAACGTCCCGGCGGCCCTCTGCAGCGCATCGGCATCGAGCCTGATCGGCGTCTTCCTGACACCGCTTCTGGTCGGCCTGCTGATGCGCACCCAGGGCGGCGTGTCCCTGGATTCGATCAAGTCCATCGTGCTGCAGCTTCTCGCACCCTTCGTCGCGGGACAAATGTTGCGCCCGCTGATCGGCGCCTGGGCCGTGCGGCATAAGACGATCGTCGGCCTGGTCGATCGCGGCTCGATCCTGATGGTGGTCTACAGCGCCTTCAGCGACGCGGTGATCAACGGCATCTGGCGCCAGTTGACCCCGCTGACAACGGGCATCATGGTCGCGGTCAATGTCGTTCTGCTGGCTTTCGTGCTGACGATGACCACCTGGCTCAGCCGCCGCCTCCACTTCAACCGCCAGGACGAAATCGCCATCGTTTTTTGCGGGTCGAAAAAGAGCCTGGGGGCGGGCGTGCCGATGGCCAATATCCTGTTCGCCGGCCACGCGGTCGGCATGATCGTGCTGCCGGTCATGCTGTTCCACCAGATCCAGCTGATGGCCTGCTCCGTCCTGGCGCGCCGGTATGCCGACCGCGCGCCGGCGGACGTTGCTTGACGCGGCCAAGGATCATGCGCCGGCCGGCCGTCGGCCCCAATTTCACGCCACATGAGGCAGATATCTCGAATATCCATCGATATGACGCCTCTCCTGCTTGGCGGGCTGGCCCGCTCAGCGGGAGAGGGAGCAGGATGGAGCCGTGGTCGTGTCCACCGAAAGATTGACATTTGAGGGCAAGCGGCTGATGCTATCATCATGATAGCATTGGGAGCGGGCGATGGCTCAAGTCGTGGTGCGCAATGTGGACGATGAGGCGATCGCGCGGTTGAAAAACCGTGCTTCCCGCAAAGGTCATTCTCTGGAACAGGAATTGCGCCTGGTGATCGTCGCGGCATCCCGCGAGGATTATCAGGATTTCTGGACCGAGGCGGCCAGGATCAAAGAGTCCCTGCGCGGCCGGGCGCATTCGGACAGTACCGGCCTCATTCGCGAGGATCGCGACCGATGAAGGCGGTGGTGGATGCCAGCGTCGCCCTCAAGTGGTTCATTCCCGAGACGGATAACGAAATGGCCGAGCGATTGTGCGATGGCCGCTATAGCTTGTTCTCTCCCGAACTCATGAAGATCGAGGTCGCCAACGCCCTGTGGAAGAAGCGCCGCAAACAGGAAATCGACGACGATACGTGCCGGCTGATCATCCGCGCCTTGACCGCGGGCGCCGTGAGCTATACCCCGGACGGGGATCTGTTCGGCGCGGCATTCCAGTTGGCCTGCCATCTCGATCATCCCGTTTACGATTGCCTCTATCTGGCCCTCGCCGATACGCAAGGGGCCAGGGTGGTCTCGGCCGACATCCGACTGCTCGACAAGGCCCGATCCGCCGGCCTGGAACGACTCGTCCTGCCCCTCGCCGAAGTCTAAGGACCTGGAGCGAAATAATCGCTCCAGGTCCTTAACGTTTGATATGACGCCTCCGCTCACCGCGCCGGCTCAAGCGCCGCTCGGCTTAAGGGCCTGGAGTGGTTCTTTCGTCCCAGGCCCTAACGCCCCCCGGCCTGCCGTTCGAATACCGCCACCGCCTCCAGATGGGCCGACCAGGGGAACTGGTCGACCGGCGTCGCCCGGATCAACCGGTAGCCGCCCTGGACCAGGGTCCTGGCGTCGCGCGCCAAGGTCGCCGGGTTGCAGGACACCGCCACCACCAGCGGCGGACCGGCCTGGGCCAATTGCTCGGCTTGCGCCGCCGCCCCCACCCGGGGCGGATCGAACACCACGGCCTGAAAGCGTTTCAACTCAGCGGCCAGCAGCGGCCGGTGGGCCAGATCGCGGCATTCGACGCTGACCCGGGCGCCATGATGGTCCGCCGCCGATTTCAGGGCCCGGGCGGCGGCCGGATCGCCTTCGACGGCGTGGACGACGGCTTTCCGGGCCAGCGGAAAGGTGAAGCTGCCGCAGCCGGCGAACAGATCGGCGACCGGACCGGCGGCGCCGACGGCGTCGAGGACCAGGCAGGCCAGGGCCTGCTCGCCCTCCGGACTGGGCTGCAGAAAGGATCCGGGCGGCAGCGCCACGCCGATCCCGGCGAAGCGGACCACGGCCGGGCGCCGATGGGCCAAGGGCTCGATCATTCCAGCCCCCGGCCGCCGCCAGGACAGCCGGGCCAGATCGGCGCTTTCGGCGAAGGCCGCCAGGCGTTCGCGATCGAACAGATCGAGCCTCGCCTCGGCCTCGATCAGAAGATCGAGGCCGGTTTCGGTGGCGGTGGCGACGATGTCGCCGTCCCGTCCGTCTTCGACGACGTCCCGCAGCAGGATCCGCAACGGCGGCAACAGATCCAGCAGCGGTCCCGCCAGCAGCGGGCATTCGGCGATATCGACCACCTGGTGGCTGGCCCGCGCATGGAAGCCGAGCCGCAATTCGCCCTGCCGCCGCACGAAGGCGAAGGTGGCGCGCCGGCGGCTGCCCGGCGCGATGGCGATCATCGGCGCCACCAGCGCTTCGTCGAAACCGGCGCGGCGCAAGGCCGTGACCAGCTGGCCGCGTTTCCAGGCGCCGTAGCGGCCGTCTTCCAGATGCTGCAGGGCGCAGCCGCCGCAATCGCCGAAATGGCGGCAGGGCGGCGTCACCCGTCCCGGTCCGGCCCGCAGCAGTTCCAGGGCGGTGGCCGCCAGACCGTCGCTCTTGCGGCCGTCGACGCGGACCCGCAGGTGATCGCCCGGCACCGTGCAGGGCACGAAAACCGGCTGGCCGTCATGGCGGCCGATGCCATCGCCACGGGCGCCCAATTCGGTGATGTCGATGTCCAGGGTTCGCGGCAGGGCGGCGGCCGGTTTGGCCCGCGCCCGGACAAAACGGGGGGGACGGCTCATCGGACTTGCGGCTTTGCCGCCAGATCGGCCAGGAAGCGCCCGAAGATTTCGCTCACCGCGGCCTGATAGGCCTGCACGGCCTCGGCCGGCTGATCGCCGGAGGTCGGCTTTTCCACGTGATAGCCGCGCTGCAGGAGAAGCTCGCCGGTCCGCGGGCGGATCAGGCTCACATCCAGATCGACCACCACCCCGGACGGCGGTCCGACGACCTGCTCGAAACGGTGCAGGCGCCCTTCGATCCGAAAATCGGACGGCACGCGCAAATCGGCCGTGACCACGGCCGGCGCCGCTTGCGCCTGGCGCAGCAGACGGACCATCTGACCCTGCAGCAGAACCGCCGGCGGCTCGACCCACAGGTGATAGCCGTAGCGCGACAGCTGGTCCGGCTTGTCGCGATAACTGTAGAGCAGAGCCCGCTCGGCGGTCAGCCCCTCGGCGGCGAAACGGCCGACCTCGACGACGCCCTGCAGCGGCGGCGCCGGCAGCGCGGCCGGCGCAGGCACCTCCAGCCGATAGAAGCTGTCGGACGGCGCCGCTCCGCCGAAACAGGCGCCGAGCAGCAGGACCAAGCCGAGAGTGAGCGCGCGGCCAAGCGGTCTCATTCGGACACGCCGCGTTCGTACCGGCCGGCGGCCGATCCGTCCTGGATGAAAAGGAAAAGTGGCACCGGCGTCCCTGCCGGTGGAAAAGACTCCGCCGCCGAGCGGCGGGATGAAGAGCGAGACGGATGAACGCGGATTTCCACGGATGGGCACGGATAAAAATTAAGCACCGCAGGCATTCTCGCATCCTTTCGCGCGCGTCCGGCAAGACGACGTGGGCAATGCCTGCGGCGCCGATCCGTGTGCATCCGTGGGGATCCCTATCATCCGTGTTGCTATAACAAACTGTCGGCGACAATGGAATCGAAGGAACAGCCCGTTTCCCGGCATTCTCACTTCGGCCCCGTTTCGTCGCGCGACCGGCCGCCGCCCAGCAGCAGGCCGGGATCCTGGCGGATCTCGCGGCTGAATTCGTTCATATTGCGGGCCGTCCCTTCGAGATTGTAGGTCACCGAGTCGATATTGCGGGCCACCGTCTGCAGGCTGTAGCGCAGATCCTTGAGGCTTTGCCCGACGGTCTCGCTGTTGTCGGCCGCCGCCTTGTCCAGGGTCGCCAGCAGACTGTCGACCTTGGCCTTGCTGGCATGCAGGGAACCGGTCAGTTCGGCCAGATTGGACGCGGTGCGGTCGACATTGCCGATGGTGTCTTCCAGCTTGCGGGTGTTGTCCGGACTGAACAGCTTGTTCATGCCCGAGGTCATCTGCTCGACGTTGGAGGAGATGCGCGGCGTCTTGGCGGCCAGATCGGCCGACAGCGACAGCAGATTGTCGAACAGCTGCGGCGCCTTTTGCTCGAGGACCGGGCCGAAGGCGCCGACCGTGCGGTTGAGCGTCTCGATCAGGGGACGCAGGCCGTTCTGGCTGAGACTGGTCACTTCCGAAGCGATATCGGCCATGGCGTTGAACAGATTGCCGCCCGCCTGGCTCTTCATCTGCGTCCCCGGCCGCAACAGGACGGCACTGGAACCGCCTTTGATATCGATGGCGACCGCCGCCAACAGGCCGGAGGCGGCGATGCGCGCCACGCTGTCGTCCGGAATCGGCCAGCCGCCTTTCACCGCGAGGCGCAGCTTGAATTGAACCTTGCCGCCGTTCCGCAGCGGCTGGATGTCTTCGACCTGGCCGATGGTGAAGCCTTCGAACAGCACCTTGGTACCGTATTTGACCCCGCCCACATTGTCATAGACGACGTAATAGGGCTCGGTGGGTCCGGTGCGTCCGGAAATCACGGCGATCGACACCACCAGGGCCACCAGCATGGCCAGCACGACGCCGCCGACCAGAACGTAATTGATCCGACTGTCTCGCATGTCCTCAACCTTCACCGAGCAGCCGGCGCAGATAGGCGTCGGTGTCGAGTGTAGCCTCCTCGCTGCGCCGGTTCAGCAGGTTTTGCACCCGCTGGCTAGGACTGGCGCGGATCTCGTCCTTGCTGCCGAGCGCGATGACCTCGCCGTCGTCGAGCACGCAAATCCGATCGGCGATCTTGAAGGCGCTGTCCAGATCGTGGGTGACCACGACGGTGGTCATGCCCATGGCGTCGCGCAGACGCAGGATCAGATCGTCGATCGAAGAGGAGACCACCGGATCGAGGCCGGCCGAAGGTTCGTCGCAAAACAGCAATTTGGGATCCATGACGATGGCGCGCGCCAGGGCGGCGCGCTTGGTCATGCCGCCCGACAATTCGGCCGGCATCAGATGGCCGAAGCCGGCCAGGCTGACCACTTCGAGCTTGAGGCGCGCGATGATTTCCATGGTCCTGGCATCGAGATCGCTGTGTTCGCGCAGCGGCAGCATGATGTTTTCGGCGACCGAAAGCGAACTGAACAGGGCGCCGCTCTGGAACGCCACGCCCATGTGGCGGCGCAGCGCCGCCATCTCCATGGCGGACAGGCGGGTGAGATCGCGCCCCAGCAGGCGCACCACCCCCTCGGCCGGCAGCATCAGCCCCAGGAGGTGCCGGAGCAGCGTGCTCTTGCCCGATCCGGAGCCTCCCATGACGACCATGATCTCGCCGTCGCGGACGGCCAGGTCGATCCCCTTCAGCACCTTGCGGGCCCCGTAATAGGCGACCAGGCCGCCGACTTCGATGCTGTAGGCCGCGCCGTCGCCGTTCATCGGGTCACCATGAAGGCGAAGATCATGTCGGTGACGACGATGGCCGAAATCGCATGGACGACGGAACGCGTGGTCATCCGCCCGACCCCTTCGGCGCCGCCGGTGACCGCGGCGCCGTTGACCACCCCCACCAAGGTGATCAATACGGCGAAGATGGCGCTTTTCGACAGTCCATGGGCCAAATCGGCCAGCCGCAGGGTATCGATCACCTGCTGGACATAGGCTCCGAACGTGATGTCGAGCGCCGAACTGACATAGAGGCCGGCGCCGAACAGCGAGACCATGTGCGACCACATGGTCAGCACCGGCACCATCACCAGCATGGCCACCAGCGGCGGAACCACCAGGAAGCGGATCGGATCGATGCCCATCACCGTCAGGGCGTCGACCTCCTGATTGATCGTCATGGTGCCGAGCCGGGCGGCCAAGGCCGAACCCGAGCGGCCGGCGACCAGGATACCGGTGATCAGCGACGAAAACTCGCGGACCAGCGACAGCGCGATGCCGGTGGTCACCCGGGATTCGGCGCCAAAGGCCTTCAGCATATAGACGCCCTGGATGGCCAGCATGACGCCGATGGTGAAGGTCAGCACCGACAGGATGGGAAGGGCCTGCACGCCGATCTCGTAAGCCTGCAGAATAATGCTGTCGAAACGCACCGGCTGGCGCCGCCGTTTCCCGAGGACCAGCCAATAGAGGCTCTTGCCGAGCAGATGGGCCGCGAAGCCCATTTCATCGAGGCCGTGCACCGTCGCCCGCCCCACTCTATCCACCAGGCCGACAAATCTGCCTCGCACCTCCCGGGCCCCCATTTCAACAGGCAATAAAAACACCCCCCGCCAGCGCATCGCCCCATTCACAAGGTTCGCCGTTCCACCCCACCTCCCTCCCCATCAAGGGAAGGGGGAAAATGACGGTTCATTCGTTCGTGTCAATGCACTAACCTCTAGCGAATCTCGGCGCCCGGGCTCACGGAGCTTTTCAAAGCCTGCCCGACCCCTTCGTGAATGACGAAGACTTCGTCGAGACGGGCCAGCTTCAGCACGCGCAGCGCCGCCGGACTGACCGCCGCCAGGCTGAAACGGCCCCCCTGATGCCGCGCCGTCTGATAGGCCTCGACCAGGGAGGCGATGCCCGAGCTGTCGATATAGTCGACGCCGGAGAGATCGACCACAACATCCTTGCGGTCGGCCAGCCAAGACAGCAGTTCCTTCCGGAGGTCCGGACTGTTCTGCAGATCGATCTCGCCTTGCAGGGTCACCACGGCGGTGCCCGCGACATGCCGCGTGGAGAAATTCGCGCTCATCGGATTGCCTTGGTCATTTTCAGGAAATTTCCGGCCCCCGCCGGCGGCGGCAGAAAGACCACCTCGTCCATCACCGCGCGCATGAAATGGGTCCCCAGACCGCCGGGCCGGATATCGTCGAGGCACCGCGGCCTTATTTTGGCCAAATCGACCGGGGGGGCGAAATCGATCAATTGCACCTCCAGGAGACCCGACGCATTTTTGCGAATCTCCAGCACCACTTCGCCTTTGCCGCAATAGCCGTGGCGAATGATGTTCTGGCAGGCCTCGTCGACCGCCAGCACGACATCGGCGGCGGTCTCGCCGGGGCAGCCGCCGGCCGCGGCCGCGGCCTCGACCCTGCGGCGGAGATCGCAAAGACAATCCGGCGTGGCGTCGAGGCGAACGGCCAGCAGGGGTTTGTCCCGACGGTCCTCGACCATCAGCAAGGTCAGATCGTCGCGGGGCGAACTGCCGGGCGGCGCCAGGCGGTCGACCACCGCGACAAGCCGGTTCTTGGCCGGCAGCCCGGCCATTTCGGTCAGCAGGCGGCGAACCCCCTGGGCCCCCAGCATCATGTCCTGGCAGCGCGCCTCGGTGAGGCCGTCGGTGAACAGATAGAGGCACCCGCCGGCCAGGCTGATCCAGGTCTCCGGCATATCGGGCGGCACCAGGTCGACGGCGATGCCGAGCGGCGGCACCTCCGCGGAGAATGCGGTGAAGGTCCCCTCCCGATGCAGGAGCGGCGGCTCATGTCCGGCATTGGCCAGCAGCACCGATCCGCTGAGGGGATCGAAAACCCCCGCCGCCATGGTGACGAACATGCCGCCGGCCGACGCCGTTTCGCACAATTCCGCGTTGATCATCGAGAGCAACCGGCCGGGACGCCCTTCGCTTTTCGCCAGGCAGCGGAACAGGCTGCAGGTCTTGGTCATCAAGAGCGACGCGTTGAACCCCTTGCCGGAAACGTCGCCGATGGCGAAAGCGATCCGCCCGTCCGGCAGCTTGAGGAAATCGAAAAAATCGCCGGAGACCTCGTGGGCCGGATGGTTGATCCCATGGACCGGAAAATCGTCGGGCATCCGGGGCGGCAGCATGGCCCGCTGAATCTCGGCGGCCAATTCCAGTTCGCGCGCCATGCGCTCCTGGTCGACCATCGCCTTGTTGAGGCGCGCATTGACCACCGCCAGGGCGGCCGACGCCCCCAAGGCGCGCAGCAGCTGCCGGTCGCCGGGATGGAACAGGCCGCCGTCCGCCTTGTTGATCAATTCGATGGCGCCCAGGCGCTGGCCCCGCACCGAAAGCGGCGCGCAGAGAATCGAGCGGGTGACGAAGCCGGTCTTGGCGTCGATCAAGGCGCCGAAATGCGGATCGGTCCGGGCGTCCTTGACGATGGTCGCGACATTCTGCTCGACCACCCGGCCGACCACGCCCTGCCCCGGCAACAGGCGCAGGCCGATGATGTCGACCGGACCGACGCAAGCCTCGCACACCAGTTCCCCCGTCGCCTCGTCGACCAGGAACAGGCTGGCCGCCTCGGCCTCGATGAAATCGGCCACGCGCTTCAGACCGCGCTGGAAGGTGCCGCGCAAGTCGCGCGAGGTGGCGAACTCGTGGCTCATCTCCGCGATGAGATCGAGTTGGCGATGATAGGAATCTGACCGGCGACGCGGCGCGGAGTCGGGCATGGCTCCACTATGCGCCAGCCCGGACGGCAGGTAAATGGCCGCGGCGGGATTTTCCTCGGGCGACGCGCCCGCCGGGACCAGCGGCAAGCCTGCCGCGGGCTCCGGCCCCGCCCCTTTCGAACACCCTTCGGAGCAGGACCCACAACCTTTGGCCGTCGCGACAATCGCCCGGCGGCGACCTATATATAATGAGGGCATCGAGGGAGGTCGGATCATGGACGGATCCAATTGGCGATGGGGTTCCGAGGAAAGGCCCGACGGCGAGCCCTTCTGGCCGCCGCCCCCGGCGGAGGGCGAAGGCCCGTCCGGCCTGATCATCCTGCTGGTCGCCGCGCTGCTGGTCGGCGGCAGTTATGTCCTGGTGCACAAGGTCGGCGACATGCTGCGGATTCAGAATTGCGTCATCCAGGGACGGACCAACTGCGCCCCGATCGACTTGCCCAAGGTTTTCGGCAAAAACGGACGCCCGGCGCCGCGGTTCTGACCTCGGGTTCAAGACTTCGGCCCCAGTGAGGCGGACCTCCGCGCCGGCCTTTCGGCCAAGACGCGGGCAGGGACGCCCGCGCCACTGGGGACGCCTTCATCGATCCGTCGCCTGCGCTCCGCTCCGGCTTGCCGGACCTGGTGCACTTGGGGCTCGTCAAGAAATTGCGAGCGGAGCGAAGCAATCCAGCAACAAAGGGGCGGCCCCTGGATTGCCGCGCCTGCGCATCGCTTTGACCGACCTGAAAACAGAGCGGTTAACTTTTAACCAGCCCTTGTCGTGGACCAGGTCCGAAGTGAACAGGATCAGGCCCTGAGATGAAACGGACCGCGAGGGGATGCCGCCGTCAATTTTTCCGCAAGACGACGACATAACCCGGCACCGGCTGGCCGCGATCGTCGCGGATGGAGGTCTCTTCCGACGACAGCCAGACGAAGCCCGCCGCCGCGGCCTGTTGGCGAAGATAGGGCAAACCGTGGGCGAAACGCCGCGAGTCCTGCAAAAGATAACCGTCGCCGCCATGGGCTTCGATGGTGAAGGCAAAGCCGCCCCCCGGGCGGAGCGCCCGCGCCGCGGCGGCGAAGACGGCCTGCAGATCCCCCAGATAGATCAAGACGTCGGTCGCCGCGACCAGATCGTAGAGGGCGGGGCGCGCCGCCAGGACCGCCACCAGGTCGCCGGCGCGAACCTCGTCGTAGAGTCCGGACCCTTGAGCCTTGCCGACCATCCTCGGACTGAGATCGACGCCGTCCAGGCGACCGGCCAGGGGCCGCAGGGCCCTGCCCAGCAGCCCCGTTCCGCACCCGGCGTCGAACACATCGAAAGGCCCGTCCCCCAGCGTCCGGACGACGGCGGCGGCCAGAAGCTGCGGACCGCGATAGTGCAGTCCCTCGACCATCTCGCGTTCGAAACGGTCGGCATATTGGTCGAACAAGGTCCGCACGAAGGCGGCGGGCGCCTGCGGCGGCGGCGGGGCTCCCAGTTGCGCCAGCGCGAGAACGGCCCCGAAGCGGTCGGCCGGATCTTGCGCCAGCACCCGGCGATAGCAGGCCGTCGCCTCGTCGCGGCGTCCCGAGGCGGCCAGGCATTCGCCTTGCAGCCAGACGGCCTCGATGCAGCCGTCATCCAGGCCGGCCGCCCTGGCGAACGCCGCGACGGCGGCCGCGAGATTCCCGGCGTCGCGTTCCGCCTGGCCCAGTTCCAGCCAGTGGCCGACGACCTCGGGCTGCAAGGCCACCGCCCGCCGGGCCGCGACCACGCTCTCCGAAGGGCGCCGCAAATGCCGCAAAACGGCGGCCAGATTGGCATGGGCCGTGGCCGAGGCGCCCTCGGCGTCGATGGCATGGGCGAAAGAGCGCGCCGCCTCGTCCCAACGGCCGAGCGCCCGCTGCGCCAGGCCCAGGCAATTCCAGGAATGTCCCAGGGCGGGCCGCAAGGCCGCCGCCCTGTCGAAAAGAAGGAGCGCCGCCTCCGGTTGGTCCGTCGCCAAACGCAATGCCCCCCACTCGTCGTAGGCTTCGGCCAAATCGGGCGCAAGGGCGATCAGGCGCCGATAGACGGCCTCGGCCGGTTCGAACCGGCTTTGCCGGACCTGGGCCCGCGCCATCGCCAACAGGGGCGGCGGCGCGTCCGGCGTCTGCCGCAATGCCCCGGCCAGATGCTGCGCCGCCTTTCGCCCGTCGCCCGCCGCCAAGGCCAGAAGACCTTGCAGATAGCGCAAGCCGGGAGCCGCCGGCTGGATGCGCTCGATCTCCCGGGCCAACCGCCTGGCTTCGGGCAGGCGGCCGGCGTCGAGATGACCGAAAGCCTCGGCCAGCGCCTGTGCCAGATCGACCTTGCGCATGTTCCCCTCTCTCCGATGAAACGGGAGCGACGCCGGCAGGTCCGTTCAGGATGATGCGGCCCAGGGGGGCGTCAGCCGCCCGTCGCGTCCTTGTCCTGGCCGGCGCCTTCGCCCGCCGGTTTTTTCGGCTTCGGAAGATCGAGCTTGATATGCAGCTCCTTCAGCCGCTCCGCCGTGACGTCGGCCGGGGCCTGCATCAGCAGATCCTGGGCCTGCTGGTTCATCGGGAAGAGGATGACTTCGCGGATGTTCGGCTCGTCGGCCAGCAGCATGACGATGCGATCGATACCCGGAGCCGAGCCGCCGTGCGGCGGCGCGCCGAAGCGGAAGGCATTCAGCATGCCGCCGAAACGATGTTCGACCTCCTCGGCCGGATAGCCGGCGATCTCGAAGGCTTTCAGCATGATCTCGGGGCGATGGTTGCGGATGGCGCCCGACGACAATTCGACGCCATTGCAGACGATGTCGTACTGGAAGGCATTGATCTCGAGCGGATCCTTCTCCAGCAAGGCCTCCATGCCGCCCTGCGGCATCGAGAAGGGATTGTGCGAGAAGATGATCTTGCCGGTCTCCTCGTCCAGCTCATACATCGGGAAATCGATGGTCCAGCAGAATTTGAAGACGTCCTTTTCCAGCAGATCGAGCTCGTTGCAGATCCGGGTCCGCACCAGGCCGGCGAATTTCTCGGCGACGGCCTTCTTGTCGCAGCAGAAGAACACCGCATCGCCGTCCTTGGCGCCGGTGGCGGCGCGGATCGCGGCAATGCGGCCCTCTTCCAGATTCTTGGCGATCGGCCCCTTGGGTCCTTCGGCGGTGAAGATGATGTAGCCGAGGCCGCCCGCCCCCTGCTCGCGCGCCCAATCGTTCAATTTGTCGAAGAAGCTGCGCGGCCTGTCGCCGGCCCCCGGCGCCGGGATGGCCCGCACCGCCGCCGCCTTGCTCTCGATGGCCTTGGCGAAAATACCGAAGTTGGAGCCGCGGAACGCCGCCGTCACATCGGAAATCAGCAAGGGATTGCGCAAATCCGGCTTGTCCGAACCATATTTCAGCATGGCGTCGCTGTAGGTGATACGGGGGAACGGCGCCGCCGTCACCCGCCGCCCGCCGCCGAATTCCTCGAACACGCCCTGCAGCACCGGCTCGATGGCGGCGAACACGTCCTCCTGGGTGACGAAGCTCATCTCGAAGTCGAGCTGGTAGAACTCGCCCGGCGACCGGTCGGCCCGGCCGTCCTCGTCGCGGAAGCAGGGCGCCACCTGGAAATATTTGTCGAAGCCGGCCACCATCAGCAGCTGCTTGAACTGCTGCGGCGCCTGCGGCAGCGCATAGAACTTGCCGGGATGGATACGGCTCACCACCAGATAATCGCGGGCCCCCTCCGGGCTCGACGCGGTCAGAATCGGCGTCTGATATTCGACGAAGTCCTGGGCGAGCATCCGCCGGCGCAGCGAGGCGATCACCCGGCTGCGCAGCAGCATGTTGGCATGCACCTTTTCGCGGCGCAGATCGAGGTAGCGATAGCGCAGACGCATGTCTTCAGGGAATTCCTGCTCGCCGGCCACCTGCATGGGCAGCACGTCGGCGCCGGACTGTTCGGTCGCCTCGCTCACCTGCAGTTCGATCTCGCCGGTCGGCAGTTTCGCATTGATGGTATCGGCGCTGCGGTTGACCACCTTGCCGGTCAGCGTCACCACGCTCTCGGGGCGCGCCGCTTCCAGCACCTTGAAGACCGGGCTCGACACATCGACGACGCACTGGGTCAGGCCGTAATGGTCGCGCAGATCGACGAACAGCAGATTGCCATGGTCGCGCTTGCGGTGCACCCAGCCGGAAAGCCGCGCCGCCGATCCGGCGTCCTGGCTGCGAAGTTGGCCGCAGTTGTGCGTTCTATAGCAATGCATATGCGTCGTCCCTGAGAATCTTTGAGTGCCGAAGGCCGGGCGGAAAGCGGAAAAAGGGCCACGCAAGGGCACTTTTGTCAAGGCAACTATATTGCACCATGGCAAAGGAAGCGTGTATAGCAAGGTCCCATGAGTCTTATCGCCGATACGGCGTCCCTCGCCGCGTTCTGTCAGCGCCTGCAGGGCGTTCCCTACATCACCGTCGACACCGAGTTCGTACGGGAAAAAACCTATTGGCCGCAGCTCTGCCTGGTGCAGGTGGCAGGCCCGAATGAAGCCTGGGCGATCGATCCCCTGGCGCCGGACATGGATCTGACGCCGCTGTACGATTTGATGGCCGACAGGAGCATTCTGAAGGTCTTCCACGCCGCCAGGCAGGATGTCGAGATTTTCCACCATCAGGCGGGCGCCATCCCGGCGCCGCTGTTCGACACCCAAGTGGCCGCCATGGTCTGCGGCTTCGGCGATTCGGTCTCTTACGAAACGCTGGCCGCCCAATTGGCCCACGTCAAGATCGACAAGTCGCTGCGCTTCACCGATTGGGCGCTCCGCCCGCTCTCCGACCGGCAGCTGCATTACGCCCTGTCGGACGTGACCCATCTGCGCCTGGCCTATGAAAAGCTGCGAAAGCGGCTGGACCGCGATGGACGTTCCGACTGGCTGGGCGAGGAAATGGCCGTCCTGACCGATCCGAAGACCTATTGCGTCGAACCCGGCGAATCGTGGCGACGCCTCAAGCCGCGTTCCTCCAGCCCCCGCTTCCTGATGGTCTTGAAGGAATTGGCGGCCTGGCGGGAGCGGGAAGCGCAGGAACGCGATCTTCCCCGCCAGCGGGTGCTGCGCGACGAGGCCCTGATGGAAATCGCCGCCCACGCCCCGACCACGGTCGAGGAATTGTCCCGGACCCGGGGATTGTCGAAAGGCCTGGCCGAAGGCCGCCAGGGAACCGCCCTGCTGGAGGCGGTCGCCCAGGCGCTGGCCACCCCGGAATCCGCCTGGCCGGAGCCGGCGGAACGCAACGATCTGCCGCGCGGCTTAGGTCCCGTGGTCGATCTGCTCAAGGTGATGCTGAAGCTCAAGTGCGACCAGCATGACGTCGCCCAGAAGCTGGTCGCCTCCTCGGCCGACATCGAGGCCATCGCCGCCGACGACAATGCCGAGGTGGCCGCCCTGCACGGCTGGCGCCGCACCATTTTCGGCGAGGATGCCCTGCGCCTCAAGCATGGCCGCATCGGCGTGGCTTTGGCCAAGGATGGCAAGAGCCTGCGGTTGATTCCTTTGGAATGAACCTAAAAAAGTAAATTGCACCACAGAGACACGGAGACCGTAGAGTCGAGGAGAGGCGGTAAGTTGTTGCGGTCCGGTCATCTGGTATAATCGTCGTCGCAGGAGGCCCACGCTATGCGACAAAACGAAAATTTTCCGGCACCCGAATTGATCGGTACTTTCAAGACATTCGGCCCGTTCGGCCCCGCCTATCAGATCGTCGAGCCAATTCGGCAGCTTGCGGATGGCGATTGGCTGGTGCGGGTCCGCCTGCTCGAATCGGGAGAAGACGCCGAATATTGTTATAAGCACCTCATCGAAGACCCGAAAGCCGCCTGATGTTCGCCATAGCCTTTGACCTGGTGGTGGCCGACACCGAACAACACCATCCCAAAGGTGTATCCCAAGCCTATGCGGAGATCGGCGCGACGCTCGCGCAATTTGGTTTCCGCCGTGTCCAAGGAAGTCTGTACGTGACCGATGACGAGGACATGGCACAATTGTTTAACGCCATTCAATCGCTGAAGGCTAAAGCGCATGGTTCCCGCCGTCCGTGCGGGATATTCGCGCCTTCCGCATTGAACAATGGTCCGATTTCACGCGGGTTGTAAAAGGCCCATCGTAAAATTTATCCAATGAAAAATAATTGATCGGACTCGATTCCGCCGCCCACTCAAAGTCCCGCTCTGCTACACCTTGCGGATCTCGAAGCGCTCAAAACCCGCGGCGCGGGCGAGGCGGTCGTAGCGGCGGTCGGAAAGATCGGGAACGAACGCCGGATCGCCGGCCGGCACCTCCAGCATCAGGATCTCGCGATCGCCGAACAATCGGGTCGTGCGCAGAATGCCCGGCACGCCGCCGGAAATGGAGTGGCCAAGGCGCAGGGCCAGGCCGATGACGCGGGCGCGGCGCTGTTCCTCGTCGGAAAGCAGACTGCGGGCGTCGGCCGCTTGCGGCAAGTCGTGGTCGCCTTCGTAACGGGCATGAATGGCCAGAGCCAAGGCGGCGCGGTCCTGATGGCCCAGCCCCATGAAGGGCAGGCGGAACACCCTCAAGAAAGCCTGCTCGGCCCGATAGTCCGGATGCTCGTTCCAGAACACGTCGCCCAGCAGGCAGGCGGCGTAGCGCAGACGCCCTTGGCTCTCGGTCTCGTTGCGGAACAGCACGCCCATCCATTCCAGCATCTCTTCGCCATGCTCGGGAAACCGGCCGGCCGTCTGCGCCATGTCGGAACAGGAGGCGATCAGGGGATCCTGCCATTGCACGTCGGGGGGCAGGCGCTTGTAGAATTGACCTTCGCGCATGCCATAGACGGAAAAGATCAGGCGCGACGGCCGCGCATGTTCGATCACCTTTTCCAGCAGCAAGGCGGCGACTGGCAGATGCGGCACCCGCTTTTTCGACAGACCGGCGATCTTCTCCAGCGATTTCCGGCTCTGATTGGAGATCAATTCGATCAAGCGCAGCGATTCATGCCGGTCCAGGCTGAAATTGTCGAGGACATGCAGCGGGTGGCCGGTCTGCGCCAGGCACAATCTGGCAAAGGCGCGCCAAGCGCCGCCGACGGCATAAAGAGGACGGTCCTTGGCCCATCCCCACCAGTCGATGGTCTTGAAATGGCCTTCGATCAAATCTTCGGCCCGAGCCCGCACATTGCCCGACGCCTCGGACAGCCGCAAAACGCCCAGGGGCATGGTGGCATGCGATCCGGCGAAGCGTCCGTGATCGAGCGCCACCAACTCCAAGCTGCCGCCTCCCAGGTCGGCCACCGTTCCATCCGCCTGCGGGGTTCCGCACAAGACCCCCATCGCCGCCAAACGCGCTTCTTCCTCGCCGGTGAGCACCGTCACCGGGACGCCGCAGCGGCTTTCGACGGCCGCCACGAAATCGGGCCCGTCGAGCGCGTCGCGCACCGCCGCCGTGGCCAGGATGTCCAAAGCGTCCACCGCCATCGCCCGGGCCAGGCGGACGAAACGCCCCAGCATGTCGACGGCGTCCCGCGCCCCCTCGGGATTGAGCCGGCCGCTTTGACCGAGGCCCTGCCCCAGGGCACAGATGGCTTTCTCGTTGAACAGAGCGACGGGAGTCCGGGTCCAGCCGTCATAGACGACGAGCCGGATGGAATTCGAACCGATATCGATGATGGCAACATGCTTGTTGGCCGCAATTCCGGCTGGAGAGATCGAAGCGGCCATCGTTCAGGCAAGACCTTTCAAGACCAGCTTGGGCAGGGGGCGCCCCCGCTCCAGCGCGCTTCCCCGTCCCGACAGGCTGGGATTGGTCATGAAGTAGGTGTGGGCGCTGAAAGGCTTCTCGTCGGGCTGCGGCGCCATCCGGGTGTAATTGCCGTCGGGACCGAGGACCCAGCTTTGCAGATTGTCCTTCAGATTTGCCGCCATGATCTGCTCGAGAATCTGCCGCTGCACCGTCGGATTCTCGATCGGCACCAGGGATTCGACACGCCAGTCCATATTGCGGTTCATCCAGTCGGCCGAGGAGATGAAAATCTTGGCATGGCGGGACGGCAGCCGATGTCCGTTGCCGAAGCAGACGATGCGGCCATGCTCGAGAAAGCGCCCGACGATGCTTTTGACCCGGATGTTTTCCGACAAACCCGGCACGCCGGGCCTGAGGCAGCAGATGCCGCGGATCACCAGATCGATCGGCACCCCGGCCTGCGAGGCGCGATAAAGCGCGTCGATCAGCTTGGAATCGACCACCGAATTCATCTTGACCCAGATGGCGGCCGGACGGCCGGCCTTGGCATTTTCGATTTCCGCCTCGATGCAGGTCAGCAGGCGGTCGCGCAACGTCAGCGGCGCGATCACCAGTTTCTCCAACTTTTCCGGCTTGGCGTAACCGGTCATGAAATTGAAGGTGCGGTTGGCGTCGCGGCAGAGGGCCGGATCGGTCGTGAAAAAGCTCAGATCCGTGTAAATCTTGGCGGTGATCGGATGATAGTTGCCGGTCCCGAAATGCACATAGGACCGCAAGCCTCCCCCCTCGCGGCGCACCACCAGCGAGATCTTGGCGTGCGTCTTCAATTCGAGAAAGCCGTAAACCACCTGCGCCCCGGCCCGCTCGAGATCGCGCGCCCATCCGATATTGGCCTCTTCGTCGAAACGGGCCTTCAACTCGATCATCGCCGTGACCGATTTGCCCATCTCGGCCGCCTCGACCAGCGCTTTGACGATCGGGCTGTCCTTGCTGGTACGATAAAGGGTCTGCTTGATGGCCACCACATTGGGATCCCGCGCCGCCTGGCGCAGGAACTGCACCACCACGTCGAAGCTTTCGAAGGGGTGATGGACCAGAATGTCCTTCTTGTTGATGGCGGCGAAACAGTCGCCGCCGAAATCGCGGACGCGTTCCGGGAAGCGGGCATTGTAGGGCGAGAACTGCAGATCCGGCCGCTCGTCGATGATCAGTTGCTTGATGTCGACGGTCCCGATCAGGCCGTCCAGCGGAAAGACGTCGGACGGCACCAATTGCATGTCCTGCATGATCAGGGCCAAAAGATCCTCGGGCATGCTGCCGTTCACCGTCAGACGGATGCAATGGCCGCGCCGCCGGCGCTTCAGGGCGGATTCGAACACGCGGACCAGATCCTCGGCCTCTTCGTCGATTTCCATCTCGGAATCGCGAATGACCCGGAACACGCCCAAGGCATCGACGCGGAACCCGGGAAACAGCCGATCGAGGAACAGTCCGACCATGTCCTCGATGGGAAGGAAGCGGATATCGTCGCCGGGCAAGCGGACGAATCGCTGAATTTGATGCGGCAGCGGCAGCAGGGCCCGCATCACCTCGCCGTCCTCCTGGCGGGTCAGATGCAGCACCATGGCGAAGCCGAGGTTGGGGATGAAGGGAAAGGGATGGGCCGGGTCGACCGCCAGCGGGGTCAGTACCGGAAAGACATGGTCCATGAACCGCGTGTCCAGCCATTTGCGGTCGGCCCGGGTCAGCTCCGAAATATCGATGACGGCGATTCCGGCCGTCCGCAGCTCGACCCGCAACCGGCGCCAGCAGTCCTGCTGCTTGTCGAGGAGAAGTCCGGCTTCCCGGTTGATCTCGGTCAATTGCTGGGCCGGCGTCAGGCCGTCCTGGCTGGTATTGTTGACGCCGTTGGCGACCTGCCCCTTCAAGCCGGCGACGCGCACCATGTAAAATTCGTCGAGGTTGGCGGCCGAGATGGACAGGAAGCGCACCCGCTCGAGCAGCGGATGATTCAGATTGTCGGCTTCGTCCAGCACCCGGGTGTTGAACGACAGCCACGACAGCTCGCGATTGATGAAGCGTTCGGTATCGTGCAGGCCGATCGGCAGCGGGGTGAAGCTTTCCACCGGAGCGTCCTGCAGCGGTTCCACAAATTCGGCGTCGTTCACCTGGAGTCTCCCATCCGGCACATGGTATCGGCTCACCCTTTTATATATGCTTGATAAGGCGATGTCATGGACAGGTCCAACCTGTCATCCGCCTGCAACAAAAGGCGCCGAAGGGGATCCACCCGTGAAGCTGCTCCATTTGCTCCGCCATACCAAGTCCAGCTGGGACGACCCCAGTATCGACGACTTCGAGCGGCCGCTCAACAAGCGCGGACGCAAGGCGGCCACATTGCTCGCCGAGTACTGCCGTCTGCATGGCGTCCGGCCGGACGTTGTTCTCTGTTCTCCGGCGAAACGGACCCGCCAGACGCTGGCCTTCCTGTCGCCGGCCCTGGGCGATGCGCCGGCGACCTTCGACCGGCGTCTCTACGAGGCGACGCCGCAGACCCTGCTGGCCCTGATCGCCGAACTTCCCCGCGGCCGCCGCTCGGTTCTGCTGGTCGGCCACAATCCCGGCCTGCAACGTTTGGCCTTGCATTTGCTCAAAGCCGAACCGGCCAGCCCGGCCCTGCGGCTCCTCACCGACAAGCTGCCCACCGGAGGCCTCGTCACGCTGTCGGCGGCGACCGAGGATTGGAGCCGGCTGGCGGCGGAAGGGTGCGCCCTGGAAAGCTTCATCCGCCCCGGCGATCTCGACGCCGACGCATGATCTGCGCCAAAAAGGCGGGCGGGATGCTTTGCGAAGGGGGACTTGCGCTTCGGGATGACGACGGATTTTGGGGAACACGGATGAACACGGACAGCCACGGACGCATACGGATTGGATGTCGAGTGGCGTGCCCCATATCTTCTTACAGTAAAAAATGTAAATGACGCGAAAAACGTCCACATATATTAAATATATTCACAAATAACTGTCTAAACTTATTTCAATATAAGTTGTTCAATAATGACGATTTAATCATATTCATCTTTATCCGTGCGCGTCCGTGGCCGTTCGTGCTCATCCGTGTTGCTCAAATATCTTACCCGTTCCCCAGACCATCGGGCAGATCCCGAGAACGAAGCAATGGCAGCTTCATGCGACTCCGATAGCCCACGAGGGAAGAGGGGCGTCGCTGGCGGGAGGATCCCCAGGCTGCCGGTCAGCCGGCCGGCCGGCCGGCGGCGGCGGCCTCGTCCGCCATCGCCATCACCGCGCGGGCCAAGGCGACGCTGATCTCCCGGCGCTGGGCCAGCGCCGCCTCGTCGATGGCGGCCACCAGGGCGCGCGCCGCGGCGAAGGAACGCTCCATGCGGGCCAGCAGGAACGCCAGGACGTCCGGCCCGACGCGCAATTGCCGATCGGCGAACAATTTGACCAGGACGGCCTCCAGCAGGCCGTCGTCCGGCGGACGGATCGCCGCCACCTGGATCGCCGACAACCGCGAGCGCAAATCCGGCAAGGCGACGTTCCAACGCGCCGGGGCGTCGCGGCCGGTCAGCAGAAGGAAATGGCCGGTCTCGCGCACCAGGTTGAACAGGTGAAACAGGGCGGCCTCGTCGACGCCCTGGTCGGCATCCTCGACCACGACGGCCGGATAATCGGCCAGCACCGGCACATCGTCGGGGGTCAATCTCGCGGCCGGCAGCAGGACGCCGCCGCTCCGCTCGCAATGGATATGGGCGAGATGGCTCTTGCCGCAGCCGGCCGGTCCCCACAGACCGAGGGCGAAGGCCGGCCAGGCCGGCCAGCGGAGGATCCAGTCATGCGCCTCGGCATTGTTGCCGGCGATCAGGAAATCGACCGCGGCGAACCCCGGTTGGTGGCCGAAATCCAGGGGGAATTGCGCCGATCCGCTCATCAGGGGGCGGTGCCTTCGTCCGAATCGCCGCTGTAGAGCGCGCTGTCAAGATAGCGGCTCATGGCGAAGCGCGTCAGCACGCCGATCACCGCGGCGACCGGCAAGGCCAGGAGAATCCCCAGGAAACCGAACAGCGCCCCGCCGGCCAGCAGGGCGAAGATCACCCAGACCGGATGCAAGCCGATCTTTTCGCCGACGAGTTTGGGGGCCAGGACGTTGCCTTCCACCAGATTGCCGATCAGGAAAACGCCGGCCACCATGGCCGCCAGGGTCCAGTCCTGCGACTGGGCGACGGCCAGCCCGGTCCCGATGAGGAAGCCGGAGATGGTTCCAAGATAGGGAATGAACGACGCCAGGCCCGCGGCGAATCCGACGACCAGCCCCAGGTCGAGCCCCACCACCGTCAGGCCGAGCGCGTAGAAGCTGCCCAACACCAGGCAGACCAGCGCCTGGCCGCGCACGAAACCGGCCAGAATGACATCCATCTCGGACAGCAGACGGCGGATCGTCCCGGCATGGGCCCGCGGCAGCCAGGCGTCGACCCGCCGCGTGATGTCGTTCCAGTCGCGCAGCAGATAGAAGGTCACCACCGGCGTGACGAAGATCAGGGACAGCACATTGACCACCGCGAGCGATCCGGTCAGCAGCCGCGTGAAGACGCCGCCCAGCCAGGTCGCCACGGTGCCGGCATATTCGCCGCCGGCCGAGCGCAGCTGCTCGATGTCCTTGGTCGAGAGATAGGTTTTGGCGGCCCGCCAGACCGGCTCGCCGCGATTGATCAATTGATGCACGTAACCGGGGACTCTTTGGGCGAATCCGACCACCTGCTCCTGCACCAGGGGCGTCAGCACCAGGATCAGGAGCACGACGAACAGAAAGAAACCGATCGTGATGACGACGGTCGTAATGGTGCGCGACAGGCCGAGACGCTCCAGCCGGCGGGCGAGAGGATCCAGGAGGTAGGCGATCGCCATGCCGGCGACGAAAGGCAGCAGAATGCTGTGCAGGCGATAGAGCAGCACGCCGCAAACGGCCAGGCCGAGCAGCCATAACCACAGTTTGCTTTCCCGCGATGACGGCATGAGCGCTTTCACCTGGCCCCGGTGGTCGGCCTGGTCACGACGGATTGCAAGATCCAATGATCGGAGGCCCAGCTCAAGACCAGGCCGTTCTGCAGAAACACCGACTCCAGTTGCGACTGCTCGCCGACGAAGTGCAGGACCAGCGCCGCCTCGGTCTTGGAGAGCGCCGCCACCTCGTAAGTCCGCACCGGCGTCGAATGGGTCAGCTTGTCGCGCACCGCCAGCCAATCGTCGAATCCCGAGAGAGGCACCATGACGGGAAGCGACGCCTGGCGATCGAACTGCAGGAGATTGCCGTTCTTCCACGTGTCGTTGGCCGTCCTGGCGATGTCCTCGACGGCCCGATGCAGCACCATGTCGAGCGTTTCGCCGACCTCGCCGTCATAGCTGCGCGTTCCCGCCAAGGGCGCGGCGACCGGCCCGATCCCGGCCAGCACCACGTCGACCTTCGCCTTGCCGCCCTCCAGCCGAATCGGCGTCGCCGTCGCCAGCAGGACGTCCTGGGTATTGAAGCGCTGGGCGACGGCGGCCAGGGTCTCGGGACCTCCCGCCGCCGCCTGCACCGCGGTCACGGTGCCCTCGGTCTGTTCGGCGCTCGGCACGCTCAGCGGAATCAAGCCTTGCGCCGCCCCGCTGCGCCAGGCATCGCGCCACGGATTGGGCGATTCGGAGAGCAGCGGCCCCGTCTCGGCCTGATAAACCGGCAAAACGACCACCGGCCTGCCGCGCCATTCGGCGTAGGCGATATTGGCTCCCCGCAGCAGGCGGCGGATCACGTCGGGTTTGAACCGCACGGAAAGGATCGCCAGATAACGCACCGTCGAGCGTTTCTCCTGGTCGATCCCGACGTCGAGGACGGCGTTCTCCAAGTCCGGACCCGACAATCGGGGCAGCCGGGGCCAATCGCCGGAGGCGGTGAGACGCTGCATCAGCACCTCATAGGCCTGCTTCTGCCCTTCGGCCAGGGCGCGGTCCCGGGCGACATTGACGTTTTCGGCCGAAATATCGACGGAAACGTTGCGTACCGTGAAGGAATCGCCGACCTGCGCCGCGGCCTGGCCGGAAAACAGCGCCCAGACTGCGAAAAAAAGGACGGCGCACACCCCCGTCCCAGGAATTCTACCGGCATGGGGCATGGGAAAGGGTCCCCGATCGGATCGTCTTGACTGGTTCATATGCGGCGTACCATAGCACGATCATGGTCTGCGAAAAGCCATTCCAGATGGAGCATTGAAAAGCATCCTGGATCAAGTATCTTCGGCGCGTTCGACGCCCCTTGTGCCATTATCCCTCGTGCGCGGAGCCCCGCTGCCGCCTGCACGATCAATCCTGCGAGGAAGCCATTAGCGACGCAAAGAACACCGATGGCCTGACCTACCGGGACGCCGGCGTCGATATCGACGCCGGCGATGCCCTGGTCGAAGCCATCAAACCGCTTGCCAAATCGACGGCCCGTTCCGGCGGCGCCGCCGGCCTGGGAGGATTCGGCGCCCTGTTCGATCTGCGCGCCGCCGGCTATGCCGACCCGATTCTGGTCGCCACCACCGATGGCGTCGGCACCAAGCTCAAGGTCGCCATCGATGCCGGCCGCCATGACACGGTCGGGATCGACCTGGTGGCCATGTGCGTCAACGATCTGGTCGTCCAAGGCGCCGAACCGCTGTTTTTCCTCGATTATTTCGCCACCGGCAAACTGGATGTGGCGGCCGGCGCCCAAATCGTCGCCGGCATCGCCGAAGGCTGCCGGCAGGCGGGATGCGCCCTGGTCGGCGGCGAGACGGCGGAAATGCCCGGCATGTATGCCAAGGGAGATTACGATCTGGCCGGTTTTTCCGTCGGAGCGGCCGAACGCGGGACCTTGATCGACGGCTCGACCGTCGTTCCCGGCGACCTCATCCTGGGCCTGGCCTCGAGCGGCGTTCATTCCAACGGCTATTCGCTGGTCCGCAAAGTGGTCGAGCGATCCGGGCTGGCCTATTCCGATCCGGCCCCCTTCGCCGCCGGACTGAGCCTGGGCGAAGCGCTGCTGACGCCGACCCGCATCTATGTGAAAAGCTGCATGGCGGCCGTCAAGGCGGGCAAGATCAAGGCGCTGGCCCATATCACCGGCGGCGGCCTGATCGAAAACGTGCCGCGGGTTCTGCCGTCCGCGACCAGGGCGGAAATCGACGCCGTCGGCTGGCCGCTGCCGCCGGTTTTCGGCTGGCTCAAGGAACAGGCCAAACTCGACAGTCACGAATTGAGCCGCGTGTTCAACTGCGGGATCGGCATGGTGGTCGTGGTCGCCGCCGCCGACGCCCCGGAAGCCGCGGAAATCCTGCGGGCGGGTGGCGAGACCGTCCATTCGATCGGCCGGATCGAGGCCCGCAAAGGCAGCGAGCCGCAAGCCCGGGTGATCAACGCGGACCGCGCATGGCCAAACTGAGAGTCGCGGCCCTGATCTCGGGACGCGGCAGCAATCTTCAGGCCCTGCTCGATGCCTGCCGCCGCCCCGGCTTTCCGGCTGAAATCGTCCTGGTGATCTCGAATCGTGCCGAAGCCGAAGGGCTGAAACGAGCCGAAAGGGCCGGCGTGCCGGGGCTGGTCGTCGATCACCGGTCGTTTGCCGACCGCGAGGCGTTCGACGCCGCCCTCGACCGGGCCCTGCGGGCCGCCGACGTCCAACTGGTCTGCCTGGCCGGCTTCATGCGGTTGCTGACGCCGGGCTTCGTTTCCGCCTGGCCTGGGCGGCTGGTCAACATCCACCCTTCCCTGCTGCCCAGCTTCAAGGGACTGGGCTCCCACGCCCAGGCCCTGGCGGCGGGTGTCGCGATCCACGGCTGTACGGTCCATTTCGTCACATCCGACCTCGACGCCGGACCGATCATCGCCCAGGCGGCGGTCCCGGTCCAAAACACCGACGACGAAGCAAGCCTCGCCGCCAGGGTGCTGGAAGCGGAACACCGCCTCTATCCGCTGGCGCTCTCGATGCTGGCGGAAGGACGGGCCCGCCTGGAGAACGGCCGGGCGGTTCTCCAGGGCCGAGGCGCCGCCGACCGGATGTTGTTCAATCCGGCGGATTAGAGCGGCCATTGAGGCCGCGGCCAAGCGCGCGCCCGGCGAGGGACATCAAGAAAAGCAAGAGCGTGATGCCGATTAAGGCCTCACGCTCTTAATGAATCGGGTCCTTAGCCTTCCGCGCCGGCCTCGACCTCGTCTTCCTCATCGAGGGCGATCGGCACACCCGGCTGCAGCTTCGAAGTCCGGATGGCCAAGGCGGACTTGACATGGCTGATGTTCGGGGCCGCCGTCAGCTTGCTGGTCAGGAAACGCTGATAAGCGTCCCAATTCGCCGCCACGACTTTCAGCAGAAAGTCGGTTTCGCCGGCCAGCATATGGCATTCGCGGACCTCGGGCCATCCCTGGACCAGTTCCTCGAAAGCCTTGAGATCCGTCTCGGCCTGGCTGTTCAGGCCGACATGAGCGAAGACGGTCACGTTGAAGCCCAAGGCGACGGCATCGACATTGGCATGGTAGCCCCTGATGAAGCCGGCTTCTTCGAGCGCACGCACGCGGCGCAGGCAGGGCGGCGCCGAAATCCCTGCCCGGCGGGCCAGATCGACGTTGGTCATACGGCCGTCGCTCTGCAAATCGTGCAGAATGTGCCGATCGATGCGGTCAAGCTTGACCCGCTGCATATCTTCTATAACTCCAAAATTCGACGCATTTGAGAAATTATATTACAGAGACCATCCCACCCCGCCAAGACCCGATCGCGCGCGGGGTGCGACCCGGGACTGGAAAATAGGGCGCGGCAGGTTAACCATCCCATCGAGGAAGGCAACATTGCGATTTAAAGTCATTATTTTCCATTACATCGAATGTAGTTTATAATAATTAAACTTGTGCGCCGAACATCTTGATCCTACATTTCCCCACACCCCGTTCCGATCGAGGAGTTTCCAGATGACAAGCCCCATTGTTTCCGCCGTTCCCCAGGTCCTGGTTGGACAAGCCGCCCCCGACTTCACGGCGCCCGCCGTCCTGCCGGACAATGAGATCGATCAGAGTTTCAACCTGAAGACCTATCTGGCCGGATCCTATGGGTTGCTGTTCTTCTATCCGCTCGACTTCACCTTCGTCTGCCCGTCGGAAATTCTCGCCCATGATCATCGGGTGGCGTCTTTCGCCGAAAAGAACGTCAAGGTGATCGGTGTTTCGGTCGACAGCCATTTCACCCATCTGGCCTGGAAGAATACCGCCGTCGAAAAGGGCGGCCTGGGCCAGGTGAAGTTCCCCCTGGTGGCCGACCTGACCAAGGACATCGCCCGGTCCTACGGGGTGCTGCTGCCCGGCGGCGTGGCGTTGCGCGGCACCTTCCTGATCGACAGAAGCGGCATCGTCCAGTCGCAGCATGTCAACAATCTGCCGCTCGGCCGCAATGTCGACGAGGCGCTCCGCCTGGTCGACGCCCTGCAGTTCCATGAGGAACACGGCGAGGTCTGCCCGGCCGGATGGCAGAAGGGCCAGGCCGGCATGACGGCAAGCCCGAAGGGCGTCGCCCAATATCTGGCGGAGCACGCGGCGGCTCTGTAGATCGGACGTTTTCCGCGATGATTTCGAAGTCGGGATGCCCGAATGGTGTCCCGGCTTCATTTCCAGCTCTTTTCCTCGGGCCGCCAACATCCTATTGTAGCGGTTGATTTTGTTTTTCTTTCGTCATGAGGCGATTTCCGATGGCGATCCATCACTCCAAGGTTCTCATTCTCGGCGCCGGACCGGCCGGCTGCACCGCCGCCATCTATGCGGCGCGCGCCAATCTCGCGCCGATCCTGGTCACCGGACTGCAACCCGGCGGACAATTGACCATCACCACCGACGTCGAGAATTTCCCCGGCTTCGCCGAGGCCATCCAGGGCCCCTGGCTGATGGAACAGATGCAGGCCCAGGCCGAGCATGTCGGCACCACCTTCCTCTACGACACCATCGTCAGCATCGATCTGTCGAAGCGTCCCTTCGTCGCCGTCGGCGATTCCGGCGATACTTATTCGGGCGACACCCTGGTCATCGCCACCGGCGCCAGCGCCCGTTGGCTGGGCATCGACAGCGAACGCAAATTCCAGGGATTCGGCGTCTCCGCCTGCGCCACCTGCGACGGATTCTTTTTCCGCAAGAAAGAGGTCGCCGTGGTCGGCGGCGGCAATTCGGCGGTGGAAGAGGCGATCTATCTGGCCGGCATCGCCTCCAAGGTGACGGTGATCCATCGCCGCGATACGTTCCGGGCCGAAAAAATCGCCCAGGACCGGCTGTTCGCCCTGCCCAATGTATCGGTGATCTGGGACAGCGCCGTCGAGGAAGTCCTGGGCGACGCCAATCCTCCCGGCGTCACGTCGCTCCGCCTCAGAAACACCAAAACCGGCGTTTTGTCCGAGTTGCCGGTCGACGGCCTGTTCATCGCCATCGGCCACGACCCCAATACCAGCCTGTTCAAGGACCAGTTGGCCATGGACGACGAGGGCTATCTGATCACCAGGCCCGGCACCACGCAAACCAGCGTTCCCGGGGTGTTCGCCGCCGGCGACGTGCAGGACAAGACCTTCCGCCAGGCCGTCACCGCCGCCGGAACCGGATGCATGAGCGCCCTGGAAGCGGACCGTTTCCTCGCCCACCATGGACAGACGGCCGTGGTCGCGGCAGAATAGGTCAATGGGGACCTGCCTGTCGCGGCCGCACGACAGGCAGGCAACGATAATATCGGCCAGGAAAGATCAATGGACTGGGATAAGCTAAGGGTGTTCCATGCCGTCGCCGAGGCCGGCAGCTTCACTCATGCGGGGGAATCGCTCAATCTCAGCCAATCGGCCGTCAGCCGGCAGATCAGCGCGCTTGAGGAGAGTCTCAACGTTCCGCTGTTTCATCGGCATGCCCGGGGCCTGATCCTGACCGAACAGGGCGAACTGCTCAATCGGACGGCGCGCGACGTCTTCACCAAATTGGCGATGACGGAAGCGCAGTTGTCGGAAAGCCGCGAGCGGCCCCGGGGACCGCTCAAGGTCACCACCACCGTCGCCTTCGGAACACTCTGGCTGACGCCCAGAATCCGCGAATTCCTCGATCTTTATCCCGAAATCCAGATGTCCCTGGTGCTCGACGACGGCGAACTCGACCTGGCGATGCGCCAGGCCGATGTGGCGATTCGGCTGATGCCGCCCCGCCAGCCGGACCTCGTGCAACGCCATCTGATGGACATGCACTACAAGCTTTACGCCACGGCGGAATATCTGAAGCGCCAGGGCACGCCGAAGACCATCGAGGATTTGGACGACCACCGGATCGTCGTCTATGGCGACGAATCGAGACCCCCGGTCGACAATATCAATTGGCTGCTGGAAGCCGGCGCCCGGGCCGACGCGCCGCGGCGGCCGGTCCTCAAGGTCAACAATATCTACGGCATCCTGCGCGCCGTGCAGAGCAGCCTGGGGATCGCCGCCCTGCCCGACTACTTCGCGCGCGAGGCCGCCGATCTGGTGGAAATCCTTCCCGAACTGAGGGGCCCCAGCTTCGACGCCTATTTCGTTTATCCCGAAGAATTGCGGCATTCCAAGCGAATCGCCGTGTTCCGGGACTTTCTGATCCGCAAGATCGGCGAACAGGAAACGTAAGCGACGTTTCTTCAGGACCAGTCGTCGGGAATCCGATCCGGATTGGTCGCAGCCTCCACCATTTCATGACGAAGATCTACGGCAACCGTCCATTAGGAATGAGCGGCCATCCCCTGTTTTTGAATTCAAGGTTGAAAGAATTTGCGCCTTCTGAATATAAAGGCATGCTGATTCTCATCTTGAATTAATACCAATAAGCTATCACATCTCTATCAGTTCAGCTCACCAAAGGGGGGATATGGTGAAGACGGCCTCGCGGAATCTTAACCGATGGAGTCTGCTGGCGGGAGTTTCGCTGCTGGCATTGGGGGCCGAACTGTGCGCGCCGACGCCGGCGGCGGCGATCTGCGTCCCCATCAACAGCACCTCGACGATCGGCGCTCCGACCGGCTGTGTCACCTGGACCGGCGGCAATCTCACCCTGACGAATGGCGGCGTCGTCACCAGCAGCGGCACGCCGGCGCTGACCGCCAATCCCCCCGGCGGCACGCTGACCAACAACGGCCACATCAACGGCGACCTGACCATTTCCTCGGGTTCCGGAACCGTTTACGGCGGCATGC
>JAATGN010000185.1 GCA_015654615.1 Rhodospirillales bacterium
CCCTCGCCGGCGGCGACGACCAGCGGGCCCTCCTGCGCCGTTCCCTCCACCTGTTCGATGGCGGCCAGCAGCACCTGGGCCTCGATCTCCTGGCGGTCCTTGTTGTGGGCGTCGAGGAACTGGGCCAGGCGGGCCGCCTCGGCCGGGTCGTCGGTGGTCAGCAGCCGCACGCCGAGGTCGGCCTGGCCGACCCGGCCGCCGGCGTTGACCCTGGGGCCCAGGATGTAACCGACATGATAGGCATCGAGACGTTCCCGGACCCCGGCGACATCGGCCAGGGCGGCGATGCCGGCGTTGGTCCGCCGGGCCATCACCTTCAGCCCCTGGCTCGCCAGGGCACGGTTGCAGCCGACCAGCGGCACGACGTCGCAGATGGTCCCCAGGGCGACGATGTCCAGCCATTGCAGCAGATCGGGGACCGGACGTCCGGCGAACCAGCCGGCGTCGCGGAGCGTCTTCTGCACGGCGACGACCAGCAGGAAGGCGACGCCGACGGCGGCCAGATGCCCGTGCGGGCTGTCCTCGTCCAGACGGTTGGGATTGACCACGGCCAAGGCCTTAGGCATTTCCGCCTCGGCCTCATGGTGGTCGACGACGATGACGTCGAGGCCGGCCTCGGCCGCCGTGCCCAGGGCTTCGAAGGCGGTGATGCCGCAATCGACGGTGACCACCACGCCGGCCCCCTTGGCCTGCAGGGCCAGCAGGGCCGGGGCGTTGGGGCCGTAGCCCTCGGTCATGCGATCGGGAATATGGACCTGGACGGTTCCGCCCACCGCGACGAAAAAGCGCGACAGCAGGGCCGAGGAGGTCGCCCCGTCGACGTCGTAATCGCCGAAGATGCCGATGGTCTCGCCGGCGCCGATCGCCCGGGCCAGACGAGCGGCGGCGCGCTCCATGTCCTTCAGGTGAAAGGGATCGGGCAGCATCTCGCGCAGCGTCGGATTGAGGAAGGAGGGAGCGGCATCCAGATCGATGCGCCGGGCCGACAGGACCCGTCCGACCACATCGGGCAAATCCAGCCTCTGGCACATCGCCAGGGCCTGGCGCTCATCGGCCGGGGCGACCTGCCAGCGCCGCCCGGTCAGCGACCGTTCGACCCCGAGAAAGGCCTCGGCCACGAGCTCCAGAACCTCGTCCCCAACCACCGCCATCTCTTGGCTTCCTTCACGCCCGCCGTCTGATTGTCGGCAGCGAGTCATTAGAACACAGATGAACACGGATAAGAGACGGATGTGCACGGATTGCGCCGCAGGCAATCATCGGCGGTCTCCGGCGGGTATGAGGGCAAAGCGTTGGGGAATGCCTGCGGCGCATTTTTATCTGCGTCCATCCGTCTCTTCTCTGTGTTCATCTGTGATCCCCCAAAAAAGTCACCGATGCCACAACACGGCGGCCCTTATTCCCCGAAAACGTCGCCGAAATGATCCAGCCGATGCCGGGCCTCGATGCTGCGCAGGGTGCCGGATTTGGCGCGGATGACGATGGAATGGGTGGTGGCGCCGCCCTTGAAGCGATGGACGCCCTGCAGCAGGGTGCCGTCGGTGATGCCGGTGGCGGCGAACATGATGTCGCCCTTGGCCATTTCGTCCAGCCGGTAGATCTTCGAAAAATCGGTGATGCCGCGCCGCCGGGCCCGGACCCGCTCGTCCTCGCCGCGCAGCAGCAGCCGCCCTTGCATCTGGCCGCCGACGCAGGCCAGGGCCGCCGCCGCCAGCACCCCTTCCGGAGCGCCGCCGATGCCCATATACATATCGACATTGCTGTGCGGCTGCGCGGTGGCGATCACCCCGGAGACGTCGCCGTCGTTGATCAGCATGACCCGGGCCCCGGCTTCGCGCACCTTGGCGATCAGATCCTCATGGCGCGGCCGGTCGAGAATACAGATCAGCAGATCCGCCACCTCGGCGCCTTTGGCTTTTGCCAGGGACTGCAGATTGTTGGCCGGCGTCTCGTCCAGGCCGACCACGCCCGGCGGCAGATTGGGACCGACGGCGATCTTTTCCATATAGACGGCCGGCGCGCTCAGGAAGCCCCCCTTCTCGGCCATCGCCACCACGGCCAGGGCGTTTTGCCCGCCCTTGGCGCAGATGGTCGCCCCCTCCAGCGGATCGAGCGCGATGTCGATGGGCGGGCCGCTGCGGTCGGTTCCCACCTTCTCGCCGATATAGAGCATGTCCGCCTCTTCGGACTCGCCTTCGCCGATGACGATGGTGCCGTCGATCTGCAGCACGTTGAGCGCCGCCCGCATGGCCTTCATCGCCGCCTGGTCGGCCGCCCGCTCGTCGCCGCGGCCCATCTCGCGCGAAGCGGCCAGCGCCGCGGCCTCGGTGACCCGCACCGCCTCGAGGGCGAGGTTGCGATCGATGACGGCGACGGATTGTCGATCCAACATGGGGACGTCTCCCAGCATGATCAAAAGGCCTCGATCCGGATCAGATGCGGCGGCTCGACCACTTCGCCGATCGCCGAGATACGTTCGACCGCCCGGGTCATCGAGCGTTCGAGCGTATCATGGACCGTCATCACCACCGGCACCGTTTCGCCCGGCGCGCGGGCCCGCTGGAGAATCGCCTCCATCGAGACTTCCTCGTCGCGGAGCGCCGCCGCGATGTCGGCGAAGACGCCGGGACGGTCGAGAACGGTCAGGCGAATGTAAAAGGCGCCGCGATGCTGCTCCATCGGCGCCACCTGCAGGGGCGCCAGCGCCTTGGCGGGAAGGCCGAAGGTCGGGGTGCGCCGGCCGGCGGCGATATCCAGGATATCGGCGACCACGGCGGAGGCGGTCGGCGTCGCCCCGGCCCCGCGGCCCTCGAACAGGGTCCGGCCGATGAAGTCGCCCTCGGCCACCACGGCATTGAACACGCCTTCGACGCAGCCGATGGAAGAGCGGATCGGCACCATGCAGGGATGCACCCGCTGTTCGATGCCGTCCTCGGTGCGCCGGGCGATCCCCAGCAGTTTGATGCGATAGCCCAGTTCCTCGGCGGAGCGGATGTCGAAGGCCGAGACATGGCGGATGCCTTCGACATGCACCTTGGCGAAATCCACCACGGTGCCGAAGGCCAGGCTGGTCAGGATCGACAGTTTGTGCGCCGTATCGACGCCGTCGATGTCGAAGCTGGGATCGGCCTCGGCATAACCCAGCGCCTGCGCCTCGGCCAGAACGTCGGCGAATTCGCGACCGGTTTCCCGCATGGTGGTGAGGATGTAATTGCAGGTGCCGTTCAGGATGCCGTAGACCTGCGACAGGCGATTGGCCGCCAGGCCTTCGCGCAACGCCTTGATCACCGGAATGCCGCCGGCCACCGCCGCCTCGAAGCCGAAGGTGACGCCGGCCTGCTCGGCCAGCTCCGCCAGTTTCTGGCCGTGATGGGCCACCATCGCCTTGTTGGCCGTCACCACATGGCGTCCCCGGCCGAGCGCCGTCGTCACCACGTCGAGCGCGATACCGCTCGAGCCGCCGATCAATTCGACCAGAACGTCGTAATCGGCGTCCTTGGCCATCACCCGCGCGTCGCTGTAGAAGGGAATGGCGTCGAGCGCCAGATTGGCCGGCTTTTCCAGGGCGGCGCAGGCCACCAGGCGCAACCGGCGGCCGACCCGCGCCGACAGGAGATCGGCGTGCCGATGGAGCAATGTCACCGTTCCGCCGCCGACCGTGCCGAGGCCGGCGATCGCTATCTTCAAGTCGTCCATCACGCTCCGACCGCCTTCTGTTTTTCGGCGTTCTCCAGCACCTTGTCGTAGGAGCCGAGGAACTGCTTGATGTTGCGAACCGCCTGACGGGTGCGGTGGCGATTTTCCACCAGGGCGATACGCACGTGTCCGTCGCCATGCTCGCCGAAGCCGATGCCGGGCGCCACCGCGACCTTGGCCTCGTCCAGCAGCAGCTTGGAAAATTCCAGCGAGCCCAGATGGGCGAAAGCCGGCGGAATGGGAGCCCAGGCGAACATGGTGGCGGGCGGGCTGGGAACCGACCAGCCGGCCGCCGCCAGCCCTTCGATCAACACGTCGCGGCGATCCTTGTAGAGATGGCGGATCTCCTCGACACAGTCCTGCGGGCCGTTCAGCGCCGCGCTGGCGGCGACCTGGACCGGGGTGAAGGCGCCGTAATCGAGATAGGATTTGATCCGGGCCAAAGCCTGGATCAGCGTCTTGTTGCCGGCCGCGAAGCCGATGCGCCAGCCGGGCATGTTGTAGGTCTTCGACATCGAGGTGAATTCGATGGCGACATCCTTGGCGCCGGGCACCTGCAGGATCGACGGCGGCGGATCGATATCGAAATAGATCTCGGCATAAGCCAGGTCGGACAGGATATAGATGCCGTGAAAGCGGCAGAAATCGACGACCTGGGCGTAAAAATCGAGCGTGGCGATCAGGGCGGTCGGATTGGACGGGTAATTGAGCACCAAAGCCACCGGCTTCGGCACCGAATGCTTGACCGCCCGTTCGAGCGCGATCAGGAAATCGGCATCCGGCAGCACCGGCACATGGCGGACCGATCCGCCGGCGATGATGAAGCCGTAAGGATGGATCGGATAGCTGGGATTGGGCACCAGCAAGATGTCGCCCGGACTGGTGATGGCCGAGGCCAGGTTGGCCAGCCCTTCCTTCGACCCCAGGGTCACGATGCATTCGCTCTCGGGATCGAGATCGACGTTGAAGCGGCGCTGGTAATAGCCGGCGAGAGCCTTGCGCAATCCCGGAATGCCACGCGACATGGAATAGCGGTGAGCCCGGGGATTGCGGGCCGCCTCCACCAGCTTGTCGACGATGTGCCGGGGCGTCGGCTGATCGGGATTGCCCATGCCGAGATCGATGATGTCCTCGGCGGCGGCGCGGGCGCGGGCCTTCATCGCGTTCACTTCGGCGAAGACGTAAGGAGGAAGCCGCTTCAAACGGTAAAAATCGCTTTCCATGGTCGCACACACCTATGGCACCGGTGGGTGGGGAACGGCGTCCGCTCCCGCCTTAAGATCGCCAACCCACCACATGGTCCAACATTGAGGGGACTCGAACATCGCCGCCGCTCGACGACGAGATGAGCGGCGTCATGCGAAGATCTTTAGCCTGCCGGGAGTCAATAGTCGATATAGATCTCGGTCGTCTCGCCATTGGTCGCCGGGACTTGGGCGGAGGCTTGGGCGATCGCGGGAGCCACGCCGGCGAAAATCTTGGGAGCCGGCACCCCCATCTTCACCAGTTCACGGGCGATTGCGGCGGCGCGGCCGCCGGCCAGCTGGCGGTTGGCCAGTTGATTGGCCTGGGCGTCGATCTCCAGGCGCGGACTGGCCGAACGGCCGAAGATGCGGATCGAGCCGCCCTTCTCGCGATAAAGGGCGACGACATCCTTCAGATGCTGCTGCTCGCCGGACGACAATTCGGCGGTCCCTTCGCCGAAGCGCACGGCCGCCACTTGGAACGAGGCCGCGCTGTGCGAACCGTCGAAGGCTTCGAGCGGACGCGCCCCGCCGTTATCGCGGGCCAATCTGCGGCGATATTCGGCCGGCGAGATCAGCACCGTTCCCGGGTCGGGCTCGCTGGCCGCCACCGCCGGAGCCGCCGTCCTGGCGGTTGCCGGAGCCGCGGCCGGCGCGGCGACCGGGACCGTACCGGCGGCGAATTCGGCCAGGCGCCGACGATAGACGTCTTCCACCGAGCTCGCGGCCGGCGGCATATTGGCCGGCGCCGTCATCGCCGGGGTCGCCGCGGCGACCTGTGCGGCAGCCGGGGCTGGGGTCGGGGTCGGAGCCGCCGCAGCCGGGGTCGGAGCCGTCGCCGGGACTGGAGCCTGCGCGGCCGGAGCCGACGTCTGCGCGGCCGACGAGACGACCGCCGCGGGGGCCGGCACGGCTCCGCCCATGGACAGCCGCGGCGGGGGCGGCGGGGGTGGCGGCGCGTCGTCGACGGCAACCGTCGGCTTGGCCGGCATGGCCGCGGCATCGGGCGCCGCCTGGGGAACGGCGAGGCGGCTCGGCGGCTGTTTCGGGGAAGCCGGCGGGGACGGCGCCACGGCAGGAGCGGCGGCGGCCTGGACCGCCGGTTCGGGCAGAGCGGCGGGGGCCGGCACGGGCGCGGCGGCCACGGCGGGGGCGGCCTGAGGCTGTTTCAGCAAGACCGAGGAAGACGACGCGGAAGCGGACGAGGACGACGACGCGGCGGCCGGTGTCGGGGTCTCTTTCGGCGCGATCGACGCCTCGGCGCTCAGCGGTTGGGTCGGATTGCCTTCGCGGCGCAACACGTCCTGGGTATATTTGGCGTTGGCATGATCGGCCGCCAATCCCTTGGACAGCTCCGCACGCTCCTTGGTCGACGAGACATCCGGACGCTTGTCGTTGGGAATCGTCGGGAAACCGCTGTTGTCCTGGGCCGAAGCCGCGTTGTCGGACGAGCCGAAAATGCCGTTGTACCATCCGACGGGATTGAGGGCGTCGCCCACCGATGCGCAACCAGCCAGGAGGATCGTCGAGAGCAGAACGCTGCTTGCGGCCAGGCTGGTTCCCCTGAGGACCTGACGTCGTTCCTTTTTGGCCTCACACATAGTCTAACGGGTGCTCCTCGCGTTTCGAAATTGTTCTAAACGGCCTCTTTCTTCGGCAAACGGACATTTAACAATTCCTGGAATGAAAGTATATAGTAGTAACAGGAAACGTGCCCAGAGGCAGTCGGCCACGCCTCGAAAAACGATCTGCAATCCCGCTACCGAACCGAAGGCGCAACCTGAGCCCATATCCGGCTCTCACGGTGAAAAGGTAACGACGAATATGGATGAACAAAACAAGACCGAAAGCGATTTCGCCGATACCGGCGAACTGTCCAAGGCCATGGCCAATATCGCCGAACGCAGCCAGCGGATCGTCAGCGAATTCCTGGCCCGGCAGACCAAGGATGGATCGTTCGGCGGCGTGGGCGATCCGTTGCACATCGGCGACGCGTTCCTGGAAATGACCGCCAAATTGATGGCCGATCCGGTCAAGCTGGTCGAGGCCCAGATGGGCTTGTGGCAGGACTATCTGCAGTTGTGGCAGACGACGACGCGCCGGATGCTGGGCGAAAGCACCACGCCGGTGGCCGAACCGGACAAGGCCGACCGCCGCTTCAAGGACGACATGTGGCAGGAAAACGAGGTCTTCGACTTCATCAAGCAGTCCTATCTGCTGACGGCCCGCTGGGTGCAGGGCGTCGTCCACAACGTCGAAGGGCTGGACGACCATACGGCGAAGAAGGTCGATTTCTATACCCGGCAATTCGTCGACGCCATGGCGCCCTCGAACTTCGTCGCGACCAACCCGGAAGTCCTGCGCGCCACCCTGGAAAGCGGCGGCGAGAATCTGGTCAAGGGCCTCAACAATCTGCTGGACGACCTCGATCGCGGCAAGGGCAAGCTGGCGATCCGCATGACCGATCCGGACGCCTTCAAGGTCGGCGAGAATATCGCCACCACACCCGGCAAGGTGGTCTATCAGAACGACCTGATACAGCTGCTGCAATACAGCCCGACGACCGAAACCGTGGCCAAGGCGCCCTTGATGATCATTCCGCCTTGGATCAATAAATATTACATTCTCGACTTGCGCCCAAAGAATTCTTTCATCCGTTTCGCCATCGAACAAGGACATACGGTCTTCGTCCTGTCCTGGGTCAATCCCGGCGAGGAACTGGCCGGAAAGTCCTTTGAGGATTATATGGCCGAAGGTCCTCTGGCGGCGCTCGAACAGATCGAGCAGGCCACCGGCGAGCGCAAGGTCAATGTCATCGGCTATTGCCTGGGCGGCACCCTGCTGGCCTCGACGCTGGCCTATATGACCGCCCACGGCGACGACCGCGTCCTGTCGTCGACCTATTTCACCACCATGCTGGACTTCACCGAAGCCGGCGATCTTTCGGTCTTCATCGACGAGGCGCAACTGCAATTCCTCGAGGAGAAAATGCAGGCGAAAGGCTATCTCGACGGCGCCGAGATGGCGAACACCTTCAACATGCTCCGCGCCAACGACCTGATCTGGTCCTTCGTGGTGAACAACTACCTGCTGGGCAAGGAACCCTTCCCCTTCGACCTGCTCTATTGGAATTCCGATTCGACGCGGATGCCGGCCGCCATGCACAGCTTCTATCTGAGGAAGATGTATCAGGAAAACCTGCTGGTCACGCCGGGCGCCATCAGCCTGAAGGGCACGCCGATCGATCTCGGGACCATCAAGGTGCCGAGTTATCTGATCTCCACCCGCGAAGACCATATCGCGCCGTGGAAAAGCACCTATGCCGCCACGCAGATCTTTTCCGGACCGACCAAATTCGTCCTGTCCGCCTCGGGCCATATCGCCGGTATCGTCAACCCGCCGGAGGCCCATAAATATTGCTTCTGGACGAATGCGCGCAAGCCCAAGGACCCTGAAGCCTGGCTGAAGAAGGCCGAGCAATTCGAAGGATCCTGGTGGCCGGATTGGCAGAAATGGATTTCGAAATTCGCCGGCGGCCAGGTTCCGGCCCGGCAACCGGGCGACGGCAAGCTGAAAGCCATCGAAGACGCCCCCGGCACCTATGTCAAAGCGCGGCTGTCGTAAGGACCCGTTAAAACGCTTTTAAGTCCGTCATTGCGAGCCGAAGGCGCGGCAATCCAGGGGCAGCTCCCTTGTTGCTGGATTGCTTCGCTTGCGCTCGCAATGACGGAGTTATTGTTTTGCGAGCTTCGTGCACGCGAAGCCGCGAAGATGCGAAGGGGTCTTGGCGATTGTGGATGATCGCTGATTCGTCCGCTTGGCCTGTTGATGACTGTCGGCATGACAACCTCCGGGGACAGTGTTCCGCGGGGTGTCGACCACCGCGTCGACTTCGCGGCTTCGCGTGCACCAGACGCTTTCCACCGCTCGGTCCAGCGACCGATCCGGTCCGTCCCGTGCGTCATCTGTGCCACCGGGGCTTAACGGCGGGTCTGCGATTCGACGATATAGTCCCAGGCCAGTTCGACGTAATGGGCGGCCGAGGCGGAAAAGTTGGCGATTTCCGCTTCGCTGAGCGGGCGCAGCAATTTGGCCGGGCTGCCGGCCCAGAGCTCGCCTTTCCTGACGACCTTGCCCGGGGTGACCAGGGCGCCGGCGGCGACCATGCCGCCGCTTTCGACGATGGCGCCGTCCATGACGGTGGCCCCCATGCCGACGAAGCTGTCGTCCTCCAGGGTGCAGCCGTGCAGGATCGCCGCGTGACCGACCGTCACGTTCGAACCGATCGTGCAGGCGAAACGTTGCCGGGTCACGTGAACGATGGTTCCGTCCTGGATGTTGGTCCGTTCGCCGACGCGGATCCGATGCACGTCGCCGCGCAGGACGCAGCCGAACCAGACGCCGCTTTGCGCGCCGATCACCACATCGCCGGTGATCACGGCGTTCTGAGCGATGAAAGCATCGGGAGCGATGGTCGGGCGGACGCCCTTGTAGGGAAGGATCAAGGCCGGCAAGGATTTGCTCCGTTCTTAAGGCCGTCCGGTCAGGCGACGGCGTTGTGGATGAGATAGAGGGCGATGTCGGCCGGCTTGATCTTGATCTCCTTCGGATCGAAACCGTCCAGCGCCTTCTTCACCAGGATATGGTTCTCGACATGCTCGAGCTTCACCTTGAAGACGCCCCGCAGGCCCCTGAGCCTGGGATAGAGCGTGGGGTCGATCATCTTTTCCTTTTTCGCCAGGCGTTCGATGACCGCCTCTTCCGAGGTGTCGCCGGCGTCGCCCTTGGCGACCACGCTCCAGTCGCTCTCGCCGCAGAATCCTTCCTTCACAAGGGCGGCCGCCTCTTCGGCGGTGGCGGCGACCCCCAGCTTGTAAAGGTTCTTTCCCAAACCCACGTCGCCCCCCCATTTGCCGAAGGCGGTACTGCGCGCGACATAAACGATGCTCAATCTTTCCTCCGTCGAGAGCCTCGAAACCGTCCGTCATCCCGCTCGATGCGTCGCGGATGACCCTCGCTGCGGCTGGCATAGCATAGGCGGTTTCATCGGTCCAACGTTGGACGCCGCCAAGTAATTTCATTTCTAATGTGTTTTTCCTATCGCCATATTCGGGAAAACCGATTAGGGTTTGGGCATGCGGATATTGACACCCCATCTGCGGCACGTTTTTTCAGCCGCTCTGGTCGCTGCCAGCCTCCTCAGTGCTGCCGGGACTGCCCACGCCCAAAGCCTCAACTGCGTACAGTTTGTGCAGCAAGCGACGTCTTTGGGATTACATGGCGATGCCTACCAATGGTGGGACGCCGCCAACGGCCAATATGGCCGTGGTCAACAGCCGAAAAGCGGCGCCGTCATCGTTTTTTCGAAAACCGGCATTTTGCCGCATGGTCACGTCGCCCTGGTGCGCAACCAGCGCGACAAGCGGACCATCATCGTCGACCATGCCAATTGGTCGCCGATCAACGGGCACCGCGGCCAGGTCGAAAAGGCGGTGAAGATCATCGACGTTTCCAAGCGCAACGATTGGAGCCGCGTCCGGGTCTGGTACGAACCGACCGCCGAGATCGGCCAGACGGTCTATGCGGTGAAAGGGTTCGTCTATCCGGCCCCCCCGCACCACCACGGCCGCTGAGTCCCAAACAGCCCCGGGGGGCGACGACCGCCGCCCCGCCGCGACAGAGAAAAGGCCCGCCGACAGCGAGCCTTTTTTTATGTCTTCGCGAGGCCTCTCTCCGCACCGGCGGCCCTTCGGCGAAGCGAGCGAGGATGCCGGTCGCCAGGACACGCCGAGCGGCCGAGGCCGTGGGTGATCCCAATGCATTCCGCCTCGCAAAAAAAGTTTGTGCCGCCGGCGCTCCGGTGCTCAATATCCCGCTCGCCGATCATCCGGTCGAGCCCGCGGCGCCGGGCGATCGTCGGATAACCATAGGAACTCTTTGCGATGAGCGAA
>JAATGN010000218.1 GCA_015654615.1 Rhodospirillales bacterium
CAGGCCATCCCCCCGGCGTTCGATCTCGATCTGGTCGTCGGCGACCAGCCGCGCCCCCCCATCGATCAGGCGCAGCTCCAGATCGGACTTGCCGGCGCCGGACGGCCCCCGCAGCAAGACCCCGGCACCGGCCAGCAAAACGCATGTTCCATGCATTCGAATCATGGCGCCAGGGTGCTGTGGTGTTGGCGGCGAGTCAACCACGCCGGTCTTTCCTGTCGAAGCCAATAAGAAAAATTCACCACGAATATTCTTATGCTGAACGGCTTGCCCTCTCGGTAAGGGGCGCCATGCGTTCGACCGGGCCGCGTTCGGCGATCAGCCGGTTGATTTTGTGCCGGAAGCGCCAGGTCAGCATCAGGGCCGTGGCGCCCAGCCCTCCGGCGAAACCCCACCACAGGCCGATCGGTCCGAAATCGAGGCCGAAGGCCAGGCCGACGCCGATCGGCATGCCCAAACCCCAATAGCCGATGACCCCGGCGATCATCGCCGCCCGGCTGTCCTTGAGGCCGCGCAAGGCGCCCGAGGCGACGGCCTGGACGCCGTCGAACAGCTGGAAGGCCGCCGCCACCAGGATCATCGGTCCGCCGATGGCGAGCACGGTGTCGCGCTGGGGATCGGCGGCATCGAGAAAGAGCGAGAACACCGAATTGGCGCAGAGGACCAGGCCGCTGGCGCTGAAGAACATGAAACCGATCGCCATGGCCAGGGCCATGAGTCCGGCGTTGCGGGCATGGGCGAAGGCGCCGGCGCCGGCGTGGAAGCCGACGCGCACGGTGGCCGCCTGGCCGATGGCCAAAGGCACCATGAACACCAGCGAGATGAGACCGAGGCAGATCTGATGCGCCGCCAGCGCCACGGCGCCGAAATATCCCATCAGCAGCGAGGAGGTGGCGAACAGGCCGACCTCGACGAGCATGATGCCGGCGATCGGCCAGCCGGTCTTGAGCACCGCCGCCAGGCCGATCCGCAGTTCGCGCGCCGAAAGGACGGCGAGGCCGGCCGGGATCAGGCGGGCATGGGCGGCATAGCCGACCAGGGCGAGGAGCGAGACCCACCAGACCACCGCCGTCGCGTACCCCGATCCGGCCAGTCCGAGGGCCGGCAGGCCCAGATGGCCGAAGACCAGGGCCCAGGCCAGCACGCCGTTGGCCAGGCAGGCGACCACCGTCACCACCATGGTGGCGTGGGGGCGTTCGATGGCCAGCAGATAATTTCGCACCGCGGCCAGCAGCAGGGAGGGCGGCACCGCCCAGGCGAAGGCCAGCTCATAACGCAAGGTCAGGCGGGCGATCCGTTCCGGTTCGCCCAAGGCGATCAGAACGCGATCGATCTGCGTCAGCACCAGAATCAGGGGCACCGAGGCCGCCAGGGCGACCACAAGGCCGGCGGCGACGGTACGGCCGGCGACCACCGCGGCGTCCCCGGCGCCCCGCGCCTGGGCGACCAGCGGCTGGATGCTGATGATCAGTCCCTGCACCAGGATGATCATCATGAAGGAGAAATTGCCGCCCAGGCTGCCGGCCGCCAGCGAATCGACATCGATCCGGCCCATCACCACGGAGTCGGTCAGGTTCATCAGCATCTGGGCGATCTGGGCGGCGGCGAGGGGCGCCGCCAGCGACAGGATCCTGAAAAACTCCTGGCGCCGGCTCGGTCCCCCGGCCGGCAAGCGGGAGTCCTTCATGTCAAGATCCGATCATCCTTTTCGGACGGGAGAGAAGACCGCGCATGCCGCACCCCGGGCGGGCCGATCCCGCCGCCGGCCGTGTCATGCGAAGCGCGATGAGCGTCGAAGCCGTCAAGAGTCACGCCCCGTAAGTGAAAGGAACGGCCGGAATGAGATCGGAAATCATCGGCGCGGTCAAGCGCCTTGGCCGGGCGCCCGCGGCTTCGCCGCCACCGGGGACCGGCTTTCCGCCGCGAGACGGTCGGTCCGCCTTGTTTGAAGCCGGGCGGCGACCCATACTTCTCTCCAGGCGATCGCAAGGATCAGGTCTTTGACTGAAAGCATCGTTCCGTCCTTGGCCGAAGCGGCCGAGGCGCTTGCCGGAAACGGACTGTTCCGCCTGTTCGGCCGCTCCCTCGCGGAAGAGATCCTGGCCCGCAGCCGGCGCCGCTCGCTGCCGGCCGGCGGGGTCCTGTTCCATCGGGGCGACCCCGGCGACAGCGCCTTCGTTCTGCTGGACGGCGCGCTGGAGGTGCTGGTCGACATCGGCGGCCGGCAGGTCTGCCTGGCGGTGCTCCACCCCTACCAGCTGGTCGGCGAAATCGCCGTCTTCGCCAACCAGCCCCGCATCGCCACCGTGGTGGCGCGGGGCGAAGCCCGCGTGCTCTGCCTCGAGCGCCAGGACATGCTGCAGGTCGTCTGCGCCAATCCGGCGGTGGCCTGGGCCATCATCGCCGATCTCGGCCGACGACTCGCCACGGTCAACACGCCGCTGGCCTTCCTGTCGACCGCCACCCAATTGCTGCGCGACGATACCGTCGACGGCGAAGCCCTCGCCGCGATGGCCGCGAACATGGGCAACCTGGGACCGTTCGCCGACACTTTCGGCACGATGGTGCGGGAAATCCAGGCCAAGCAGGAACGCCGGCGGGATATGGCGATGGCGCGGGAAATCCAGGATTCGGTGCTGCCGAAAGGACTCCGCCTGGCCGGCGACAGGCTCGCCATCCATGCCGTCATCCGCCCGATGAAGGAGGTGGGCGGCGACCTCTACGACTATTTCATGGTCGACGATCGTCATCTGGCGGTCGTCATGGCCGACGTTTCCGGCAAAGGGGTGCCGGCCGCGCTGTTCATGGTGATGCTGCGCACGGTGATGCGGGCCGTCGCGATGCCCGGCATGCAGCCCCACGAGGTGCTGGCCCGGGCCAATGCGCTGCTTGCCGAGGACAACGACGCCTGCATGTTCGTGACGGTGTTCTTCGGTCTGCTCGATATCCGGAGCGGACGGCTGGCCTATGTCAACGCCGGGCACAATCCGACCTATCTGCTGGCCGCCGCCGGTCCGGCCGGTGAGCTTTCCGCCAACGGGGCGGCATTGGGCATCCGTGGCGATGCCTGTTTCGAGTCGCGGTCGGTCCAGCTGGAGGCCGGCGATCTGCTCTTTCTCTATACCGACGGGGTCACCGAGGCTTTTTCGGAACAGCATGAGCAATATGGCGAAACCCGCCTCGTCCGGCTGCTCGAGGCGTCCCGCCGGCTGTCCGTCGCGCCGCTGGTCGCCGCCGTGATGTCCGACCTCGACGGCTTCACCGCCGGCCAGGAACAGTCCGACGATATCAGCTGTCTGGCTTTGGCCTTTCGTCCGTCAGCGTGAAGCCCAGAGTCAGGCGGTTGCGGCCGCCTTCGTGGCGGTAGGCGAGCCGATCGGCGTAGTTTTTCAGCAAAATCAGCCCGCGGCCGCCCGGTTCCGCCTCGGCCAGGTCGGTGGCCTGGAGCGCCGGCGGCGCCGCCAGGGGATCGAACGGTTCGCCGTCGTCGGCGACGGTCAGCACCGCCTCGGCCGCATCGCGGCGGATGTCGAGGAAGATCGCGTGGTCGCCGTCCGAAAAGGCATGCATCACGATATTGGCCAAGACTTCCTCGAGGCAGAGGCGGATGGCGAAGGCCGCATGGGCCGGCAGGGCGTGCCGCCCGGCCCATGCGGTCAGCCAATCGCCGGCGCGCGCCAACTCGCTCATCCGGTTCGCCAGGACGATCCGCTCTTCGGAGGTGGTGGTCGCGGGAGAAATCGGCGCCGTTCCTCAGGCGACCGCGGCGACGGCCACGTCGAGGCCATGGACGATCGACAGCACGCCGTCGGCGCCGCAGGTCTGCAGCACCTTGTGGACCGGTTCGCCGGGATCGAGCAAGACCAGCCTGCCGCCCTTGCGGCTGTTGGCCTTGGCGGCCAGGATCAGGGTGCGGATGCCGATCGAGGCCAGAAAACCGACCTGCGACAGATCCACCACCACTTTTGGGCGCGACGAGGCGATGGTCTGGAACTGCAGGTCGATTTCATTCGATCCCTTGGCATCCAGATCGCCCCGCAGGACGATCTTCGTCACGCCGCCGGGCAGATCTTCAAATTCCATCTTCATGGCGAGGTTCTCCGCGACCACAGGATTTTCACATGCACAGGATTATCATCCGCAACTGTAGTCGATCGCCCGGCGAATCGCGATATGTCAGTTTGGTGACGGACCCGTCGGGCCGATCGCGCCGTTCGAAGGCCGGCGGTTCAGGCGATCGGCCGCGCGGCGTCGTGGCCCTTGCGCACTTCGCGGTAGAGAATGAACAGTCCGCTGGCGATGACGACGGCCGATCCGGCGAACACATGGCTCGCCGGGATGTCGCCCCAGATCACCCAGCCGAACACCGCGGCCCACAGCAGGCCGACGTAATTGAACGGACTGATCACCGCCGCCTTGGCCAGTCCGAAAGCGCGGGTCATGAAATATTGACCGGTGCCGCCGGTCAGCCCCATGGCCACCATCAGACCCCAATCCTCCAGGGTCGGGCTCACCCAGATGAACGGCAGGGGGATGGCGGTGAGAATCGAGGAGAACAGGGTGAAGTAAAAGACGATGGTGATCGGCCTGTCGGTCCGATTCAATTGGCGGATCGTCACCATGGTGAAGGCCGTGGTGACGGCGGCGCCGAGCGCCGCCACGGCGCCCAGGTTGAGCATCGCGCCGTCGGGCTGGATGATCAGCAGGACGCCCAGGAAGCCGACCACGACGGCGCTCCAGCGATGGAGGCCGACCTTTTCGCCGAGCAAGGGGACCGACAGGGCGGTCACCAGCAAGGGCGAGGTGAAGGACAGCGCCACGGCGTCGGCCAGCGGCATCAGATGATAGGACAGGAAACCGAGCATCATCGAGACGACGCCGAGCACCGATCGCCAGATATGGCCGGTCAGTCTCTGCGTGTGCAGCAGCGCCCATCCGCCGCGGGTGGCGATCATGATTCCGATCGGGATGAAAGCCAGCGCGCTGCGGAAAAAAGTCACCTCGTCGACCGGATAGCGTTCCGACAGGACCTTGACCAGCGACCACAGGACGGAAAACAGCATGGTCGACAAGACGATCATGCAGATCCCCAGCCTGGGATTGTCCCGCGCGTCGAGGGACAGGAGCGGGGCATTCATCGTGAGGCTTCCAGCAGGGGCACACGGCGGGCGTCCCGGCCCGAAGTCGCCTCGATGGCGGCGAAAGCGGCAAACAGCCGGATGGAAGAGGCGGCGAAACGGGACAAAAGAACTTCCAAAGTGGAACGAGGATGGCACAGACCTCCGGTTCGCACCATAGCGAAGGAAGGTTTTCCTGCCGGAAAATCAGGAGGCTAGCCTCAATGCTGTTCACTTAAGTTTCGTCATTGCGAGCCGAAGGCGCGGCAATCCAGTTCTGCCGCGGCCTTCTGGATTGCTTCGCTACGCTCGCAATGATGGTATTCCATTAAGTGAACAGTATTGAGGCTAGAGCGATTTGCGATCAGACTGGATCGTCGATTTTTCTCGTCATTGCCTTGGATCAGCCGGAATCCAGGGGGCACCCCACGGGCGTTTCCGAGACTCCCGGATCCCCCGCTTTCGAGCTTGTGAAATAATCCCAGTGGCACCGGCGTCCCC
>JAATGN010000335.1 GCA_015654615.1 Rhodospirillales bacterium
CGGCAATGCCTATCTGACCACCTTCGTCACCAAATCCATCGCCAAGAACGGCCATATCTCGTCGATCGTCCCGATGGTCAGCCACGTCGACCATCCCGAGCATGACGTCGATCTGCTGATCACCGAACAGGGCCTGGCCGACCTGCGCGGCCTGGCGCCGCGCGAACGGGCCGGCGTCGTCATCGAGAACTGCGTCCATCCGCTCTACAAGGACGCCATCCGCGACTATTACAAGGAAGCCCTGACCCGCGGCGGACAGACCCCGCATGTCCTGGAAAAGGCCTTCTCCTGGCATACCGCCTTCGCGCGGACCGGCGACATGCGAAACGCCGGCTAGGCCTTTGCCCAGCGACTCACCCTCCCGCTGGCACCGGCCTCTCTCTTCCACGCGGGGCTATTCGTGTTCACACATTTTCTCTTTGCTGAAAAATGCTTTGCGAAAGGGGGCTTGTGCTTCGGGATGACGACGGATTTCGGGGAACACGGACGAACACGGACAGCCACGGACGCACACGGATTGGATGCCGAGTGGCCTGATCTCATTTTTCTCACGGCAGGGAAGGCAAAAGACGCAAAAAATGTCGGAAGTCCTTAAGTGAGTTTACAAATAACTGCCTAAAGTCATTTCCGAAATCATTGCCTATGCTTCGATTGGCAATGACGATTTTATTATATTCATCTTTATCCGTGTGCATCCGTGGCTGTCCGTGTTCGTCCGTGTTACCCAATATCTTGCCCGTTCTCCAGACCATCGGACAGGTCCCGAGAACCGAGACCGAAGCAAAGGGAACTTCGTGTGATTTCAACGTTCGGCCCTTAATTTTGGTCGAGCGTCCCGAAGCGGGCGATGTCTTCCGGCGTGTTGATGTTGAAGAAGGGATCGACGGCGCCGACCGGCCAGGAGACCTGCGCCACCTTGTAGCGCCTCATCCACAGGCCGACTTTCCGGACGTCCTCGACGACCAGGGCATGGCGCAGGTCGGCGGCCAGACGCACCGGCCACAGACCGAACACCGGATGCAGGACGTCTCCCGACTGGGCGCAGCCGATGTCGGCCTGTTCGCGGGTGACGGCGGCGAGCAGTCCGGCGACGAGGTCTTCGGGCAGCATCGGCGTGTCCGAAGCCAGGCTGACCAGCCAGCGGACCCCCGGCATGGTGTCTCGCAGCCATTCCAGCCCGGTGAGGATTCCGGCCAGCGGCCCGGCATAACCGGCGACGGCGTCGGAACGGGTCGGCAGACCGAAGGCGGAGAAGCGGGCCGGATCGCCGTTGACATTGAGCAGCATGGCGCAGACTTGCGGCCGCGTCCGGTCGATGACCCGCTGCAGCAGGGTTCGTCCCCCGACTTCGAGGAGCATCTTGTCGCCGCCCCCCATGCGCCGCGACAATCCTCCGGCCAGCACGACGGCCGCCACCGGTTCGGGCGCCGCCGAGCCGAAGGTCGCGGGCGAGGGAATGGGGGATGTCTTCGGATCGGGGCGTATCGGCATGTCTCCGAGAAGAAAGCAGATGAGGGCGATCGGCAAGCCCGGATTGGTCTTTATCCACGGAAAAATACCGGCCGGACGGCCCGCTCCGGCCACGGTCTTCTTTTGGTTGCCCGGATGAAACGGATGGCGGACACTTGGCCGATCCAGCCGTTTCGGTCGGCCCGCCGGGAATCTCGTCAGGAAATGAGGACATGTCCGCACCCCATGAGAAGAGCGCCGTCCCGCCGGAAGACGTCTTCGTCTTCTGGACCGCGGTGCCCACGGACCTCGACGTCTCGGACATTCTTTCCCATCTTGACGCGGCCGATCGGCTCCGGGCGGCCCGCTTCCATTTCGCCCAGGACCGCGCCGCCTTCGCCGTCGCCCATGGCTTGCTGCGCGCCGGGCTCGATCGGGTCGGCGGCCCGCATTCCTGGCGGTTTCGCCAGATGCCGGGAGGCAAGCCGGTCCTGGACGGGGCGCATTTGCCCCCGCTGCATTTCAATCTTTCGCACACCCGGCGGCTGACCGCCGTGGCGATCAGCCGGGCCGGACCGCTTGGCGTCGACGTCGAGACGATCGCCGGGACGCGCGGCCACCAGGATGTCGCCGGCCTGGTTTTCGCGCCGGAGGAAAAGGCGCTGCTGCAGGCGGCGGGCGGGGATCGGTGGGACGACGTCTTCTTCACGCTGTGGACGCTGAAGGAAGCGGCGGTCAAGGCCACCGGGCAGGGGCTGTCGGCCGACTTGCCGGCCTTCGCCTTCGCCCTCGATCCGCCACGCCTGCGGACAGCGGGACCGGATGGAAGCGGCGAGCAGGACTGGTCTTTTCATTCCTCCCGCGTCGCCGGTTGCCGCCTCGCCGCGGCGTTGCGGGCCGGCCCCGGGACGCCCGCGGTTTTTCATCTGTCCGAAATTCCCGTCGCGGCGTTGTCCCCGGCCTCGCCGTGATGAGGCGGGCGGATCCCCGGGGTCGGAAAATGGCTGGATCGTCATTCCTATTGCCAGGATGAAGTGCCTGGGCATGACGGTCGCATGACCGGGGAAAGCCTCGTCGGCGACATTTATAGGATAAAATACCTTTATCTCGGCGAGCCCTCCCACCCGTCCCGGGGGGACGGACCCAGCCCGAGGCGCCCGGAAAGCCTGCCTTCGCGCCTAAAAAATATCCGACCGTCTTAAACACCTATTTTCTTTGTGGACTTTCCTTTCCGGAAGGTTCACCTTGTGGGCGTCTTAAGGATGGCAAGGGTCATGCGGATAGCGACGGACCAGGAGATGATCTCTCCAATACCCAATCTTTTGCCGACAAGCCGGGAAGGCCGCGAACGGGTCCAGATTGGATTTCCAACTCCGCTCTTCAACCGCAACATCGCGGGACTCTGTACGGCGTTCCCCGGGCAGGGTAGGCTGAGCGGTGAGACCGACTCCGGCCATGTCTGCCCGACGCCCGATCGTAAACGGATTTCGCGAGCCTAAGTCATCACACCCAAGAGGAAATCGCACATGGGACGCGTAGTGGAAATCACTGATGTGATCTTGAGGGATGCGCACCAAAGCCTGTTGGCCACCCGCATGGCCATGGAAGACATGATCCCGGCCTGCGAGGACCTGGACAATGCCGGCTATTGGTCGCTGGAGTGCTGGGGCGGGGCCACCTTCGACTCCTGCATCCGTTTCCTCAACGAGGATCCGTGGGAACGGTTGCGGACCTTCCGCAAATTGCTCCCCAAGACCAGGCTGCAGATGCTGCTGCGCGGCCAGAATCTGCTCGGCTACCGCCATTACGAAGACGGCGTGGTCGAGCGTTTCGTCGACAAGGCGGCCGAGAACGGCATGGACGTCTTCCGGGTGTTCGACGCCTTGAACGATCTGCGCAATCTGAAGACGGCGATCACCGCCGTCAAGAAGACCGGCAAGCATGCGCAAGGCACGATCTGCTACACGGTCAGCCCGGTGCACACCACCGAGGCTTTCGTCGAAATGGCCCAGCATCTCAAGGAGATGGGCGCCGATTCGATCTGTCTCAAGGATATGGCCGCCCTTCTCAAGCCCCAGCAGGCCTACGACCTGGTCAAGGGCATCAAGAAGAAGTGCGGCGAGGATACCCTGGTCCATCTGCATGTGCATTCGACCACCGGCGTCACCCTGGTCTCGCTGATGAAGGCCATCGAGGCCGGATGCGACATCGTCGACACCTCGATCAGCTCGCTGGCCCTGGGGTCGGGCCACAATCCGACCGAGGCCGTGGTCGAGATGCTGACCGATACGGGTTTCGAGACCCGCCTCGACAAGGCCCGGCTGCTCAAGGTGAAGGACTATTTCGCCAAGATCCGCCCGCGCTATCGTGAATTCATGAGCGACTTCACCGGGGTCGACACCGAGATCTTCAAGAGCCAGATCCCCGGCGGCATGATTTCCAACATGGAAAGCCAGCTGAAAGGCCAAAGCGCCGGCGACCGGCTGCAGGACGTGCTGCTGGAGGTGCCGAAGGTGCGGGCCGACTGCGGCTTTCCCCCGCTGGTGACGCCTTCGAGTCAGATCGTCGGCACCCAGGCGGTGTTCAACGTGCTGATGGGCCGCTACAAGGCGATGACCGGCGAATTCGCCGATTTGATGCTCGGCTATTACGGCAGCACCTTGGGCAAGAAGGATCCCGAGATCCTGGAAAAGGCCCAGGCCCAGGCCAAGAAGCCGGTGATCACCGGCCGGCCGGCCGATCTGCTGAAGCCGGAGTGGGAGCATCTGCGCGCCGAGGCGCTGGCGGTGGAGAATTGCAACGGCAGCGACGAGGACGTGCTGACCTACGCCATGTTCCCGCAGGTGGCGGCGAAATTCTTCAAGAGCCGGCCGGAGGGCCCGAAAAACCTGGGCAAGGATCCGGTCAAGAAGGATGCTGCGCCGCCGCCGGCGGCGAAACCCGAAGCCACGGCCGACAACGGCGCCAATGGCAACGGCGGGCTGAAATCGCCGGTGACCTATGTGGTGTCCCTCTATGGCAAAGAACACAAAGTCACCGTCGCGCCTGGAGCCTGACCGGGGTTCGGCGCCGTGATCGGATGGAAGGAAGGGTATGTCGATGTCCAAGGAATTCAAGACCCCGCTGCATAAGACCATCGACGCGAAGATCGACGATCTTCGCGCCAAGCGGGCGAAGCTCGAGCTGGGCGGGGGACAGGCCAGCATCGATAAGCAGCATGCCAACGGCAAGCTGACGGCGCGCGAGCGTGTCGCCAAGCTGGTCGATGACGGCACTTTTCAGGAAATCGGCCTGTTTGCCCAGCATCGCTGCACCTATTTCGGCATGGAGGAAAAAGAGCTTCCGGCCGACGGCGTGGTGACCGGTTGCGCCAAGGTGGACGGCAAGGTGGTGCATCTGGCCAGCCAGGACTTCACGGTGGC
>JAATGN010000290.1 GCA_015654615.1 Rhodospirillales bacterium
GGCCGGACGCATGCCGGGCCATATGAACGTTCTGCTGCCCGAAGCCAATGTGCCCTATGACGAGGTGTTGGAACTGGAGGAGATCAATCAGGAGTTCGGCACCGCAGACGTCGCCTTCGTCATCGGGGCCAATGACGTGACCAATCCGGCCGCCAAGACCGATCCGTCCAGCCCGATCTTCGGCATGCCGATCCTCGACGTCGAGAAGGCCAAGACCGTGCTGTTCATCAAGCGTTCGATGGCCTCCGGTTATGCCGGCGTCGACAACGAGCTGTTCTTCCGTCCGAACACCATGATGCTGTTCGGCGATGCCAAGAAGGTCACCGAAGAGATCGTCAGCGCCCTCGGCTGAAGTTTTTTCGGCGCACGGAAAAACAACGGGGCGAGCGCGCGGTTCGCCCCGTTTTGGTCACAGTCGGCCGTATGTATTGAGGCGGGGTTCCGGGCCAGTTCGAGTACGATAGTAGGGTGATGGGGCATTTGCTCGCTCAAGGGAGCTATCGTCCATGAAGATGAAAAAGCCTTTGATTGTTGTCGCTTCGGTGCTCGTCCTGGTGATCGCCGGGCTGGTGGCGCTGCCCTTGCTGATTCCAGCCGACAAGATCAAGACCCAGGTGACGGAGCAGGTGAAAACCGCGACCGGCCGCGACCTGTCGGTCGAGGGGAAGGTCTCGGTGTCGGTCTTCCCGTCGCTGTCCGTCGAGGTCGCCAACGTCGGCCTGGCCAATCCCGGCGGGTTTCGCGCCAAGGAGCTGCTGCGGCTGGGGGCGCTGACCGTCAAATTGAAGCTGCTGCCGCTGTTGTCGGGGCGGCTGGAGGTCGACAGCTTCGTGCTGGTCGATCCGGTGATTTCGCTGGAAGTCGACAGCGAGGGCCGGGCCGATTGGGCGTTCGGCCCGCCCGCCGTGGACCGGCCGGCCGCGGATGCCAATGCCAATGCCAAGACCGGCGGCGCTCAACTCTCCGACCTCCATTTGGGCGACGTCCGGATCGTCAACGGCAAGCTGCTCTACGTCGACGACAAGGCCGGCAACAGCGAGACGGTGGACGCCATCGATCTGCGGGTATCGCTGACCAGTCTCGATCAGCCATTGTCGGCGAAGGGCGGTTTTACCTGGCGCGGTCAAGTCATGACGCTGGGGCTCGACCTCGGCAAGCCGCGCGTCCTGTTCGAGGGGCGGGGAACCGCTCCCGTCGCCGTGACCATCTCCTCCGAGCCGGTCAAACTGTCCCTGTCCGGCGACGTCGATGGGGCCGGCAAGGCCGTGACGGGGACGGTCGACCTTTCCGTTCCGTCGGTAAGGGGGCTGGCCGCGTGGGCCGGAAAGCCGCTCGATATGCCGGGCGGCGGTCTCGGTCCGCTCTCTCTCAAAGGAAAGCTGGCGGCCGGGGACCGCCACGTCGCCGTCACGCAGGCCGTGTTGACGCTGGACAGTCTCAAGGCGGCTGGCGACGTCTCGATCGATACTGGTGGCGCGAAACCGCAGGTCAAGGCGGCCCTCGATATCGAGACCCTCGACCTCAATCCCTATCTGCCGTCCGAAGCGCCGGGCGGGGGCCGGGCCAATGACGACAAACCGGCCATCGCGGCCAAGTCCACCGCCAACGGGAAACAGGATTGGAGCGACGATCCCATCGACGCGTCCGCTCTTCAGGCGGTGGAGGCCGATCTGAACTTGAACGTCGGCGCCATCAAGCTGCACAAGATCCAATTGGGAAAGACCCATCTCGTCATCGCCCTCCATGATGGAAAATTGGCGGCCGACCTTGGCGAGCTGGCTCTCTACAACGGCGGCGGCAAGGGGCATGTCACCATCGACGGAACCCCGCCCGGCGTCGCGCTGGACGGCGTCTTCGCGCTGAAGGGGATCCAGGCGGAGCCTTTCCTGGCCGACGCCATGGGGTTCGACCGTATCGAGGGGACGGGTAATTTCGACCTGCAGATCGTCGGACATGGCGCCAGCCAACGCCAGATCGTCTCGTCGCTGGGCGGCAAGGGCAGCGTCGGCTTTCTGAACGGGGCGATCAAAGGCATCGATCTGGCCAGCATGCTGAAGAATGTCTCGACCGCCTTTACCAACACGGGCGGCGCCCAGAAGACCGACTTCGCCAAACTGTCGGGCACCTTTACCATGGCGGCCGGGACGGTCTCCAACCAAGATATGGTCTTGAAAACACCCGTTCTGCAGGTGGGGGGAGCCGGCACCATCGATCTGCCGAAGCGGAGCGTCGATTATCGGCTCACGCCCAAACTGGCGGCCGGCGCCGCCGGCCAGGGCGGCAAGCTCGATATCGGCGACTTGACGGTGCCGGTGGTCGTCGAGGGGCCGTGGGACAATCCCACGTATCGTCCCGACCTCAAGGGCATGCTCAAAAGCGGTGCCGAGAAGGCGGCGAGGGACGCTTTGGGGAAAGCCCTGGGGCAACCCGGCAAAGGCGGTTCGTTGCCCTTCGATCCCAGGGGTCTGTTTGGCCGTTGAACGATTTTCGGCAGGGGGAGGCGAGAATGAGTGCGCATCATTGGCGCTTTTTTCGAGCGGGCGGCTTCGATCAGGTCCGGATTGAACGTGGCGACGATATCCTGGCCCTGGACCAATTGGACCAGAAGCTTTGGGTGGCGCTCGCCTGTCCGGTGGGGGGCATCCATTTCGACCACAAGACCCTGCGGATGCTGGACCGGGATCATGACGGCCGCGTGCGGGCCGCCGACGTGCTGGCCGAGGTGCGCTGGCTGAAGAGCGTCCTCAAGGATCCCGAGGAGTTGGTCCGTGACGGCGAGGAACTGCGGCTGTCGGCGATCGATGAAACCACCGCGGAAGGGGCCCGCGTGCTCGCCTCGGCCCGGCGCATCGTCACCAATCTCGGCCGTCCGGAGGCTGAAACCATTGTATTGGCCGATACCCTGGACACCGAGCGCATCTTCGCGGCCACCCATTTCAATGGCGACGGCGTGGTGCCGGTCGCCGCCGCCCGCGACGACGCCACGCGCCGGCTGATCGAAGACATTATCGTCTGCCTGGGCGGCGCGACCGACCGTTCCGGCGCGCCGGGCATCGATCAGGAAAAAATCGATGCTTTTTATGCCGGGATCGATTTATACGCGGCCTGGCTCGATCGGGAGACGGGGCTGGAAGGAACCACGGCCGCCGCCACGACCCTGGCGGCGGTGCGCGAGAAAATAGAGGGATTTTTCCTGCGTTGCCGCCTTGCCGCCTATAGCGGCGACGCGGTCTTGACGGTCAATCCGGACCCCGATTTTTTCGAGCAGCTGGCCGGCAAGGGGGTGGCCGACAGTCTGGCGTTGCTGGCGCCGCTGCCGCTGGCGAAGGTGACCGCCGACGGCGCGCTTCCCCTGACGACCGGCGTCAATCCGGCCTGGGCCGAGGCCCTGGCCGCTTTCAAGCGGGACGTCGTGCTGCCGTTGCTGGGCGAATGCGACCAGCTGACCGCCGAGGAATGGGACGGCATCCGTGCCCGCTATGCCCCGCGCCTGGATTGGATCGCCGCGCGGCCGGCCTCACCGGTCGTCGCTCTGGGCGACGCGCGCGTTCTGGCCATCCGCGCCGCCGCCGCCAAGCCCGTTCTCGATGCGCTGGTGGCCGAGGACAAGGCCCTGGAAGGCGAAGCCGCGGCGATCGACGCGGTGGAACGCCTGATTCGCCTGCGTCTCGGGCTGTATCGCCTGGTCAATAATTTCGTCTCGTTTCGGGACTTTTACGCCCGCAAGGACAGTGCGGTCTTTCTGGCCGGCACGCTTTACCTCGACGGCCGCAGCGCCGATCTGTGCGTTCGTGTCGAGGATCCCTCGCGCCATGCCGTCCTGGCGACCTTGTCCCGCATTTATCTTGTTTATTGCGATTGCTTCCGCAAAGGCAGCGGCGAACAGATGACCATTGCCGCGGCCTTCACCGCCGGTGACTCCGACCAGTTGATGGTGGGGCGCAATGGTGTGTTCTACGATCGGGACGGCGGCGACTGGGACGCCACCATCGTCAAGCTGGTGGAACATCCCATCAGCATGCGCCAGGCTTTCTGGTCACCCTATAAACAGCTGGCCAAGCTGATCAACGACCAGGTCGAGAAGGTCGCCGCCGTCCATGCCGCCCAGGCACCCGTCCAGGTGGTTCAAACCGCCGTCCCGCCCGTACCGGCCTCCCCTCTCGCCCCTCCTCCCGCCGCCCCCGCTGCCGGGGCGACGGTGGTGCCCGCACCGGCCTTCGACGTCGGCCGCTTCGCCGGCATTTTTGCCGCCATCGGACTGGCTCTGGGGGCCATCGGCACCGCGTTGGCCACCGTGGTGACCGGCTTTTTCAGGCTGGCTTGGTGGCAGATGCCCTTGGCGCTGGCCGGGCTGGTCCTGGTGGTGTCGGGGCCTTCGATCGTCATCGCCTATATGAAGCTCCGGCAGCGCAACCTGGCTCCCATCCTGGATGCCACCGGCTGGGCCGTGAACGCGCGGGTGCGCGTCAATATTCCCTTTGGCGGATCGTTGACCTCCGTGGCACGCCTGCCCGAAGGGGCCGAACGTTCGCTGGCCGATCCCTATGCCGAGAAGAGAACGCCCTGGGGGGCCTATGCCGTCCTGCTGGTCCTGGTCCTCGTCGTCGGGCTGGCGGTCGCCGCGGCCTGGCATTTCGGATGGGGGGCGCGGATCCTGGCCAGGTAACGCCGTTTCGGGGGGCGTCCCTGTATCGGGTCCTCTTTATCGACAGGCCCTTATTGCGGCGGCGCGGAGGTCGGCGCGACCGGAACCGGCCGCCAGGCGCTGCCGCAGCTCCGGACATAGGGGTAATAGCCGCGCGGATTGTCGCAGTAATACCAGGAACCGGTCTGGGCCGGGGGCGCGGCGGGTTGCTGGAGAACGGTGGCCGGCGGATAGACATAGGTCACCGGCGGCGGATCGTCGTAAATCCCGTAAGGCCATCCCCAGCCATAGGGCGCACCCCAATAGGGCGCCCAGCCGAGGCCGAGTCCCCAATGCCAGCCGCCGCCGTGCCAGGCGTGTCCACCCCCATGCCAGGCGTGTCCGCCGCCGTGTCCTCCTCCATGTCCGCCGCCGCCATGATGCTGCGCCAGCGCCGGCGAGGAAAGCAGAAGGGGGGCGGCCAGGCTCAGCAGCAAGGCGAGGCCGAGACGGCGCAACGCGGCGATGCCGAAAAACCGCAGATGGCGATGACGGAAGAACTCGGTCATGTCTACCTCTTCTGATGGATCCGGATCGGACGATCGAGGGGACCACCTTGATAAAGAAATAGGTCTGCCGGGCATTTCCGCAATCGAGCCGCTTGGGGAATGGACCAAACACCAAAGGCGCCGTCACCCCAAGAGGGTACGGCGCCTTTTCTTCGGCAATCCCAAGGCAGCAGGCTTTAGAAGCCTTCGCGCTCGAGACGCTTGCGTTCCAGCTTGCGAGCCCGTCGAACGGCCTCGGCCTTCTCGCGCGCACGCTTCTCCGAGGGCTTCTCGTAGTTGCGCCGCAATTTCATTTCGCGGAAGACGCCCTCGCGTTGCATCTTTTTCTTGAGGGCCTTCAGGGCTTGATCGACGTTATTGTCACGAACGAGAACCTGCACGTTGCGCCACCGCTCCTCTAAGCTTTGATCTAAAACACGAGGGACGGCTCGCGCCGTCCCAGGCATAAATCCGGGTCGAACGACACTCTGTCGTCCAAAAGAGGTGGTTACATAACATAAGCCGATGGGATTGGAAAGCGCGAACTGGTGAATTCGGCGGTATCGCCCCCGTTCGCCAAAGATTGCACCCCATGCGGCGCGGGCGGGGCTTTACCGGAAAGACGCGTCCGCCCATATTGTCGGCATGGCAATTCTCGATATCGCCCTGATGGGCAATCCCATTCTGGCACAACAGGCCGCACCGGTGGAAGACCCGGGCGATCCGGCCGTCGCGGCGCTGGTCGCCGACATGATGGACACCATGGTGGCGGCCGGCGGCGTGGGGCTGGCCGCCCCGCAAGTCATGCGCGGCCTGCAACTGGTCATCTTCTCCGTTCCGCCGGAACGGGCCTCCGACGGCGTCGGCCTGCCCTCGACCGTCCTGATCAATCCGGTGATCGAGCCGATGGACGATATCATGGAGGAAGCCTATGAAGGCTGCCTGTCGGTTCCGGGGCTGACCGGCCGCGTGCCGCGCTGGCGCCGGATCGGCTACCGCGGCCTCGGTCTCGACGGCAAGCCGGTCGAACGCGAGGCGTCCGGATTTCACGCGCGCGTCGTCCAGCACGAATGCGACCATCTTTGGGGACGCCTCTATGTGTCGCGCATGCGCGACATGGCCAGCCTCGCCTTTGCCGACGAGCTTCGAAGGCAGATCGCGGCGGCGCAAAAAGAGGCCGCGACGGGAGAGTCGTCCGCGATCGATGAAACGGCGGAGCCGTCCGGAAGCGTTGGAGAAAACAGATGAATACCACGGAAAAATGGCAGGAGCTTCGCGATCGGCTGGTGTTGGCCACGTTGGACCACGTGCCTTTCGACGGTTGGAGCCCGCATGCCTTGCAGGCGGCGGCCAGGGACGAAGGGTTGGACCCGACGATCTGCGAACGGCTGTTTCCCGGCGGGCCGTTGGAGGCCATCGATCATTTTACCGATTTGGCCGACCGCCGCCTGGTCATGACGGCGGAAGCGGTGGATTTGGGAGGGATGCGGCGTTCGGAACGAATCCGCTGGCTGATCCGCCACCGCATCGACGCCTGGGCCGATCAGCGGGAATCGGTGCGTCGCGCCGTGACCTTTCTCACCCTGCCGACCCATGGGCGGGTCGCCGTCCGGTCGGGGTGGCGGACCGCCGACACCGTTTGGTATGCCGCCGGCGACGCGGCGGCCGACTTCAGCTATTACACCAAGCGCGCCACGCTGGCCGCCGTCTATACGGCGACCCTGCTTTATTGGCTGCAAGATGAGTCGGAGGGATTTGCCGACAGCTGGTCGTTTCTCGATCGCCGTCTGGCGGATGCGCTGAAATTCACCCAATTGCGGACCAGCGTGGAGAAGAAGGTCGGCCAATTGCCCAATCCGCTGCAGCTGCTGCTGACCAGGGCGGGAGCGAAACGCCGCTTCGGAATTCGCCGGGCATAGGGACCACGGCGGCCAGAGGGCTTATTTGCCGTCCGCGGCTTCCCGTTCGGCCAAGGCGGCGGCGGCATCGGCCGCCAGGTTTTTGCGGCGCTGGCGCAGCCAGTTGATCACGGTGACGCACAGGATGACGACCACCAGGACGGCGAGAACCGCCTGCGACGATTCCCCGAGATAGGTTTCCAGAACCTTGCCCAGGCTGTAGCCGCCCCAGGCGAAGGTATTGGCCCAGACCACGGCGGCGATCAGATTGAGCGTGAAGAATTTGGTCCGCGACACCCCGGTCATCCCGATGATGAAGGGGCTGATGTTGCGCAGCCCATAGATGAAGCGGAAGGAGAGGATGAACAGGTTTTCCTGCCGACGCAGCAGGGTGAAGGCAAATTCGACCTTGCGCGCCATGGTCGGCCAGCGTTTGAGCAGGGGGGTGCCGTAGGTGCGCCCGATGTAGAACCAGGCTTGGTCGCCGCCGAAGCTTCCCAGGAAGGCAAACAGAGCCAGCAACCAGACGTTCAGATGCACGGCGCCGCCCGAGATCAACGCACCCGTGACGAGGACGACCGTTTCTCCCTCGAGAAATGTCCAGACGAGAATCACGAGGTAGATCAGGGGGCCATAATTATTGGCGAAATCGACGATCCATTGTTCCAATGACATGACCCAATTTGGAGCCTACCGAAGGGCGAGGGCACAAAATCCTCGCAAACCCCAGCGGGCGTCAATGAAAGAATTGTAATCCATGTGGGATTTTCCACGAAACTTTCAGTTTTCTCCAATCACCTCGGGTTTTCGGGGGATCAGTCGCGTGACATGGCCCATTTTGCGGCCCGGCCGCGCCTCGGTCTTGCCATAAAGGTGCAATCGGGCGTCCGCTTGTCGCAGAATGTTCAACCACTGGTTGGCGTCATCGCCGATCAGATTGGTCATCACCGCATCGGAATGGCGCCGGGTGCTGCCCAGCGGCAATCCACAGACCGCGCGCACCAGTTGTTCGAACTGATCGGTCATGCAGGCGTCGATGGTCCAATGGCCCGAATTGTGCGGCCGCGGCGCCATTTCGTTGGCCAGCAATCGGCCGTCGCGGGTGACGAACAATTCGACCGCCAGGAGACCGACCAACCCCAGCGTCTCGGCGGTGCGCAGCGCGATTTCCTCGGCGCGCCGGGCCAGGGCCGGCGTTATCGGCGCCGGTGCGATGGTCTGGTCCAGAATATGGTGGCGATGGCGATTCTCCACGACATCGAAGCAGCTGGCCGCGCCGTCGACGCCGCGGCCGACGATGACCGAAACCTCACGCTCGAAATCGACGAAGCTTTCCAAAATGGCCGGAGCATCCTTCATTTCGCTCCAGGCGTCGTCGAGCGAGGTGGCGTCCTCGATTTTCACCTGCCCCTTGCCGTCATAGCCGAAACGCGCCGTCTTCAGAACCGAGGGACGCCCCAGTTCGGCCACCGCGCTCTCGAGGTCGGAGCGGCTGAGGACCGGCCGCCAGGCGGCGGTGGCGACGTCGATGGAATTGAAGAAGGGCTTCTCGATCAGGCGGTCCTGCGCGGTTTCCAATACGTGCCAGCCTGGCCGGACCGTCACGTGCCGCGAAAGAACGCGGACGCTTTCGGCCGGAATGTTTTCGAATTCGAAGGTCACCACATCGACGCGGTTGGCGAAGCGGGCCAGGGCCCGATGGTCTTCGTAGGCGGCGACGGTCGCCGCCGCCACCTGGGAGGCCGGGCAGTCGGCTTCCGGACAATAGACATGGCAGCGGTAGCCGAGGCGGGCGGCCGCCATGGCGGTCATCCGGCCGAGTTGGCCGCCGCCGATGATGCCGATGGTCGCACCGGGAGAAACCACCGAACGGTCAACCGACATGAGACTCGTCGTCGCTGGGGATTTCGGCCACGGTCGCGGTCTGCCGGGCCCGCCAGGCGTCCAGGCGTTCGGCAAGGGCCGGATCGCTCAAGGCCAGGACCGAAACGGCCAGCAATCCGGCATTGATGGCGCCTGATTTGCCGATGGCCAGCGTTCCCACCGGAACGCCGCCCGGCATCTGCACGATCGACAGCAGGCTGTCCAGGCCCTTCAGCGCCTTGCTTTCGATCGGCACGCCGAACACGGGCAGCGGCGTCATGGCCGCCGCCATGCCGGGCAGATGGGCGGCGCCGCCGGCCCCGGCGATGATCACCTTGATCCCGCGGCCGCGGGCGCCCGCCGCATAATCGTAGAGGCGTTGGGGGGTTCGGTGCGCCGAGACGATGCGCGTCTCGAAGGCGACGTCCAGGGCATCCAGCGTTTCGGCGGCGTGCCGCATCGTCGGCCAGTCCGACTGGCTTCCCATGATGATGCCGACCACAGCCTGTGCCATTTCCATCGGTTCCTCGAGGCATGCGGGAAAGGCGGCATTATAGGAGCCGCCCGGTCGAACGCAAGTGAACGCCGTTCTAGTGCGCGATGCCTTAAATCGGCATCACGCTCTGGCTTTTCTTGATGTCCCTCGCCGGGCGCGCGCCTCCGCGCGCTTGGCCGCGGCCTCAATGGCCGCTCTAAAGAAACGTTAACTTTTGCGCGATAGACTGCAAATTCTTTCGAGTTGCCCGAGAGATGCATGGCCCAGATGGACGACATCGGTGCGACGGCCGTAACCGCGATGGAGCGGAGCAATTCCGACAGCCGGCAGGGGGAGCATCTGACGCGGCGGCGTTTCCTGCCGCCGGCCCCGGCCAGGCGAACCGTCAATGACGTCACGACGATCCTCGGCGGTTCCGACGGAATGTTCCCGTTGGGAGTAGAACGATCCATCGCCGCCTTGGTCGAGGAGATCGAGCGCCTGCGCCATGAGGTCGATCTGGCCCGCCATTACGAAAATTTCCTGGGCGAAGAAGCCGACCGGCACCCCATTCTGCCGGTATTGAACCGCCGCGCCTTGATGCGGGCGCTGGGCCAGTTGCTGGTCGCCTCCGAGCAAGCCGAGGTTCCCGGTTCGCTTCTTTACCTGCATGTCGGCGGGATCGGACGGATGCGCCTGCTGCACGGCCTTGCCGCCGGCGACGCGGCCTTGACGCATGTGGCGCAGATGATGCGCTCCGAATTCCGCCAGACGGATCTCATCGGCTATCTCGACGGAAGCGATTTCGCGGTCGCCCTGGCCCTGGCCGAACCGGCCGCCGCCATGGAGAAGGCGCGATCGCTGGCCGGCCGTCTGGCCGAACGGCCCTTCGTCTGGCAGGACAACCGCTTTCTTTTCACCGTCGGCTTCGGCCTGGCGCATTTCCGCCCCGACCGCTCGGCCGAAGAAACCCTCGGTCTGGCCGACGCGGTTCGCCGTGGCGTCGCCCACCCGGACGGCACGATCGTCGAAGATGAAACTCCGTCCGGATCGGATGAGGCAGCCCCGTCCGGCGCGTGACCCATGCGTCAGGCGATGATGTCCGGCACCAGGGCGTTTTCCAGCCGGGCGATTTGGTCTTTCAAAGAAAGCTTCCGCTTCTTCAGGCGTCCAATCTGCAATTGGTTGATCGCCACATCCGCCGAGAGACGCAGGATGATATCGTCGAGGTCGCGATGCTCCGTTCGCAGATCCTCCAATCGGCGCCTTAATTCTTCCGTATTCTCGTCGATCATTTCCGCTGCCTGTCGAATGCGGGATTGACACTAGCAGAACGAAGTCGAAAACGGTATGCCATGTTTGGACGTTCAAACAGAACCGATAGGGTGTGTCCATGTCAAAGGTTCATCGGCTGGGAATTCTGACCAGCGGCGGGGATTGCGCCGGATTGAACGCGGCGATCCGCGCGGTCGTCCACCGTGCGATCTATAGCTACGGCTGGACGGTGCACGGCATCAAGGACGGTACGCTCGGGCTGATGAACCGTCCGATCGAATGCCAGGAATTGACCCTGGAGCTGTTCAACGGCGATCTGCTGCGGATGGGCGGCACCATGCTGGGAACCACCAACAAGGGAGACCCCTTCGCCTTTCCGATGCCGGATGGTTCCCTCAAGGATCGGTCCGGCGATTTCGTCGAAGGTTTTCACATGCTGGGCCTCGACGCCCTGATCGTCATCGGCGGCGACGGCTCCCTCAAGATCATCGACAAGCTTTGCAAGCAGGGCGGTTTGCCGATGGTGGGCATTCCGAAGACGATCGACAACGATGTCCATCAGACCGAATTCGCCATCGGCTTCTCGACCGCGGTCAATGTGGTGGTCGACGCCCTCGACCGGCTGCAGCCGACGGCGGCCAGCCATCACCGCGTGATGATCCTGGAAGTGATGGGCCGCGACGCCGGCCATATCGCGCTCTCCGGAGGAATCGCCGGCGGCGCCGACATCATTCTGATCCCGGAAATTCCCTACAGCCTGACCGGCATCGTCAAGAGGATCCAGGATGTCGCCCGCGAAGGCCGCAGTCATGCCCTGGTGGTCGTCGCCGAAGGCTGCAAAACGGAAGACGGCGTCCCCTTGACGGTGGCCTGGGGCGGCAATCAGGCGCGTTATGGCGGTATCGGGCATTATCTGTCGGACCGTATCGCCGAGCAGGTCAAGGCCGAGGTGCGGGTGACCGTTCTCGGCCATGTGCAGCGGGGCGGGCAGCCTTCGATGCGGGATCGTCTGCTGGCCTCGACCTTCGGGGTGCATGCGGTCGATCTGGTGGCGAAGGGCCGGTTCAGCCGGATGGTGGCCTGGCAGGATCGCGGAGTCGTCGACGTGCCGATCGCCAAGGTGGTCGGCGGAGCCCGCTGCGTCGATCCCTCCGGTCCGATCGTTCACACGGCGCGCGGCCTTGGCATCTATGTCGGGGAGCTGCCGGACGGCCGCGCCGACGACATTATCTCTCCGGCTTAAGGGTCTGGGCCGGAATAACCGCCACTCGGGGTGCGTTCAGAAATAACGGCGTCATTGCTTCGCCAACGGCTCGCAATGACGAAGAAGAAAACGAAGCCGTTATTCATCAACAGGCCCTCAAAGCAGTGGGGCGGGCCTCCGCGCCCGCCTTTTCCGCCGGCGGGCGCGGCGGCGTCATCGCAAGTCCTGGGGGCGATCGGCCCCGAGGACGATGATGCGGCCGACCCGCCGTGCCGCCATCAGGGCCGTCCGCGCGCGCCTTTGGGCGCCGGCCGGACTGTCGCCGTGTCCTGCCACAGCGACCTGCCCGCAGGTGTTCAGGCCCAATGCCTCGCGTGTCGCCGGCCCGGTGCTGGCGAGATGGGCGGCGACCCGGCACAGGTAATCCCGTTGCGCCGCCGGGGCGGATCCGTGGTAATGGGCGATCGCCGAAATCATGTCTCCATATTGGCGACGCAGCTGGTCGAGATAGAGCGCCGCATACCAGACATTGTAGCGGGGATGCAGCGCCCATTCCGGTTCGACGAAACGATCGAGATGATATTGCATGTGGATCTGCATGCAGCCGATGGCGACATCGCGGCGCGGCCGGCCGTCGGTGGCGCGCAGCAGGCTGGCCGCGGCCTGATAGGTGGGGGCGATCACCGCCTGGCCGGCAATGTTGAGAGCCCAGGGATAGGGGGCGCCCTCCTGGCCGCTTTCGGTAAGCGCGATCGCCTCCAGCAGGCCCGGCGGCAGGCGGTAATAACGCTCGGCCGGGGCGATGAAGGGAAGGCATCCGGCGGCCCAATCGACGGCCGTCGCCCCGGCCTCGGCGCGCGGCGCCAGAACGGCGGTCCCCAGGACGGCGGTCCCCAGAACGGCGGCGCCAAGGGCCGCGCGGCGAAGCAAGCGCGGAAGCCAGTGGCGGCGGGTCGGTCGGCGGAACGGTGCCTCGCTGATGTCCATGTGACGAATGTATCCAAAATGGATATTTTGGTCTAGCGCGGAAATTTTGGTTGGGATAATGTCGTCCGGTCGATGCTCTGGCTGACTGGGATGACATGACGGCTTCCGACTGTTACACGATCATCGGTCGCTATGACGACACCGGGGAAACCACCGTCGCGGTTCTTCCCTATGATGCCGCCAGCGGGGACCCGCATGTGGCGGCCCTCCGCCACACGGCGGATCTTTCCGAACATGGCGAATTCGAGGTGGTGGCCGTGCTGCGCGGCAAGTGCGACGTGCTGGTGACCCAGCAATCGCTGCGGCTTTTTGCCGAACGAATCCTCGGCGCCTGACCCATGGAGGACGATTCTCCCCAAGGGCCGCTTTTCCGGGACGACGCTCTTTTGCCCGGCCTGCCCGGCCGGGCGCGGCTGCAATGGATTTTTCTCGCCGCATTGGCCGGGTTGGTCGTCATCGATGCGATCGTCTGGCACGGCCTGTTGTTCAACAGCCGGGTTTGGCACGTCCTTCTTTGGGGGCTGGTGTTCGGGGGCCTGGCCATCGGCGGATTCGCCTATTGGCATCGGGCGCGCTGATGGACCGGCGAAACGCCTTCGTCCGGCCCGCGGCGTTCGGCGGCGCGATGGTCGGCGCGGCGCGGCCGGCGCGGGCCGGGGACGTCCTGGATTGGGCGACCGGCATGATGTCGGGCTGTTGGTCCTGCGACGCCCTCGGGCAGATGGTCAAGGTCGGATTGGCCTTCGCCGAGCAGGCCTTCACCGCATTGGCCGGCGAGACGATCAATCTGCTCGGTCTGCTGATGGCGATCTGGATCCTGGTTTTCGCGGCCAGGATGTTCTTGCCTTTCGGACCGGACGGCGCGGTCGGCGGACTTTGGAACAAGGGCGCCAAAAAGCTTCTGCAATTCGCCGTGGTGCTGGTCTTCCTGCAGGGAAGCCAAGCCTTCTGGAGCTATCTCTTCATCCCGGTGATGTCCTCGGGAATGGCTTTTTCCAAGACCATCGTCACCTTGAGCGACGCCTTCGAGATCGCCAGCGGCACTTCGGAAACCGGGCCGGCGGGGTCGGGCGCGGCGGGCGTCCAGTCTTACTGCAGCAACAGCGCGGGGAGCGGCGAAGGCGTCGATGGCGCCGTCGCCATCATGGCCCAGATGAACTGTCCGCTGGCGACGATCCAAAGCCAGTTCGGCAAGGGAATGCTGATCGGCGTCGCGCAGATCGTCGGCGCCATCAAGAGCGCCGATCTCGGGGCGACGATAGGCGCCATTATCAGCGGCCTCTTTTTGATCGGCGTCTATTTCTTCGGCCTTCTGATGTTTCCCATTTTCATGATCGACGTGCTGATGCGCCTGACCATCGTGACGGCCATCGCGCCGATCGCCCTGGCGGCATCCCTGTTCGAGCCGACCAAGAATCTGGCGCACAAAGCCCTGTGGCAAATCGCGCATGCCGCCTTGACGCTGGTCTTCGTCTCGATCGTCGGCGGCATCGGCAAGGCGACGCTGGCCTATGTCTTCAGCAATCTGAAGGTCGACGGCCTTGCCGCGGGGGCCCGCGACTGGAGCTCCCTGATCCAGATGCTGGAAAATCAGCAGACCAAGGAGGGCGCGATGTTCCATATCGATTTGACGACCATGGCCTTTTACCAACTGCTGGGCGTCGGGGTCATCCTCATCTTCATGCTGCGCCAGGCCAACAAGATGGCCGGCGAATTCACCGGCGCCGGCGGGGGCGACTTTTCGGGCGCGATGGCCGGCGCGGCCGCGGCGGTCGGCGGGGCGGCCCAGTTGGGCGGCGCCGCCGCCCAGCGGCTGGCCGGGGGCCGAAGCCAGGGCGGTTCCGCCGCGACGGCGAACAAAGTGGCGGGGGTCGCCGCCGGCGGCGATGCTGGAGGGGGGGAGGCCAGCTGAGTGTCGCGGCGGCCGCGGCGGGGGTGGAGGCGCGCCCTGTCCCTGGTCGCCGCGCTGGCGCCGCGACCGGCCGGCGCCCTGGACGTTCAGGATCTGTACGGCCGCCTGGCCGATGGATGCTGGGCCTGCGACATGCTTCAGCAGGCCGGCGCGGTCGGGCTCGATGTCGCGCAACGGATGTTCGATGCCGTTGCGGGGCAACTCGCGGCGTTGCTCGGCCTGCTGATGGCGCTGTGGATTCTCGTCCTGGCCGGCCGCCTTTTCCTTCCCTTCGGACCCGATGGAGCCCCCGCCCGTTTGTGGAACCAGGGGGCGCGGAAAATTCTTGCCTTCGCCCTGATTCTCGGCTTCCTGCAAAGCAGCCGGTTCTTCTGGGACGATCTGTTCATGCCGATCCTGTCGCTCGGCACCGGGATCTCCGTACAATTGCTGTCGCAGGCGTCGACGCAATCCTGTCCGGTCGGCCCGGTGGGATCCGGCGTCGCCGGGGCCAAGGCGGCGCTGGAAAGCATGCGTTGCCCGCTTTCCTTCCTGCAGGACGTGTTCACGCGGGGCATGCTGACCGGCGTCGCCATGACCCAGGGAGCGATGTGGCACAGTTGGGTGGATTTCATCAAGGTCTGGGCCTGGCCGGGACAGCTTTTGCAGATGCTGTCCGGCGTGCTGCTGCTGCTGGTCTATGCCTTCGGCTTCGTGATGTTTCCGCTTTTCTTCCTCGATGCCGTGCTGCGCGCGGCGATCATCGCGGTCCTGGCCCCGCTGGCCGCGGCCTTGTGCCTGTTTTCACCCACCCGTAAAATGACCGGGCGGGCGTTGTGGGGCCTGGCCCAATCGGCCCTGACCCTGATTTTCGCCTCGGTGGCCGCCGGATTGGCGGCGCAGGGCGTGGCCCATGTCTATGCGTCGATGACCACGTCCGATGGGCGCTCGGCCGGTGATTGGCCGATATTGATCGGCGAGTTGGAGGCCGGCACTCTGAAATTGAGCATTCTCAATCAATCGTATTGGGCGATCCTCGCCATCGGCGTCATCACCATCTTCATGGTGCGCGGCGCCGCCCGGATGGCCGCATCGTTGACCAGTGCCCCGGCCGGCAATTCCACCGGGGCGACCGCCGGGGTCGCCGTGCTGGCCGCGGCCGGCGCGCGGCTGTCGGTGGGGGCGGCGCAACGGGTCGGCCGGCTTCTGGCGGGACCGGCGAGGGGCTCGGCCACGGGAGCGGCGCGTCTGGCGCAAATGGCGACCCGTCCGGTTCGACCGGCGATCGCCCGGACGATGGGGCGTCCGGTGCAAAAGGGCGTTTCGTCGCCGGCCGCCAAAGTCAGCGGGCACGCTAGTCACGGCGGCGTCGACCGATCGGGGTGAGAGGCTCCCGGGGCATCGACAGCTTCACAAGGTTTATTCCTCTCCCCTTGCTGGGGAGAGGTTGGGCCGGATCGGATCGATCATCGACGGAATGGGCTCCGGGGAATTGGCGACGATACGGCGGTTCATCATTGTCCGCTCGCGGTCTCCGGTGTAGCGTCGGATCGTGGTTGGAGGGTCTTTCCATGAAAGTCATTTCCTACGGTCTTGTCGCTTTTCTGGCGTGCTGCGCTGTCACGACGGGCAGTGCCGCCGCTTTCAACACGGTTTCCGACGACAACACCAAAGTCGACGGGTCTCCGCGTTTCGTCGATCCCGACAAAAGGGCGAACGTCGACAGCGATGGGCCGAACGGCTCGAAGACGATGCGGTTCGGCGAAACGTCGGTGACCTACGGCATCCAGATGCAGACCGGGAACCGGCCTCTTTTCGGTCGTTATGGAAACGCCGGCCGGTTCGGATCCGACTCGTTCGGCAGCACGCGCTAAGCGCGCGTTTTGTCGCGAAAAACGTCGATTGGGGCGTTGACAGGACCCGGGGGGTTGCGTATGTTCGCCGCCTCCGGAAGGGCGCGGCGCGGTTCCCCCGTGTGATCGGCGTGCGCCTCCATAGAGTCGAGGAACGAGGGCTATGAAAGTTCGCAACTCCCTGAAGTCGGCCAAGCTGCGCGACAAGAACTGCCGGGTGGTCCGTCGGAAGGGCCGCGTCTATGTGATCAACAAGACGAAC
>JAATGN010000314.1 GCA_015654615.1 Rhodospirillales bacterium
GTCGTATCCAGCCCAAAGCGTCGCAATAAACGCGGCGTCAAACGCAAGATGAGCAATTTCCCGCTACGCCGTCGTACCGACAAACCTGCGCCGCCGGTCGACATCTCGTCGGCTATCAGAATCGTTAAATGAGCAGTATTGCCCCTAACCCTCGCCGCGCAGACCGTTGACGAAGTCGGCCAAGCCAACCTGGCGTTCGCGTTTCAGGCGTTCGGCCGCGAGGATGGCTTCGACGGCGCCGACGCTGCTGGCCAGATCGATATTGACGATGATGTAGTCGTATTCCGGCCAATGGCTCATTTCGTCGCCGGCCTTGGCCATGCGTTTCTGCACCACCTCGATACTGTCCTGCCCACGGCTGCGCAACCGCCTTTCCAGTTCCTCCACCGACGGCGGCAGGACGAAAATGCTGACCAGATCGGCCCGGGCATTCTGCCGCATCTGCTGGGTGCCCTGCCAATCGATATCGAACAGCACGTCCTTGCCGGCCGCCAGGGCGGTTTCGACCGGCGTCCGCGGGGTGCCGTAATCATTGTCGAAGACGCGGGCATGCTCCAGCAATTCGCCCCCCTGCACCATTTCGGCGAAACGGGACCGTTCGATGAAGAAATAATCCCGGCCGTGGACTTCCCCGGGCCGGGCGGTCCGCGTGGTGGCCGAAACCGACATGGTGAGATTGCCGTCTTCGGCCAGGAGAGCGCGGGAAATGGTCGTCTTGCCCGCCCCCGAGGGCGACGACAGGACCAGCATCAAACCGCGGCGCCGGATCGACGGCGGCGTCGATGGGACAGGATCGGACATTGGAGCACCGGTCGTCATTCGATGTTTTGCACTTGCTCGCGGAACTGCTCGATGATGGCTTTGAGGGCCAGGCCGATCCGGGTCAGTTCGATATCATTGGCCTTGGAACATAGCGTATTGGCTTCGCGATTGAACTCCTGGCACAGGAAATCCAGCTTGCGGCCAACCGCATCGCTCGAGGCCAACATATCCTGCGCCGCGGTCAGATGCGATTTCAAACGGTCCAATTCCTCGCGCACGTCGGCCTTGCTGGCCAGCAGGGCGGCCTCCTGGGCCAGCCGTTCTTCCGAAAGAGCCGGCACCGCATCGAGCAGCGCCATGACCTGCAGACGCAACCGCTCCTTGATCGCCTGCGGATCGAAGCTCGCCAGGGATTCGGCGCGTCCGACCAAGCCCAGGATCTCGGCCAACTGCCCGCTCATGACCTCGGCCAGACGCCGGCCTTCGGCGGCCCGCATGGCGGCCATGGCGTCGAGCGCCTGCCGAAAGCTCTCCAGCATGGCCGTGGTCCGGCGTTCGGCCAGCTCCGGGGCGAGGTCCTCCTCGCCGGCCTCCAGCACGCCTTTCAGCGCCAGCAGCCCGTCGATACGCGGCAAAGCCAGGCCCGGAACCTTTTCGTGCCATCGGCAGGCGACTTCCACATATTGGGCGAGAACCGTTTCGTTCACCGCCAGCGCAGCATCCTGCTTCACGCGATCGACGTTCAGGGAAAGCGTGAGATTGCCGCGTTTGAAGCGTTTCTGGACCGCGTCGCGGACCGTCAATTCGAGATGATCGTAGCCGGCCGGCAGCCGGGCGCGCATTTCCAGACCGCGGCCGTTGACGCTTTTGACCTCCCAGATCCAGGCGATGGAGTCGTCTTGTCCTTGCGTCCGGGCATAACCGGTCATGCTGTTGACGTTCAAGGCCAAATCCTTATCGAAGTTCGAGCGAGACAGGGTTATACCTCGGGCGCCCCGTGGCAACAACCGTCCTTCCCAAGCCAGGGGACGGCTTGCTAGTCTGGCCCGATGGCACGCAATATTCTGATCACCGGCGCCTCGAGCGGCCTTGGCGCCGCTCTTGCCCAGGCCTATGCGGCCAGGGGCGTCCATCTGTTCCTGGCCGGCCGCGATCTTTCCCGCCTGTCGGAAATCGCCGCCCTCTGCCGCGCCAGGGGCGCCGAGGCGGCCACGGCGATCGTCGACGTCACCGACCGGCCCTTGATGGCGGAATGGATCGCCGCCGCCGACCGGGCGGCGCCGCTCGATCTCGTCATCGCCAATGCCGGCGTCTCCGGCGGCAGCGGGTGGAGCGGGGGCGAATCGGCCGATCAAACCCGCCGGATTTTCGCCGTCAATCTCGACGGGCTGGTCAATACCGTGCTGCCGGCCATCGAGGCCATGCGACCGCGCCGAAAGGGCCAGATCGCTCTGATGGCCTCGCTGTCCGGCTTCCGCGGCTTCCCCTCCGCGCCGGCCTATTGCGCCAGCAAGGCCGCCGTCCGCGTCTGGGGCGAGGGTCTGCGCGGCGGCTTGGCCAAGGACGGAATCGGCGTCACGGTCATCTGTCCCGGATTCGTGCGGACGCCGATGACCGCCGTCAACCGCTTCCCGATGCCCTTCCTGATGACGGCGGAAAAGGCCGGCTCGCTGATGCGCCGCGGTATCGACGCCAACCGGGCCCGGCTGAGCTATCCCTGGCCGATGGCCGCCATCGCCTGGCTGCTGGCGGCGCTGCCGCCCCATTGGACCGATCCGCTTCTCGAACGGCTGCCGGCCAAGGATTGACCGGCCTTTCTCAGACCGGCGCCGCCTGGGGAAGCGCGGCGAAATCGTCATCCGCCGCCACATTGACGCAGTTGCGGCCGCCCGCCTTCGAACGATAGAGGGCGGCATCCGCCAGGGCCAGCAAGGTGCGGATATTGGGCCGCTGGGCCCGGGTCCGCGCCGGTGGCATGGAGGTGGCGACCCCGATGCTCACCGTAAAGGAAACCGCCCCGCCTTGCGAAAGCGGCACCGAGACGGCCTCGACCTGCCGGCGCAGGCGTTCCGCAATCATCTGCGCTTCGTCGGTCCGCGTATTCGGCAGGGCCACGGCGAATTCCTCCCCGCCGACCCGGCCCAGAATGTCCGGTTCCCGCAACGCCTTGCGGCAGGCAATGGCGAATGCCTTCAAAGCTTCGTCGCCGGTGGCGTGCCCCCAGTTGTCGTTGATCCTCTTGAAGTGATCGATATCCAGCGCCAGCACCGAGACCGATCGGCCCATGCGATAGGCGTGGTCCAATTCCAAGCCGGCGAGATGATGGAAATGGCGCAGGTTGGCGACGCCGGTCAAGGCGTCCAGGGTGGCCCATTCCTCGAGTTCCGCCATCTGCTGGCGGGTGTCGCTGAACGCTTCCAGGGACAGCGCCAGTTCCTGGATCGATCCCCGCGCGTCGACCACGACCGGAACCCGTTCGATCAGCAGGCGCAACAGGGCGACGCCGGCCGCCATCCCTTCCGGTCTCCGCGCCGGCGCGGAGACGTCGACGGCGTAGGCGCCGACCACCAGCCGCCCCTTTCCCGCCGGCAGCACCAGGCGCTGCCAGGTCTCCGTCTTGCCGTCGGCGAATTCCGCGGTGTAGGACCGCCAAAGGGGACGCCGCACGCGGCGCGCATAAGTATATTCGAACGCCAGCATGCCGCGCCGTTCGGCCGGCAGAATCTCCGAGGGAAGCAGATCGATGACCACGCCGGTCAGGTCGGTGCCGAAGCGTTCGGTGAAGGCCCGTCCGTAATGGACGTAGCGGCTCTTGTCGCCATCGATGTCGATGACCAGAAGATGGTCGATATGCCGGTCGAACAGGCGTTCCGGATCCTCGATCGTCTCGCGTGGATAGAACGCTTTACGCCAGATCCCCAGCAGTTCGACCAACCGCGGATCCATCACTTCGCGAACCAAGTCCTGCATTGCTCATCAGCAATCCGGTTTCGGCAACGGTTCCAGTTTTTGCAGCGTCCCCTTCAGACTGAAATTGCCGAAGGATTGAATGACCTCGTCTGCCACACCGTTCAGATAATAACGCAACGCCACTTCGTAGTCGGGCGTCGGCTCGTTGGCCGCGGGCGCGAAAAAAGCCATCTGCATATGCCAGGACGGGGCCGACAACAGGGCCGGATTGACGGCTGGATCGGCCGCCGCCTGGGAAATGTTGGCATCGGCCGGAAACAGTCTGCCGATGATGGCGTTGACGTCGAACGGGCCATCGGTCCCGGTCCCGTCGAAAAGCGTCCGCTGCAGCATATGCTCGCCTTTCTGCGCGGTCTCCAGCAGGCGGATGGTATGTTCGGTCGGGAACAGCGTCCCCTTGGGCAGACGCATGGTCTTCTGCTCGGGCAGGGAGAATTTTGCGACGCCGCCCTTGCCTTGGCCGTCCAGATTGGCCACGCCGTCGATTTCCTCGCTGACGACGCCGTCCCGGGTGCTGCGCACGCGGAATCGATAATGCAGCCCGTCCTTCGACTCCCAGGTGACGAAATCCCATGTCGTCGCCACCGGTGCGCCGTCGCTGTAGGCGAAGGTCAGGGCCGTACGGTTCTCGACGGTCCAACCGTCGCAGGAATCGCCAAATTTATAAGTCATCGCGCCCGATGCGCCGGTGACGCCGCCGCCCGGCTTCGTCGCATTGAGGGCCATCGCATAGACGGCGCGATGCGGCGCCAGTTCCGCCCCGGCCGGCGCCGCGACGGTCTCGCCAACCATACAGGCAGCGAGAACACCACCCAACGCCAAACCAGTCACCCGCGCCATCATTATCTACCTCCACCGGGCCAAAGCCGCGTCATTATACAGAGTTGACGGAGCAGCGATAGTCGCGCGCCGTCTTCGGCAAATACTCATCTCAGGGAACGCCTCTCGGTCGATTTTGCCTGACACCCGGCAAGCTTTGCCCGGCCGAACCGTATTTCTTGCCGATCACTTGTTCCAAAATCCGGAGAAACCCTTGCATCTTCATCATGGCACGGCTCTTGCGGCGCAACGAACTCTTGAACTATCCGACGCCTTCGCTCCGCATCCGGCGGGCTCCGGCTTGGTGGAATTGAAGCGGTAATTTCGCATCATTTCCTTAGATGTGGCGGTAAGTCTGGCCGATTGCAAATGAAACTCGATTTTTTGTTCAGCCGACATCGTCCCGCCGGCCGCTGGTACAACCGCAAGGATCCGCAACCTGTTCCGTTTTCCGCCGAGTTCGCGCCGCCTTTCGCCCGCGTCGATCGCCAGATCGAAGCGGCGCCCCGGCTTGCCCTGCCGCCGCCACGTCTCGGATTCGGCGTGCGGCAGATGTCGCCGCGGCAATTGGCCGAATGGGCCCATGAGATGTATCTCTGCGGCGCCTTGGATTGGCCGGAATACCGTTTCGCCGGATGTCACGCCGAACTGCATCCCGACTACAACAGCACCGTCGGCGCCCTGACCGGCCGGCAGGCGGCGCCCGACCATCCACGCGACATGGTCCGCGAGTGGGAGGAACGCCTGGCCTTCTTCCGCCGACACAATCCGCCGCAGGATCCGCAGGTGCGCCGAATCGTGAAGATTTTGGCATTGCTCTGCAATCCGGACGGACGGCCCGCCGTCACAGGACCAGACGGGGCCTGACGACGCCCTCCTGACCACCACAGGTGGCGCGGGCGTTCCGCCCGGCGTCCCGACTGATGCGACGGGCGCGGAGGCCCGTCCCACCGGCCAAAGCGAACGGTATTCGGGGCCTCCGGCTTCGGCAGGCTCAAGCGCCGCTCGGGCTTAAGTGGTCCCTTTCATTTAAGATGAAACGGACCACTAGCCGTGCTGTTCGCGGGTCGCCAAGAAGGCGATTTCGGGAAAGTCCTGCTGCGCGCGGCCCAGGGCCCAGCCGTTCCGGGCCAGGAAGACCAATGCACCGTCCCGGTCCTCCGCCATCGAGGATGTATTGGCCTCGACGAACCGCTTGACCAGCAGCTTGTCGTCGCTGTGCACCCAGCGCGCCGTCTCGAACGGCGCCTCCTCGAATCCGGCCTTGAGGCCATATTCGTTTTCGATCCGGTTGGCGATCACGTCGAATTGCAATTGGCCGACCACGCCGACGATCCAGCTGGCGCCGCTCAATGGCTTGAACAGCTGGCTCACCCCTTCCTCGGCCAGATCTTCGAGCGCCTTGCGCAATTGCTTGGCCTTCATCGGATCGTCCAGACGGACGCGGCGGAGTACCTCCGGCGCGAAGCTGGGAATGCCGGTGAATCGAAGGTCTTCGCTTTCCGACAAAGTGTCGCCGATCCTCAGCGCCCCATGGTTGGGAATCCCCATGATATCGCCGGGAAAGGCCTCTTCCGCCAATTCGCGGTCGCGCGCCAGAAAGAAAACCGGATTGCCGATCGCCATCGCTTTTCCCGAACGAACATGCTTCAGCTTCATGCCCCGTTTGAAACGTCCCGAGCAGAGGCGGAAGAAGGCGATCCGGTCCCGATGGTTGGGATCCATATTGGCCTGCACCTTGAACACGAAGCCGGTGACTTTTTCCTCGAGGGGATCGACGGTCCGCGGTTCGGCCGGCTGCGGCCGCGGCGGCGGCGCCAGCCGGCCGATGCCGTTCAACAATTCCCGAACGCCGAAATTCCGGAGAGCCGAGCCGAAAAACACCGGACTGAGATGGCCCGCGCGGAAAGCCTCGATTTCGAACGGCGGACAAGCGCCGCGGACGAGTTCCACCTCTTCGCGCAACTTGGCGGCGGCCGCCGCTCCGACCAGGTCGTCGAGACGGGGATCCTCGAGCGGCATGTCGATGCCCTCGGGCAAATGATCGCCGCGCGACTGTTCGAACAGGACGACCTGATCGGCGGTCAAGTCGTACACCCCCTTGAGATCGCGTCCCATGCCGATCGGCCAGGTCAGGGGACAGACGTCCAAGGCCAGGGTTTTTTCGATTTCGTCCAGCAGATCGAAGGATTCGCGGCCTTCGCGGTCCACCTTGTTGATGAAGGTGACGATCGGAACGTCGCGCAGCCGGCAGACCTCGAACAATTTGCGCGTCTGCGTTTCGATCCCTTTCGCCGCGTCGAGGACCATCACCGCCGAATCGACCGCCGTCAGGGTGCGGTAGGTATCTTCGCTGAAGTCCTCATGGCCGGGGGTATCGAGCAAATTGAACGACAATCCGCCATGCTCGAAGGACATCACGGACGCCGTCACCGAAATTCCGCGTTCGCGTTCGATCGACATCCAATCCGAGCGGGCGCGGCGCTGCTCGCCACGCGCACGGACGGCCCCGGCCAGCTGGATGGCGCCTCCGAACAAAAGAAGTTTTTCGGTCAGCGTCGTCTTACCGGCATCGGGATGCGAAATGATGGCGAAAGTACGCCTGAGGGCGACGGCTTCGGACAAGGCAGTCATGGTCAGGGGGGTTTTCCAGGTTTGCAGAAAAAAAAGCAAGCAATCTTTGCGGGGCGATCATTGTTCGAATGATCTTTCGGCAAAGCACATCGGACGATAACGACTTCATTCCTAGATTGTCGACCAAGTGTTATGATCGCCTATAAGAAGTCCTCTGGTACGAGGATTGTGGGTAAAGATCTCCTGGAAAACGTCCATAATGGATATGGCGCTCAATTTCGTCGCCGGAAACCGAACATGGGTCTAATGGACGAAATGTTCGGCGTGTTGCAAGACGTGATCGCCAAACCTGTCGGGTTTCTGGCGATTCCTCTCGCCTTTGGATTGCTGATTTTCGGCGGATTATGGTGGCGTTTGCGGCGGCGCCTGCGGCGGGCCGTCGACGCTTTGGCCGCGCTGGGCGCCGACGGCCTGGCCACCGGGGCCTTGCGCCTGGGCACGGAGCAGACCGATATCGCCTTGCTGCTGGTGTCCCTCAGCCGCGACCTCGACGAAACGCGCCGAAAACTTGCCGCCGTCACCGCCGAGCGCGAGGCGGAACGCGATGCCGCCCAGCAGGCCGACCACAGCAAGACGCGATTTCTCGCCGCCGCCAGCCACGATTTGCGCCAGCCGCTGCAAGCCTTGGGATTGTTCGTCGCCACCCTGGCGCAGCGCTCCTTGCCGGACGACATCAAGAATATCGTCGATAAGATCGAAGGCTCGCTGGAAGCCCTCGAGCATCTGCTGGACGGGCTGCTCGACATCTCCCGGCTCGACGCCGGGGCGATCGAAGCCCATTCCGTGGCGTTCCCCCTTCAAAGCCTGTTCGATCGCATGAGCCTGGAATTCGAATCCCTGGCGGAGCGCAAAGGATTGTCCCTGCGCCTGCTCCGCACCGGCGCGACGGTGCGCAGCGACCCGGCGCTGCTCGAACGGATCCTGCGCAATCTGCTGTCCAACGCCATCCGCTACACCCGGTCGGGGGGCGTCGTGGTCGGATGCCGCCGAAAAAGCACGGGCTTGCGCATCGAGGTCTGGGACAGCGGGTCGGGCATCGCCGCGTCCGACCAAAAGGAAATTTTCCGGGAATTCCGCCAATTGGGCGGCAATACCGACGGCGAACGCCATGGATTGGGACTGGGGCTGGCGATCGTCGAGCGTTTGAGCCACCTTCTCGGCCTGCAGATCGAACTGCGCTCCAGGCTCGGCAAAGGTTCGATGTTCGCCATCGTTCTGCCGGCCGCCGCGCGACCGGCCGATCGGGTCAAGACCGGCAATGCGCCGGCCGCTCCCGCGGACGACTCAAGTTGTGGTTGCAGCGGCTTTTTGCATCATCGGCAATGACAGAGTGAACCAGTCGGTTATGACGAAAGCCTTCATATCCTCTGGGCCATTCAAGTCTAGGAACGATGATCGAAGTCACCCATTAGATACTTCAGAGACGACAGTTTCTGTGGTATCGACACGAAGACATCCCTATTGTAAGATGAATATAATCATTGGATTCGCACTTTTTGAGGCCCAATGATCCACCGCCCTTAGTTGATAATTTTCGGAATTTTCTCGCGAAAAGTTCAATACCAAAGGTCTTTTTGCATAACGTTGTATGCTATTTATACTGCATGATCTAAAAAAGCGATTCGCCTCCCCTGGGGCGATGCGATATCCTAAAGGTGGTGGGGTCGAGATGGGTGATTTGACGAAAGGGTGGAACGCCGTGCAACTTGGTGACAAACCCATGAAAATCCTGATTGCCGATGACCATGAGTTGTTCCGTGATGGTTTGCGTCATGTTCTCACCCAACTCGATGGGACCGTCTCCATCGTCGAGGCCAGCGATTATCCTCAAGCGATCGCCCTGACGGAGACGGAGGCCGACATCGGAATCGTTCTTCTCGACCTTGGCATGCCCGGCATGCCGTGGAGCGAAGGACTGCAGAGCCTCCGCAAAACCTTGCCGAGCGATGTTCCCGTCATCGTTCTTTCCGCTTCCGACGACCGCCGTCACGTCTTGCAGGCGGTCAATCTCGGCGCGGCGGGATTCATTCCGAAGACGTCGAGCAGCCGCGTCATGCTGAGCGCGCTCAAGCTGGTCTTGTCCGGCGGCGTCTATTTGCCGCCGGCCCTTCTCGACCAAAGCGGAGAAAGCGGCCTGGCCGAAGGCGGCGGCACCCCCAGCCAGGAGAACAGCGCCTCGTTCCTGACGCCGCGGCAACGCGAGGTTCTCGCCCTGCTGGGTCAGGGAAAATCGAACAAGGAGATCGCCCGCGTTCTGCAATTGGCCGAGGGAACGGTCAAATTGCATGTCACGGCGATCCTGAAGGCGCTCAATGTCAACAACCGCACGCGCGCCGTGGTCGCGGCATCGCAGCTCGGCCTGACCAAGAACGATACGGCGTCATTCGGCCGCTGACATCGGCGGCAGCACGGACCAAGAAGAAAAAATTGGGGGAAAAAACTGCCAGGCCGACTTTGTCGGCCTGTTTCTTTTTGCGCAACGGAACGCCTTATACCAGCCTGCGCCGATCAAAACCGATCAGCGCCCCTCAAGGCGCCGGGCGGGTTTCTCCGAAACCCTTGGCTTCGCTCGCATAAGCTCGCGGGCCCGCAACCGGCCAGCCGACCTGCAATGAGCCCAGCTCATTGCAGGTCGGTATTACTCGACGGGAAGCAGACTGCGAAGCAACAAGTCGCGCAGTTGCGCGCCGTTCACCGGCTTGTGCAAAATGGGCAGGCCGCTCGCCGCCGCTTCCCGTAACCGCTCGGCACCGGTGTCTCCGGTGATCAGGATCGCCGGTATCGCCCGTCCCAAAGCGTCCTGGATCGCCCGGATCGCGGCCACGCCCGTTTGTCCGTCCCGCAGGCGATAGTCCGCGATGATGACGTCGGGAATCGAATTGCCCGATGGCAATGCCGCCAGGACATCGGCGGCGGAACCGGCCGCAACCACGCGGTAGCCCCAGCTTTCGAAAAGCATCTGATAGCCGATCATGACGATCGGCTCATCTTCGATCACAGCGACCAGGGGCGCATGACCGACATCCGCGGCGGCAAGCAGGCCGCCACGCGTCGGATCCTTGGTCGTTCCCCGAATTTCAACCATCGCCTTACGTAAAATCCCTATGAATCCGCCCTCATTCCGACGGTCTTGCATAGTGCCCCTGTTGGAGGGGGGATGGAACGTACCTGCGGTCATAGTTCTCTATACCGAATGGCCAGGACCGGGCCGTCTCGCGCTCCTTTCCTCGATAAAATCCGGCTTTTCAAACAGCAGGGGCCGCGTCTTGCGACGCGGCCCCGCTTTGGTCCAAGGACCGGTTCGGATCGGCCTGGACTTTAGAAGTCCATGTCGCCCATGCCGCCCATGCCGCCCGGGCCACCGGCCGGGGGGGCCTTCTTTTCGGGCTTCTCGGCGATCAATGCCTCGGTGGTGATCAGCAGGCCGGCGACCGAAGCCGCATCCTGCAGAGCCGTACGAACCACCTTGGTCGGATCGATGATGCCGGCCTTGATCATGTCGGTGTATTCACCCTTCTGGGCATCGAAGCCCCAGTTGGTGTCCTTGTTCTCGAGCAGCTTGCCCGCCACAACGGCACCGTCGCTGCCGGCATTCTCGGCGATCTGACGCACCGGCGCCTGCAGGGCGCGGCGGACGATGTCGATACCGACCTTCTGGTCCTCGTTGAGGAACTTGATCGCTTCGAGCGAACGGATCGAGTGCAACAGCGCCACGCCACCACCGGCGATGACACCCTCTTCGACCGCGGCGCGGGTAGCGTGCAGGGCGTCGTCGACGCGATCCTTGCGCTCCTTCACCTCGACTTCCGAGCTGCCGCCGACCTTGATCACCGCAACGCCACCGGCCAGCTTGGCCAGACGCTCTTGCAGCTTCTCACGGTCATAGTCCGACGTGGTCTCTTCGACCTGCGCCCGGA
>JAATGN010000457.1 GCA_015654615.1 Rhodospirillales bacterium
ATCGCCGCCGGTGAGCATCAGTGTCTCGGTCAGCGCCACTTCAACGAAATTGGCGAGAGATCGATTCTGCCGCTCCGCCTCACGGCGCGCCATCTCAACGATGGCTTCTTCGAGGCGAAGGGCAAGTTGCGTTTTCATCAAAAGTCTCCAGGCAAGAACGGGATACAATGTAATTTATATGGTTTACAATGTCAACCGTTCGGCGCCATCCGCAAGGTAACGATTCCGCGGTACCACCGGCAACGACACCCTGATTGCCGAGACCTTGAACGGCAACGGCGGGGCCGACAATTTCATCGGTGGCGCCGGCTCCGTCCTTCCTGTGTCGGAGGCAGAGATCGAGGGGAGATGCGTCATCGTCCCGTCCGGATATCGGAATTCTCGACTTCCAAAAAATGGAACATGCCGATAAACTTCTCGGATGATCATTGTTGGCCGGAATCTGGTCGAAACGTTCTTTGCCTCCCGCAAGGGGCACAAAGGCATCAAAGCGGCACGGTCGCAATATGACGTCTGGCTGGCAATCGCCGGGGCGGCGGAGTGGCAGACGCCGGAAGACGTAAAGCGGTCACATCCAAAGGCCAGCATTTTGAGGAGTGGCCGGGTGGTCTTCAATATCAAGGCTAACGATTTTCGTCTGGTGGCCCTGGTCGAATATCGAGAAGGCGTGCTGACGATCCGGTTTTTTGGAACGCATGCCGAGTATGACAAGATCGACGCGGAGACCGTGTGATGAAGACGGAATTGATCATCGTCGAGAACGATGCCGACCTGGCGGAAGCAACCGCCCTGGTGGCGGCGCTGATGGAAACGCCGGGCAACGGCGCCCGCCTTCGCGCTCAGGCCAGGCTGGTCGAGGATTACGAAACCCGCAAATGGCCGCGTCGGGGCCTAAGCATTCCCGATCTGCTGGCCTATCTCATGGATCAGCACGGCTTGAACCGTGCTGATCTCATTCCGCTACTCGGGACAGCCAGCCGGGTCAGCGAAGTGATGAGCGGCAAGGCACATCTGAGCATGACCATGGTTCGCCGGCTGCGAGATCGCTTCGGCGTCTCGGCCGACTTGCTGATCCCTGCGGACCGCTCGGCGGTTGCGGCCTGACCCGTGGGAAAAGCTGGATTAAAAGAAGCCCAAACCGCTGCAAACGACGGCATCTCTTGGCGTCTTGGCGTCTTGGCGGTTTTCTTAAATTTGGGGAGTCTGGGCTTTACCCTTCGATCGGCTCGACGTCCACCGCGACCTTCAGCGACTGTTCGCCGCCGCCCAGCACCACGCCTTTCAGCGGGCTGACGTCGGCGTAGTCGCGGCCCCAGGCGGTGGTGACATGTTCGAGGTTGGGCAGGCGGTCGTTGGTCGGATCGATGTCGATCCAGCCGGTGCCGGGGACGAAGGCCGACAGCCAGGCGTGCGAGGCGTCGCTGCCCTTCAGCTTGCTCTTGCCGGGCGGCGGGCGGGTCAGCAGATAGCCCGAGACATAGCGGGCCGACAATCCCAGGCTGCGCAGGCAGGCGATCCCCAGATGGGCGAAATCCTGGCAGACGCCCCGGCGGTCGGCCAGGACCCGCTCCAGGGGCGTCGCCACGGTGGTGGCTTCGGGATCATAGGTGAAATCCTGATGGATGCGGTGCATCAGGTCGAGCAGGCCGGCGAGGACCGGGCGATTGGCCGGGAAGGAGGGGGCGGCATAGGCGGCCAGGGCTTCCGAGGTGGCGGCCAGCGGACTGCCGAAACAGAACTCCTTGGCTTCCAGAAGTTCGGGCGTGCGGACGCTGTCCAGCACGTCGACGACGCTTTCCCACCAGGGGGTGTCTTCGGGGGCGGGCTGGTGGCGCGGCTTGAGATCGACCCGGCTGATCGATTCGACGACCAGCCTGCGATGCTGGTCGTGCAATGTGAAGAAGGCGATCGGATTGCCGAAATAATCGATGCCGTGCGTCTCGCTTTCCGTCGGCTGCGGCCGGATCCGCAGGGAGGTGCGGCGACAGACCTGCCAGGCCACGGCGCGCGGCGCCAGATGCGCCATGTGGTGGGCGACCAGCACCGGCGAGCTGTAGGTATAGGTGGTCAGGTGGCGGACCCTGTAGTTCACGGCATCGGCTCCCTGAGCGCGGCATTGCCGCCGGCGCTGCGGCCCACCGCATGCGTGAAATATTCACGGGTGACCGTTTCCGACAGTTCCCACAATTTCGACTTCAGGACTTCCAGGAAGGTGCCGAGGTTCCGCCGCCCGCCGTCCTCGTCGGGGCGGGCCAGGACTTCGATTTCCGCCGTCCGGACGGCGCCGCACAGCCAGATGCTCAGCCGTTGCTCGGGGCCGTAGAAAGCGGCCCGCCGCCCGGCCGCCACCTGGTCCATATGTCCCCCCAGGGCCACCATCTGGAAGGCCAGCGACCGCGGATTGCTCTCGTCGGCCAGCAGCAGGTCGAGCACCGGGGCGAATTGCGGGGCCGAAAGATAGCGCGAGCGATAGGTCATGGCGCTGTCCGAGACCTCGAGCAGCACGTCGAGGGCGGCGACGCCGACGGCATCCACCGGCTGCAGGATGTTGGAAAGGACGTCGAGGACGTGCATGCCGCGCTCCAGCCGGCGCCCGATGTCGACGAAACGCCAGGACAGGCCGCGCGTCATATTCTCCATCGCCAGGCCGCTCAAGGCTTCGCAGGCCAGGACCACCTGGTTCAGCAGATTGACCAGATCCTCGGTGTTGAGGCGGTGGCCCAGGCTGATCCGCGAAACCTCGTCCAGCAGCCGGTTGACCGCCCGCCAGGTGTCGAGCGACAAGCGGTCGCGGACCATGGCGGCCATGCGCTGCACCCGCTCGACGATCGACCTGAGGCCGTAGATATGCGCCGGATCGAAGTTCATGCGGGCGATGGTCGCCGCCGCCTCTTCCGGATCGGTGCCCTCCGGCAGACGGTAAAGGCGGCTCAGCAGGCCCAGCGCGACGGGGAGTTCGTCCGCCGCGCCGTAGCTGGCGGCGTTGCCGATGCGCGACAAGGCGGCGCGCAGAAGCCGGGTCGAATCTTCGGAGCGTTCGACATAACGGCCGAACCAATAGAGATTGTCGGCCACCCGGCTGGGCAGGTCATTGGCGCCGCGCACCAGCTTGACCGGCGCTTCGATGGTCCGCAAGGGGGCGAAAAGCGGCGTTTTCTCCTCGGCATGGATCCAGGTGTCCTTGCTGCCGCCGCCGAATTGCATCGAGACGACATTGCCGCTGCGCTCGGCGGCGACGCGGGTCAGGCCGCCCGGCATGACGACAAAACCGCCGTCGTGCGCCGCGACGAACACGCGGAGCATCAGCGGCCGCGGATCCAGCTCGCCGTTGCTCCACACCGGCGCGGTCGACAATTTCAGCCTTTCCTGGGCCAGGAAGGCATGGGGACGGAGACGGATGGCCTTCGCCAGTTCGGCGCTGCGGATGCTCGACAGATGTTCGCCGAACACCGGCTGCGGAATGGCGCTTTCGCCGGGATAGGCCGGTTTGATCACCATATGGTCGAGATTGGTCAGCACATGCTGGCGTTCCCGCGATCCGCCGCACCACCAGGTGGCGACCGAGGGCATCTTCAGATCCTCGCCCAGCAGGCGGCGGGCCAGATGCGGAAGAAAGGGGGCCATGGCGCCGCTTTCCAGCAATCCGCTGCCCAGGGCGTTGGCCACCGCCACATTGCCGCGGCGGACCGCCTGGACCAGTCCGGCGATGCCGAGGGTCGATTCATTCTTCAGTTCGAGCGGATCGCAATAGGCGCCGTCGGTGCGGCGCAGGATGACGTCCACCAGTTGCAGGCCGTCCAGCGTCTTCAGATAGACATGGTCGTTGCGCACCGTCAGATCTTCGGCCTCGACCAGGGTATAGCCGAGAAAACGGGCCAGATAGGCGTGCTCGAAAAAGCTTTCGTTGTAGGGCCCCGGGGTCAGCAGGACGATGCGGGGCGATTCGCGGTGCCGCGGCGACAGGCTGTAGAGCGTCTCCCGCAGCTTGTGGAAGAACGGCGTCAGGGGCTCGACCGGCTGGCTGCGCAGCACCTCGGGCAGGGTGCGGGCGACGATGATGCGGTTTTCCAGGGCGTAGCCGGCCCCCGACGGCGCTTCGCAGCGGTCGGACATCACCCACCATTGCCCGTCCGGCGCCCGGGCCAGGTCGGCGGCGTAAAGATGCAGATGCCGTTCGCCGGGCGGCGCCACATTGTGCAGCGGCCGAAGATAGGCGGGATGGCCGAACACCAGGGCCGGCGGCAGCAGGCCCTCGCTCAGCAGATCGCGCGGTCCGTAGAGATCGGCCAGGATCCGGTCGAGCAGGCCGGCCCGTTGGATCATCGCGTCCTCGATGCCGCGCCATTCCTGGGCGGAGAGGATCATCGGCACCGGATCGAGCTGCCATGGACGGTCGAGGCCGCGGGGATCGCGGTAGACGTTGTAGGTGACGCCGTTCTCGCGGATCAGGCGCTGGCCGCGCTCCCAGCGGCTGATCATCTCCTCGTGGGGAAAGGTCGACAAAGCCTCGATGACATTTTCCCATTGCGGACGCAACCAGCCGTTCGCATCGACCATTTCGTCCCAATGGCCACGGACCATGGGGTAGCCTAAGCGAAAGGCGCCGGGCAGGGATCCTTGCCCGATCAGTCCGTCGTCCGGCGGAAGCTGCCTGCGTTCCATCTGTCGCTCACACGTTCCAGCAGATCATTGGCCGGACATCGTCATCAGTCATTCTCATCCGACACTTAACCGCAGATCGAGGGTGGTGGGGAAGTCGGGATTTGGCGTTTCCGGCGGCGGCGAAATTTTTCCCGGCGTATGGCCGATGGCGAAGAAGCGCGCCAGGCGGCGGCTTTCCGCCTCATTGGCATTGACCGGGAATGTTTCGTAATTTCGGCCGCCGGGATGGGCGACATGATAGGTGCAGCCGCCGAGAGAGCGTTGGTTCCAGCCATCGACCACATCGAAGACGAGCGGCGCGTTCACCCCGATGGTCGGGTGCAGGCAGGCCGCCGGCAGCCAGGCCCGATAGCGGACGCCGGCGACATATTCGCCGGGGGTTCCGGTCGAGGTCAGCGGCACGCGCCGGCCGTTGCAGGTCACGACATGCCGTTCGCCCACCAAGTCGTCGACCTTGACCTGCAGGCGTTCGACCGAGGAATCGACGAAACGCACCGTTCCGCCGGGTCCCGGCTCCTCGCCGATCACATGCCACGGTTCCAGCGCCTGGCGGATTTCCAGGCCGATCCCGCCGTGGCGGACGTCGCCGTAGCGTGGGAAACGGAATTCGAAATGCGGGGCGAACCAGGCATCGTCGAAGGCGAAGCCGGCAAGGCGCATGTCGTCCAGCAGACCGGTGAAATCCCGCCACAGGAAATGCGGCAGCATGAAGCGGTCCCGGAGGGCGTGGCCCCAGCGCACCAGGGGGGCGCGATAGGGTTCGAACCAGAAGCGGGCGATCAGGGCGCGCAGCAGAAGCTGCTGGGCGCAGCTCATCCTGGCGTGCGGCGGCATTTCGAAGGCGCGGAACTCGACCAGGCCCAGGCGGCCGGTCGGACCGTCCGGCGAATAAAGCTTGTCGATGCAGATTTCCGTGCGGTGGGTGTTGCCGGTCACGTCGATCAGCACATTGCGCATGATGCGGTCGACCAGCCAGGGCGGCGTCTCGAGGCCGGGCAGCGGCAGCTGGCGAAGCGCGATCTCCAATTCGTAAAGGCTGTCGTCGCGCGCCTCGTCGACCCGCGGCGCCTGGCTGGTCGGCCCGATGAACAGGCCGGAAAACAGATAGCTGAGGCTGGGATGGTTCTGCCAGCAGCGGACCAGGCTGCCCAGCAAATCGGGGCGGCGCAGAAACGGACTGTCCGCCGCCGTCGGACCGCCGACGACGATATGATTGCCGCCGCCGGTGCCGACGTGACGGCCGTCGATCATGAATTTTTCGGTGCCGAGGCGTGTTTCGCGGGCGCAGTCGTAGAGCGCCGTCGTGGTGTCCCGCAGCGCCGGCCACGAGGCCGACGGGTGGATATTGACTTCGAGAACGCCGGGATCCGGCGTCACCTTGATGATGTTCAACCGGGGATCGGAGGGTGGCGCATAGCCTTCGATGTGCACCGGAACCGACAGTTCCTCGGCAGTTTGCTCGATGGCGGCGATCAGTTCGACGAATTCGTCGGCACTGTCGGTCGGCGGCATGAAAAGGCAGAGCCTGCCGTCGCGCGGCTGCAATCCGAGCGCCGTCCGGACGGTATCCGAGACCCAGCCGGTCGGCGTCTGCCGCAGGCTGCCCAGCGGGACGGCGGCCTGTTCGCGGACGGCGCCGCGCGGCTTCCCGCTTTCCGCGCCGTTCGCCGGGCGCCGGGTCGGGATGGCGACGGGGGCCTGGCGCAGTTGTTGCGGGTCGGGCAGCGGCGCCCGCGGGGCGAAGGGGTCCTGCGGTATCTGCCAGGGATAGTCGGCGGGTTTGATCCAGGGCAGCGATTCGAGCGGCAGTCGGAACCCCAGGGGCGAATCGCCGGGCACCAGGAACATCCGGCCGCGGCGCATCGGCCAGGGGCCGGTGATCCAGCGCGGCCGGTCCTTGGCATTCCAGCGCTGGATCGGCAAGGCGAATCCGACCGGCCGTTCGAGGCCGCGGCTGAAAACCAGGGCCAGGCGGGCCCGCTCCTCGGGGTCGTCGAGCTTGCAATCGAGCGGATCGACATTCACCGGCAAAGTCTGCTCGCGGGCGATGTAATGCAGCGGGTCTTCATAAGCCGCCAGCAGATACTGCGGATCCAGTCCGAGGCGCAGGCACAGCCGTTCGCCGAACAGACGCGCCGTTTCCTCGTCGGGTTGCTCGTCCGCCCCCTCGCGGGCGACCAGATCGGGATTGTTCCACAGGGGCTTGCCGTCGCCCCGCCAATAGAGCGCGAAGGCCCAGCGCGGCAGGCTTTCGCCGGGATACCATTTCCCCTGGCCGAAGGTCAGCAGCCCGCCCGGCGCGAAACGCTCGCGCAGGCGGTTGATCAGGGCGAAGGCGCGTTCGCGCTTGGTCGGGCCGACCGCGGCGGTGTTCCATTCGGCGCCGTCCATGTCGTCGAGCGAGACGAAGGTCGGTTCTCCGCCCATGGTCAGGCGGACGTCGCCGGAGGCCAGGATTTCGTCGATCCGGTCGCCCAGCCGGTCGATGGCCGACCATTGTTCGTCGGAATAGGGCTTGGTCACACGGGGAGTCTCGAGCACCCGGGAGACTTCCATGTGATGGGAAAACACCACCTCGCATTCGTCCACCGCGCCGGTGATCGGGGCGGCGCTGCCCGGTTCCGGCGTCGCCGCCAGCGGGATATGCCCCTCGCCGGCCAGCAGCCCCGAGGTCGGGTCGAGGCCGATCCAGCCGGCGCCCGGCAGATAGACCTCGGTCCAGGCATGCAGGTCGGTGAAGTCCTGGGCGGGGCCGGCCGGTCCCTCCAGCGGTTTCTGGTCCGGAACCAGCTGCACCAGATAGCCCGAGACGAAACGGGCGGCCAGCCCGAGATGACGAAGCGCCTGGACCAGAAGCCAGGCGCTGTCCCGGCAGGACCCGGTGCGCCTGGTCAGGGTTTCCTCGCAGCTCTGCACGCCGGGTTCCATGCGGATGACATAGCCGACCAGCTGTTGCAGGTCGCGGTTGAGGCCGACCAGGAAGTCGATGGTCCGCCGCGGCCGCCGGTCGATACCGGCAAGAAAGGCCGCCAATTGCGGCCCGGCCGGTTCGGCCACCAGGAAAGGTTTCAATTCCTCGCTCAAAATCGGATCATAGGCGAAGGGGCATTCCTCGGCCGAGGGCTCCAGAAAAAAGTCGAAAGGATTGAAGACGGCCATCTCGGCGACCAGATCGACTTCGAAGGAAAGCGCCGTGACCGGTTCCGGAAAGACCAGGCGGGCTAGAAAATTACCTTGCGGATCCTGCTGCCAGTTGATGAAATGATTGGATGGTTCAACTTTTAAGGCATATGACAGGATATTGGTACGGGAATGGGGAGCCGGACGCAGACGGACCACCTGTGGCGAGACTTTCACCGCACGGTCGTAACGATAGGTCGTTTTGTGGTTGAGGGCGACGTGAATGCTCATGTGGCTCCCCGCGATGATGGACCTGTGCGATCAATGGCGCAAAGGTCGAATCACTGCAAGGTTTAGATTTGATCGCTCCTTAAGCAATCGAGGGAATCGCCTTCTATTTGGGCTATTTCCAATTTGGATCCGTTGAGAAGCGCGACCTTCGTCATGTGTCACCCCTGTTGCAACATACTGACGTCGGTGGCATATTCGCCTTTAGGGTCCCAAAAGGTTAATGGTTGCCCCTCGGTTCTTTCGAATTTCTGCATGATGCCAAGAAAGGCAAGAAATGGGCAGGGACTACCACATCCTGGTATTGGAAGACGAACCGGCAACCTGTGCCATGTTGGCTACTCTCATGGAGTCGGAAGGTTTCCGGGTCAGTACTGCCCAACGCGCCGCGCAGGCGCACGATCTGGTGGCCCATCATCGTTTCGACCTGATTCTCCTCGATTTGAACCTGCCTGACGAAGACGGTCTATATATCGCCCGTGAAATGCGCGCCAAGTCCGACGTCGGCATCATCATGCTGACCTCGCGCAAGGAAGATATCGACCGGGTGATCGGCCTGGAGATGGGCGCCGACGATTATGTGACGAAGCCGTTTTTCCCGCGTGAACTGGTCGCCCGGGTGAAAAACCTGCTGCGCCGGCTGAACATGCCGCGGGCCGGCCGCCGGGTCGATGGTCCGCCCGGCAGCGAGGTCCGGCATTTCGACGGCTGGGAGATGGACCTGGCCAAGCGCAGCCTGGTCGATCCGCAGGGCCAGGAGGTCAATCTGACCCGGGCCGAATTCGATCTGCTCACCGCGCTGGTCAACAGCGCCGGCCGCGTGCTTTCCCGCGACCAGTTGCTGGACGCCATCGGCAGCCAGTTCTGGACGCCGGTCGACCGGACCATCGACGTCCTGGTCAGCCGCTTGCGCCGCAAGATGGAAAGCGACCCGAAGTCGCCGTCGATGATCCTGACCAGCCACGGTTTCGGCTACAAATTCGCCCCCTCGGTCGCCGTCGGCTAAGGACTCGGTACGAAATAATCTTACCAAGTCCTTGGGGCTGGTTAAGTAATAATCGCGTCATTGCGAGCGGAGCGAAGCAATCCAGCAACATGGCGGCGGCCCCTGGATTGCCGCGTCTTTGGCTCGCTTCGATATGACTCCTCCGCTCCGTGTCATCGCGCGGGCTTAGGACTTGGTGCGGTTATTCCGTCCCGGGCCCTAAGCGATCGTCATCTTCACGCCTCGCATTTCCGTTTGGTCTCGTCTGCCCAACCGCCTGCGGCATGGATAGGGTATTGAGCGACACGGACGAACCCGGACGGCCGCGGATGGACACGGATAAGGAAACAGGCGCCGCGGGTGTCCCGGCGTTTTTGCATCCCCATTCCGCCGAATGACTTGATCAAGCCTGGGACGCTTCGTCCGTGTCCATCCCGTGGTCGTCGGTGTCTGTCCGTGTTGCTCAAAGTCGGCCGGCAGCCCTCGAGCCCTATCCGCATTCGCCGGAATGCTCGATCGGATATTTCAAAACAGCGGTAAAGATCGTCGACTCGCTCCTGAATAGGCGCACAATAGCCGGTTCCTGGAACTTTTACGGGGGTGGGCGGCGTGGTCTTCGACTGGACGACCCGGCGGATTCTGATCGTCGCTCGCGACGAGCAATTCCGCTTCTTCGCCCGCGGCCTGTTCAAGCACCATCGCGTCCGCGAGGTGCAGAGCGTCGCGCATGTCACCGAGATTCCCCGCATCCTGGCGCGTCACGAGATTCATGTCGCCTTCGTCGAATTGACCCACGAAGAGACGGGGGTCGCCCATATGCTGCAATGGTTGCGCACCAGCAGGGACAGTCCGGCTCCCAAAATGCCGGTCATTCTGCTGGCGAAGAGCTTGGACCAGGCGCAATTGGCCCAGGCTTGCGTCTTCGGGATTCATGGGGTCCTGCAGATGCCGGTGTCGGGCGAAAAAATGTTGAGCGCGGTGATCGGCGTCACCGGCAACCCGAAGATGTTCAAGCCGGCGGGAACCCCGGGCGCCGCCGCGGACAAAGGCCGAAAACTACCGTTCACGGCGCCGCCGCTTTCATCGCTTCGCCGGGATCCCGTGCGACCGGTGGTGCCACCGGCCGGCGGCCGGACGCCTCTGTCGCCACGCCAGGCGTCGCGCCCGGCCGGCGCGGCGGGCAAGGCCTCTTTCGGGCCCGGAAAATCCGGGGGCGGCGCGATCGAAACGACCGGTGCGGCCTCCATTCCCGCCGTCCGTTCCCCGGGGTCGATCGAAGTGGCGGAACCGCCGGCGGCCGGGCGGAAATCGCCGCCGCCGGACATCGCCGAAGCCGCCGTGACGCGGTCCGCCGCCTTCGAGCCGGCCGGCCCCAGCCTCGAGGCCATTCTGGAAGCGCATTCCCGCTGGGTGCGAGGCGGTGGACGCGACGGCCGGCGCGCCGACCTGGAGGGGCGCGAACTTTGCGGCCTGAGGCTGGCCGATGCGGTCCTGACCTCGGCGCTGCTGCGCCGGGCCGATCTTTCCGGATGCGATTTCACCGGCGCCGAAATGCAGGGAATCGATCTGCGCAACGCCAACGTGCCGGGCGGCACCTTCATCGGGGTCAATCTGGCGGTGGCGCGGCTGCGTCATGCCAGATTGCGCGGCTGCGTATTCTCCGGGGCCAGCCTGAAGGGGGCCGACCTGGGCGGCGCCGACTTGACCGAAGCGAAGCTGGGGGACGCCGATCTGGCCGGGGCCATCCTGCTGGGGGCCTGCCTGTCCGGCGCCGATCTGTCCGGCGTCTCCGGCTTGGCCCAGGGGCAGTTGGAGGGCGTCCTGGGCGACGCTCGGACCCGGTTGCCGCCAGGCCTGTCTCTTCCGCCGCCGAGGTCGGAAACAGGCTGATGCGCCGGGGATCGGACGATTTCGACATCGCGCGGGTCTTTCGCGCCGGGATCCGCAGGGCAATCGCTCGAATGATTTTCAATTGGAGCGGAACTGGCGATTTCCATGAGGCGCCCGCTCCGGCGATATCGGGAGAGCGGTGACATGAACCACGAAGGCGCGAAGGCACGAAGAAATCGGAAGTTATGATAATACTATCCGACGCAGCCCGTCGCGAAGGACAACCGTATGGAAATTGAATAGAAGGCCGACGCCAATGCCGGTCAATTTTAAATATGTTAGAGCGATTTGCGATCGGACTGGATCATCGATTTTTCTCGTCATTGCCTTGGATCAGCCGGAATCCAGGGGGCACCTCACGGGCGTTTCCGAGACTCCCGGATCCCCGCTTTCGAGCTTGTGAAATAATTCCAGTGGCACCGGCGTCCCCGCCGGTGTGCCGGCGAAGCCGGCAGCGCAAAAGCGTCCGAGGGGATCGATCCTGACGGGAACGTTTCCGCCGCAGGGCGGCGGACACCGGCAGGGACGCCGGTGCCACTTTCCCTTGCTTCACAAGCTTTTTCGCCGGGACGAATGGTACAGGGATCGATCCCGTTTGGTCGCAAACCGCTCTGGCAACTGCGCGCTATGCACAGGCAATAACTTATCGATAGCCTTCATTTCGATAATCAATGCATTCTCGACGACGATGTCGAGCCGGTCGCTG
>JAATGN010000020.1 GCA_015654615.1 Rhodospirillales bacterium
CCGTCCGCGCACGGCCGGCGTACAATCCGCCGTCCGTTCAAAATCCGCCGTGGCGGCGCCGTCTTCGGCCCTTGAGAGGGATCGGATATCCGGATTCGCCATGTCGGGCATTCCGCACAGTTTCAACAATATGATAAGGAGTTCGTCGTCATGTCATCTGAGAAGCAGAGTGACGTCATGAAGATCGATATTGGCATATCCCAAAACGACCGGCTGAAAATTGTCGAGGGTTTGTCGAAACTGCTGGCCGACAGCTATACCCTTTACCTGATGACTCATAATTTTCATTGGAATGTCACCGGACCGATGTTCAACACGCTGCATGTGATGTTCATGCAGCAATACACCGAGCAGTGGACCGCCCTCGACCTGATCGCCGAGCGCATCCGGGCGCTGGGGTGTCCCACCCCCGGAACCTACAAGGAATTCGTCAAGCTGGCGTCGATCCAGGAAATCGACGGCGTTCCGAAGGCTTTGGACATGGTCCGCCATCTGGTGGCGGCGCAGGAAGCCACGGCGCGCACGGCGCGGAGCCTTTTCCCGGTGGCGGACAATGCCAACGATCAGCCGACGGCCGATCTGCTGACCCAGCGCCTGGAGGTTCATGAGAAAACCGCCTGGATGCTGCGGAGCCTGCTGGAGGACTGATCGCCAGGCTCAAGACGACCCCAGTGGCACCGGCCGTCCCTGCCGGTGGAAAAGACTCCGCCGCGCCAGCGGCGGACACCGGCGGGGACGCCGGTGCCACTGATTTTCTCTTCAGCGGAGCGAAGCAATGGATTGCCGCGCCTTCGCAAGGACAAGGCGGGCGCGGAGGCCCGCCCGTCCCGCTGGCGACAGGACTGGAACCGCCTGCCGCTCAATGGGCCATGAACACCGGAATTTCCGCTTCCGCCAGAATCAGGCTGGTCGCGCCGCCGAAAACCATCTGGCGCAGCCTGCTTTGCGTGTAGCCGCCCTTGAGCAGCAAATCGGCGCCCAGCGCCGCCGCGCGGGTGAGAATGATCCGTCCCGCCGGTTGCGGACTGTCGTTCACCACTTCGAGCGAGACATCCAGGCCATGCCGCCGCAGCGCGCCGACGAGAAGCTCGGGCGACGGACCGGGGGACATGGCGCTGGCCACCGACAGGACGACCACCCGGCGGGCCTTTTTCAGGAAGGGCATGGCGAAGCCGACGGTCCTCGCCGTTTCGGTGCTGGCGTTCCAGGAGATGGCGATCACCTCCCCCAGGCGCTCGGGCGGCTGCGGCGGCGCCACGAGAATCGGCCGGCCGCTTTCGAAAAGAGCCGTTTCAAGCGTGGCCTGCCGCGGATCGCGCGGGTCGGTGCTGGGCCGGCCGACGATGGTCAGATCGAATACGCGCCCGTAGGCGCCGATCTTGATATCGGAAAACAGATCGTCGCCGTTCCAGACGAATGGCGTCTGCCCGTCCGCCGATGGCGATTGCGTTCGGTTGAAATCGTCGAAAATCCCCCGCAGCTGCGCCAGCAGCTCCCGCTGCGCCTTTTCATTGCCGACCGCGACGGGAAAGGCGAAATGGGCGGCGACCAGCGCTTCGAAATCGGGGCCCAGGGGCACGACCTCGACCCGGCTGTCGAAGCGGCGCGACACGAGCTGGGCCGTTCGAAAAACCGAGGAAAGACCACGGTGATCTTCAAGCGGGATGAGAATGTTTTTCATGGCGCCCTCGTCTCCCCAAGGCCTGTTATGAAAAACGCCCTTTCCGTTCGGCGCCGCCCGTCTCTTCCATCGTCAGGACAGCCGCCGCATCGGAACGAGCCATGCCAGAATAGCACCCATGATCACATAGGCGGCAATCAGTAAAAATGCACCCCGGAAGGTCGCCCCCACGGCGACCAGGATCGTCTCGCGCACGGCCGGAGCAAGATGATCGAGGACGCCCGGCCCCTGCTCGATAAGCTGGGAAAAATATCGGGCGGCTTCGGGAGCCTTGAAGGAAAGCACGGAAAAAAGCAGGGTCGCCACCAGGGTCGTGCCGAAAGACGCGCCGACGGCGCGCGAAAAATTCACCGAGCCGGCGGCGGCGCCCAGCATGCTGGATCCGGCCGCATTCTGCACGGTGACCTGGACCACCCCCATGACGCTGCCCATGAAGAAGGCGATCAGTCCCAGCAGGACGGCGATCGTCGTCAAGCTGAGCGCCCCCAGCCAGAATGCGAAAAAAACCATCAAAAAGGCCGCCGCAACCAGCGAAACCATCGGAAAGACCATGGTCCGCCCGGTCCAGCTGACCAGGCGCCCGGTGCTCAGCGAACCGGCGCCGATCCCCAGGGCGATGGGCAGGAGCAATATACCCGTTTGCGACGCCGATATTCCTCTGACGACGCGCAGGTAGATCGGCACGAAGGTGATCAGGGAAACCAGCGCCGCGCCATGGCAGGCGGCGAGCGCGTCGCTCCGCCAGATGTCCGCCCTGCCCAGCAGGGCGACGGGAATCAGGGGCTGCGGTTCCCGACGCTCCCGCCGCAGCAGCAGAATCAGCGATCCGGCCGAAAGGACCAGCAAGCCGACGAACAGGGGAACCACCGACCAGCCGAAATGCTGGATCTGCTCGAGCGCCAGCAAGGCCGAAAGAACGAAGGAGACGAAATAAACCAGGCCGTAGCCGTCGAAGCTCCAGGCCTCGTTGCCGGCGACGTGGGACGGCAGCCGGCGGGCGACCGCCGCGGCGGCCAGGCCAAGCGGCAAATTGATCAGGAAAATCGAACGCCAGCCGAACATCTCGGTGAGAAAGCCGCCGACCAGCGGTCCGAAGGAGTTCGAACAGACCACCACGGCGGCGATATATCCCTGGTAGCGGGCCCGTTCCCGCGGGGGCACCACCTCGCCGATCAGCGCGTGCGACAGGGTCATCAGGCCGCCGCCGCCCAATCCCTGCAAGGCGCGCGCCGCGGTCAGCGTCAGGATGCTGCCGGCCAGCGCGCACAGCAGGGACGCCACGATCATGACGCCGAGCGCGATGAACATCATTCTCTTGCGGCCGAGCATGTCGCCCAGCCGGCCGTAGACCGGCGCCGCGATGGTGTTGGTGATCAGATAGGAGACCACCACCCAGGAAATTCGTTCGACATCGCCCAGGTCGGCCGAAATGGCCGGCAAGGCGGTCGCCACGATCGTCTGGTCGACGACGCCGAGAAACATCGGCAGCATGAGCGACGGAAAGACCCGGAAAAACAAACTGCCGGAGGTGGCGCCCGGTTCGGCCGGAGCAGGATCAGCCGGCATGGTCATTGCTCCGGAAAGGCGATTTGGCGCCGTCGGCGCGCCAAGGCGCCAAGATCGCCCGACCGATCCGACGCTCGGTGCCGCTCATGGGAAAATCGGGCGAATGACTAATTTTCTTGGCGCCTTTGCGTCTTGGCGGTTTATTGCGCTTTTTATACGGTCCCGGTCATCAAACCTGACGAAGGATCTTCGGATCGCTCCGCCTTCGGCCTCATGCCATTCACGTCAAGCCCCAGCGGGCGGATGGCGACAAGTATCACCAAGGCAAACAAAATCCCTGGCCATTAACCCGCCGACCCCGCGGCGAGTTTCGCCAAGGTCTCCATGACCCCTTTGATCCCCTTGATTCGCGCCGCCGATTCGTCCCAGCCCCGCTGCACGACCAGCTTATGGTCGGGACGAAGCTTGACCGTGCCCACCTGGCTGGTGATGAATTGCACCAGGCCGCCGGGATTGGCGAAATTATTGCGGCGGAAGGTGAGGACGGCGCCTTTCGGTCCGGCATCGACCTTCTCGACCCCGGCCACCTTGCACAGCACCTTGATGGCGACGATTTCCAGAAGGTTTTCCACCTCTTGCGGCAATTTGCCGAAGCGATCGATCAGCTCGGCGGCAAGGGCTTCGATGTCCTCGCGGCTGGAGACCGCGCCGATGCGGCGATACAGCGCCAGGCGGACCGACAGATCGGCGACATAAGCCTCGGGGATCAGCACCGGCATGCCGAGGGCGATCTGCGGCGACCAGTCATCGGCCGCCGCCGCGTCGTCCTTCAATCCGCCGCGGGCCGCCGCCACGGCCTCTTCGATCAGTTGCTGGTAAAGCTCGATGCCCACCTCTTTGATATGACCCGATTGCTCCTCGCCCAGCAGATTGCCGGCGCCGCGGATGTCGAGATCGTGGCTGGCCAGGGTGAACCCGGCGCCCAGGCCGTCCAGGGTCTGCATCACCTGCAGCCGTTTCTCGGCGGTTTTCGACAGGACCTGGTTGGGCGGCAGGGTCAGATAGGCATAACCGCGCGCCTTGGCGCGGCCGACGCGGCCGCGCAACTGATAGAGTTGCGACAGCCCGAACATGTCGGCGCGATGAATGATGATGGTGTTGACGCGCGGCATGTCGAGGCCGCTCTCGATGATGTTGGTCGACAGCAAAAGGTCGTAGGCCCCGTCGGCGAAGGCGGTCATCACCTCCTCCAGTTCCTGGGGCGCCAGGCGGCCGTGGGCGACCGCCGCCCGGATTTCCGGCACCAGATGCTTCAGGCGTTCCAGCACCCGATCGATGTCGGCCAGGCGGGGACAGACATAGAAGATCTGTCCGCCGCGATAGCGCTCGCGCAGGATGGCCTCCCGGATCACCACCCCGTCGAACGGCAGGACGAAGGTTCTGACCGCCAGCCGGTCGACCGGCGGCGTGGCGATGATGCTCATCTCGCGCACGCCGGTCAGGGCCAGCTGCAGGGTCCTGGGAATCGGCGTCGCCGACAGCGTCAGGACGTGCACGTCGGCCTTCAGGGCCTTCAGCCGCTCCTTGTGGCTGACGCCGAAATGCTGTTCCTCGTCGACGATCAGCAGGCCGAGGTCCTTGAAGGCGATGGTCTTGGCCAGCAGCGCATGGGTGCCGACCACGATGTCGAGGCGGCCTTCGGCCAGTTCCTTGCGGGTCGCCGCCGCCTGCTTCGGGGTGACCAGGCGCGACAATTGACCGATGCGGACCGGCAGGCCGGCGAAGCGTTCGGTGAAGGTCCGGTGATGCTGGCGGGCCAGCAGTGTGGTCGGGACCACCACGGCCACCTGCCGGCCGTCCATCGCCGCGACGAAGGCGGCGCGCAGCGCCACTTCGGTCTTGCCGAAACCGACGTCGCCGCAGATCAGACGGTCCATCGGCTTGCCCGAGGCGAGATCCGAAATGCAGTCGCCGATGGCGCGCAGCTGGTCTTCCGTCTCGGCATAGGGAAAGCGGGCGCAGAATTCGTCGTAGAGGCCCTCGGCCGGCGCCATGCTGTCGGCCTCCCGCAGGCGGCGCTGGGCGGCGACGGCGATCAGCTGTTCGGCCATGTCGCGGATGCGCTTCTTCAGCTTGGCCTTGCGGGCCTGCCAGGCCACGCCGCCCAATTTGTCGAGCTGCACCGAGGCCTGCTCCGAACCATAGCGGCTCAAAACATCAATGTTTTCAACCGGAACGAAGAGTTTATCGCCACCGTCGTAGAGCACGCGGAGGCAGTCGTGCGGGGCGCCCAGGACCTCCAGCGTGACCAATCCGTCGTAACAGCCGATCCCATGGTCGATATGGACGACCAGATCGCCTTCCGACAGATTCGAGGCCTCGACCAGGAATTGCTCGGCCCGCCGGCGCTGGCGGTTCGGCCGGACCAGCCGGTCGCCCAGGATGTCCTGTTCGGAAATCACCGTCAGCTGATCGGTGTGGAAACCGTGCTCGAGAGCCAGGCTGACCATGGCCGGTTGGCTTTTCGGCAAGGCCATCGCCGCGACCCAGCCCTCGGCCGGGCGCAGGGAGGCCAGCCCATGTTCGCGCAAGACGCCGCCCAGCCGCTCGCTCGACCCATGGGTCCAGGCGGCGAGCACCACCCGGCGGCCGGCATTTATTTCGCTGTCGATATATTCCCGCACGCCGTCATAGAGATTGGCCCCGGGCTGCGCCCTGAGATCGGCGAAGTCGCGGCCCTGCCGGCCGCCGGCGTCGATCAGATCCGCCGCACCCTCGACCGGAGCGAAAGGCCAGAAGGCTCCGACCGGGCGGGCCGCCAGCTGCCTGGCCCATTCGTCGCGCTCGAGATGCATCATGGCGGGAGGCACCGGATGATAAATCATGCCGGCTTCGGCGATGCCCTGGTTGCGGATCGACTGGCGCGCCTCGTAATATTCCGAGATCTGTTCGAAACGGGCCTCCTTGGCCTCCTCGACCTGATGGTCGAGGGTCACGACGGCGTCCGGCAGATAGCCGAACAGCGTATCGAGGCCTTCATGGAACAGCGGCAGCCAATGTTCCATGCCGCCGAATTTCACGCCCGAGGACACCGCCTCGTACAAAGGGTCGTCGCCGCTGACGGTGCCGAACAATTCGCGGTAATTGGCGCGGAACCGCGCGATCGAAGCCTCGTCGAGCGGCACCTCGCTGGCCGGCCGCAAGGCGAAGAACGGCACTTTTCCGGTCGAGCGCTGGCTCATCGGATCGAACAGGCGGATCTGCTCGACCTCGTCGCCGAACAGATCGAGCCGCAGGGGTTCGGGGCTGCCCGGCGGATAAAGATCGACGATGCCGCCGCGCAGGGCGTATTCCCCGGGCTCCATCACCGTGTCGGCCCGCGCATAGCCGTTGCGGCTCAGGAAGGCTTGCAGGCTGGCCAGATCGAGGCGGTTGCCGACGCTGACGGAGAAACAGCTTTTGGCGAACATCTCGGCCGGCGGAACGCGTTGCAGCACGGCGCCGACGGTGGCCAGGACCAGGCGCGGCGGCCGGGCGGCGCCCGTTTCACGCGGCGCGATCAGCCGGGACAGGGTCTCGATGCGCTTGGCGACGATCTCGACATGCGGCGAGACGCGGTCGTAGGGCACGCAGTCCCAGGCCGGAAACTCCAGGATCTCGACGCCCGGGGCGAACAGCGCCAGGGCCTCGGCCAAGCGGGCCAGGCGCGCATCGTCGCGGGCGATGTGCAGCAAATCGCCGCCACGCCGGGCCAAGCGGGCGAGAATCAGGGCGTCATAGCCCTCCGGCGCGCCGGCCAGGGTCAGACGCCCCGGTGCGCGGAGAATGGTATCGAGCGTTTCTGTCACTTGTCGGGAATCTCGCGGCGGGCCTGGACCAGGGTGAAGCGCTGCAGCATCCGCATGACGTCGCTGTCATGGGCCGGCGGAACCGGTTTTGCCCCGGTCACCCACAAAAACAAATCGGGGTCGCTGACTTCCAGCAATATCTCGAAACGATCCAATTGTTCTTTGGAAAGACTAGGTAAAGTCTCTTCGGCGAAGCTTCCGAAAAAGATGTCGTTCTCGTTGGTGCCCATGTGCCGGGCACGAAACAGCAGGCGTTTGCGGTGGATGTCCATCGGCTCCGACCATCGGGTCTCAGGTGGGATTTGTCCATCGATATAGAACCTTTCCACGGCCCTGTCAGCCCGGTCGCGCGATCGAAAGAAGGAATAATTTCACCACGAAGACACGAAGAGCACGAAGAAAAATAAACAAAATCAATCTACTGCCCGACAGCCTTGCGTTTCGAACGCCATGGGATTTCCGAATTTCTTCGTGTCCTTCGTGCCTTCATGGTGATTTTTCGCTCGATGAGCCCCCTCTTGGCGGACCATCTCTCTGCGGGTAGTGTGCTGCCATCATGCGTCCGGAAAGCCTCTACCCCCTCTTCGCCCCGGTCACCGCCCTCACCGGGGTCGGGCCGCGCCTGGCGCCCCTGGTCGTGAAGGCGGCCGGCCCGCATGTGGCCGATCTGCTGTGGCACCTGCCCTATGGGCTGATCGACCGGCGCTTCATGCCCAAGATCGCCGCCGCCCCGGCCGGCCGGGTCGTGACGATCCGGCTCAGGGTCGATCAGCATATTCCGTCAGGATCGTCGCGGCGTCCCTACCGGGTTCTTTGTTCCGACGAGACCGGCGTTCTGACCCTGGTGTTCTTCCATGCCAAGGCCGATTGGCTGGAGAAGCTCCTGCCGGTCGGCGAGGACCGCATCGTCAGCGGCACGGTCGAGGATTTCAACGACGGCCTGCAGATGACCCATCCCGACCATGTGGTGCCGCCCGACCGCCAGGATGAGGTGATGACCATCGAGCCGGTCTATCCCCTCACCGCCGGCCTGCCCGCCAAGATCATGGTCAAGGCGGTGCATGGCGCCGTCGCCCGCGCCCCCGAATTGGCCGAATGGATCGATGCGGCCTATCTCCGCCGCCAGGCCTGGCCATCCTGGCGCGAAGCCTTGGGGCAGGCCCATGCGCCGGCCGGAGAGGCCGATCTGGCGGCGGCGACCCCGGCCCGCCGGAGGCTGGCCTATGACGAGCTGCTGGCCAACCAGCTGGCCCTGGCCCTGGTCCGCGCCAATCTTCGCAAGCTGGCCGGACGGGCGATCGACGGCGACGGACGATTGCGGCGGAAGATCGTCGCCGCCCTGCCTTTTCGCCTGACCGGCGCCCAGGCGCGGTCGCTGGACGAAATCGACGCCGACATGGCCGCCCCGTCCCGCATGCTGCGTCTGCTGCAGGGCGATGTCGGTTCGGGCAAGACGGTGGTGGCGCTGCTGGCCATGGCGCGCGCCGTCGAAGCCGGCGCCCAGGCCGCCTTGATGGCGCCGACGGAGATCCTGGCCCGCCAGCATCTGGCGACTCTGGAGGGGCCGGCCGCGGCGGCCGGCCTCAGGCTCGCCCTGCTGACCGGACGCGACAAGGGCAAACCGCGGCAAAAGATATTGGATGCCTTGGCCGCCGGCGACATCGACATCCTGATCGGCACCCATGCCTTGTTCCAGGAGGATGTCGCCTTCCGCGACCTGGCCCTGGCGGTGATCGACGAACAGCATCGCTTCGGCGTCCATCAGCGCCTCGACCTGGCCGCCAAGGGGCATGCCGTCGACATGCTGGTGATGACGGCCACGCCCATTCCCCGCACCCTGATGCTCACCGCCTATGGCGACATGGACGTCTCGCGCCTCGACGAAAAGCCGCCGGGCCGTTTGCCCATCGATACCCGGGTCCTGCCGCTGGCCCGCCTCGATCAGGTGGTCGGCGGGGTCAAGCGGGCCATGGCGGCCGGCGCCAAGGTCTATTGGATCTGTCCGCTGGTCGAGGAATCGGAAAAGCTCGATCTCGCCGCGGCGGCCGACCGCCATCGGGACCTCGCCGCGCATCTCGGCCCCCGGGTCGGCCTGGTGCACGGCAAGATGAAAATCGCCGAAAAGGACGCGGCGATGGCCGGTTTCGCCGGCAAGGACCTCGATCTGCTGGTGGCCACCACGGTGATCGAGGTCGGCGTCAATGTGCCGGAAGCCACGGTGATGGTCGTCGAGCATGCCGAACGCTTCGGTCTGGCCCAGTTGCACCAGCTGCGCGGGCGCATCGGACGCAGCGACAAAAGTTCGACCTGCCTTTTGCTCTACGGCGCCCCTCTTTCGGAAAATGCCAAGGCCCGGCTCAATATCCTGAAGGAGACGGAGGACGGCTTTCGCATCGCCGAAGAAGATCTGAAGCTGCGCGGCGCCGGAGAATTGCTGGGGACCCGGCAAAGCGGCCTGCCGGAATTCCGCATGGCCGATCTCGCCCAGCACGGCGAATTGCTGGCCACCGCCCGCGACGACGCCCGCCTGATCCTGGAAACCGATGCCGATCTGCAGGCAAACCGCGGCAAGGCCTTGCGAACGCTGCTTTATCTGTTCGAGCGCGATGCCGTGGTCAAGACCCTGCGGTCCGGGTGACAGGGGGTTTCATCCGCAGATGACGCAGATCAAGAACGATGACTTGATTTGTAATCGTCATTGCGAGGAGCGAAGCGACGCGGCAATCCAGAGTGCCAGGCTGTCCTGGACTGCTTCGCTGCGCTCGCAGTGACGGCATTTTCACCCAGGCGGGGCGACCTCGGTCGGTGCGGAACGCGCAATGACGGCTGTGTTGTCCTGAAACATCTGCGTTTAGCTGCGCCATCTGCGGATCAACCGCTTCACTCTTACGCCAGCGGGACCTGTTCCCAGTCTTCGACCGGGCGGCGTTCCCGGGGGGCGACGATGCCGCCGGAGATCACCAGCTTCAGCCCGTCCTCGACCGACATATCGAGCAACTGAAGGTCGGTGCGCGGCAGGAACAACAGGAAACCCGAGGTCGGATTGGGGGTGGTCGGCACGAAGACATTGACCAGATCGACGCCGATCGGCCGCGAAATGGCGCCGACCGTCTGGCCGGTGATGAAGGCCACGGTCCAGATGCCGCGCCGGGGATATTCGATGAGCACCACTTCGCGGAAGGCCTGGGATTTCTGCGCCAGCACGGTCTCGAAGATCTGCTTGACCGCCGAATAGATGCCGCGCAGCACGGGCGTGCGCTGCATGACCGCTTCGCTGAAACGCAGCCAGACACGGCCCAGGAAGCCGGCCGTCAGCGCGCCGACCACCGTCAGGGCCACCACCACCAGCAGCAGGCCGAACCCATGCACGCCCCACAGGGCGGGATTCACCGAAGCGGGCAGCAAGGGCATGACCTGACGGTCGACGAAGTCGATGAACAGCCAGGCGATATAAAACGTGATGGAAATCGGCGCCGTGATCAGCACGCCGGCAAAAAAATAGGCGCGCAACCGTCCCATCAGGGTGACATGCCCCGGAGCGTCCTGGACTTGAGGCGCGTCGTCGTTCGGCTGGTTCATCGCTGTTCTTTCGGCCGCGAATGGGGCTATCCTCTCGCCGCGCGGCTTGCGGCTTCCCAGATGTGAGGGAGCAATTGTCTCGCGGAGTTTCCCCCGGTGTCAACGCGCCCCACAGTATCCTTGTTCCGGTGTGGCGATGATTGGAAAGTTGGACCTTCAATGAACGATGATCCTCGTCCGCGTCCCGTCGTCGGAGTCGGCGCCCTGGTCTGGAAGGACGACCGTTTCCTGCTGATCCGCCGCGGGCAGGCCCCGCGCAAGGGAAGCTGGAGTCTTCCCGGCGGGCGCCAGGAGCTGGGCGAATCCGTGCAACAGACCGCCGTTCGCGAAGTGCGGGAGGAAACCGGCGTCATCATCCGCGTCCGCGATCTGCTCGCCGTGGTCGATCTGATCGACGACGAAAAGGCGGATCCGCGCTTTCACTACACGATCATCGATCTCGAGGCCGAATGGCTCTCCGGCGAGGCGGTGGCCGGCGACGACGCCGACGCCGTCGTCTGGGCCGATCCCCGCGAACTCGACGTCTTCCATCTCAGCGACGCCATGCACCGGGTCATCGGCCTGGCGGTCGACAAGCGCAAGAGAGCCGGCTGCAGCGGCGCCCTGATCTCGCTGGACGCCTTCGCCGAAACCGGCGAATGAGCTTTTCTTCCGGGTTCCTTCTCCCAATCTCTCGGCCTATGATGGCTTTTTTATAGGACTGCCGCCCATTCCCGCCATGCGCCCCTCCCCCGCCATTCTTGCGTTGATCGAACGGCTGGTCGGCTTCGACACCACCAGCCATCGCTCCAACCTGGAGGCCATCGCCTTTCTCGAGGAAACCCTGAGGTCCTTGGGGGCGGTCTGCCGCTTGACCTATGACGACGACCGCGGGAAAGCCAATCTCTATGCCACCTTGGGGCCCGACGACCGGCCCGGCATCATGTTGTCGGGTCATACGGACGTGGTGCCGGTCGAAGGGCAGGATTGGACCAGCGATCCGTTTCGCCTGACCGAAAGAGACGGCAAGTTCCATGGCCGCGGCGCGGCCGACATGAAATCCTTCATTGCCCTTTGCCTGGCCCTCGCTCCGGAATTTCTGGCCCGCGGGCTCGACACGCCCCTGCATTTCTCCTTTTCCTATGACGAGGAGCTGGGCTGCGTCGGCGTCCGCCGCTTGATCGCCGACATGGCCGGGCTTCCGATCAAACCCAAACTTTGCATCGTCGGAGAACCGACCGGCATGCGGGTCATTGCCGGGCACAAAGGCAAAAAAAGCCTGCGTTGCCGCGTGCATGGCAAGGAAAGCCATTCGGCTTTGGGCCAGGGAGTCAACGCCGTCGAAGCGGCGGCCGAAGTGATCGCCCACCTCAAGGCGATCCAGCGCCGCCTGCGCCGCGAAGGTCCCTTCGATCCGGCTTACGCGCCCCCTTACACGACCGTGCACACCGGAACCGTCCAAGGCGGCCGCGCCTTGAACATCGTGCCGCGCGACTGCCTGTTCGACTTCGAGATCCGGGCCCTTCCGGGGCACGATTCGAACGCTCTTTATCAGGAGATCCAACGCTTCGCCGCTGATCAGATCGAACCCGAAATGAAAGCCGCGGATGCGCACACCGGCATCGAATTTCAGATGATGAACGATACCGCCGGTTTCGACCTGTCCGACGACCACCCGGCCGTGCGTTTCGTCACCGCGCTGACCGGCGCCAACCAGACGGGACGCGTCAGTTTCGGCACCGAAGCCGGCCTGTTCAACCAAGCCGGCGTCCCGACCGTGGTCTGCGGCCCGGGCTTCATCGAGCAGGCGCATCGGCCGGACGAGTTCATTTCGGCCGACCAATTGCTGCAAGGCGAAGCTTTTTTACGCCGGCTGATGGATCATGTCTGCCGGTAGGGCCTCGGCACGAACGAATCGGTCATCCTTTTCCCCACCCCGGCCCTTGGGCGCCAAGCGCCTCAGACCTTTTCCACATCGACGTCACGGTTGCGCTTGCCATAATGATCGCGCCAGTCGGCGCCGCACGGAATGACGTCCTCGACGCGGAAATGGCTTCGATGCTCGAGGATCTTCGCCTGATGCTCCATCAGCCGCCCGCATGCGCAAAGGCTATTCGGGTCCAGCCCTCCCACAGGGCCATCTGGGCTTTGAAAAGGGGATCGTATGGCGTGGTCATGGCCTTGGCCTCCACGAACGGAAGACGCCTTTTCCCAGGCGAGGCGTCCAGCGATCATTCTAACAGATTGCCGTCTTCCGCATAATCTCCTTCTGGGTGTGGAATCGGTTATCTGAGGCGATTCGACAGCAAAGATTGTCCGTCGGGCCGACTAGTGGCAAAATCGTCCAACCATTGACAGTGGATTGAAGGTTATGGCGTTAGATCGTGGTCGTCTTCGTAAAATCGCCGGCGCATTGTCGGAAGAAGACCGAAAAACAAAACTGAGTGCCGCAGCCGATATCCGCCGCGATATCGAGGAGACCCTGGGCACCGACATCGTCCATCAGGAAAAGCTGGTCGCCCTGGCCGAGAACATCTGGCTGGCGGTGCCGCTTGCCGCGCGTCCGAAATTCACCGCCGAGGATTGGCAGAAGGCCATTCACGACCGCTGCACGTCGGCGATGGTCCGGGCCGAACAGAAGCTCGAAGAAAACAAATACGACGACAAGATGTTCACCGCGAAGGTGAAGATCCTCCGTCAAACCTTTGCTTCGCAGGTCGTCCGCGCGATGCAGGAGGTCGCCGACAAATATCGCCGATGATCCCTCGATCGACTTTTTGCAGTTCGGCGTCTGGGTGATTGACAGCACATGGTTCCTCGCTAGAGTTGTCATATGCCGCCTCGCGAGATCGCATTCGACAAATTGACGTTTCTGGTCGTCGAGGACCAGGAATATGTGCGCTCTCTGATCACTCAACTGCTGAAGCGTCTGGGTGTCCGGCAGGTTCTCGAGGTGGCGGACGGGTCTTCGGCCTTGACCCTTTTGCAGACCACGACGCCCGATTTCGTTCTTTGCGACATCAAGATGGATCCGGTGGGCGGCCTTGAATTCCTTCGCCTGGTGCGAAGCGGCAAGGACGGAATCACCGATGCGCGCCTGCCGGTGGTTTTCCTGACCAGCGATTCCGATCGCGCCACGGTGATGGCGGCCATCGAAAACGAAGTCGACGGCTATCTCGTCAAGCCGGTTTCGCTCAACGACCTCAAAGCCAAGATCGTCAGCGTCCTCAACAAACGCCGGTCCCGGACATAAGGGCCCGGGCACGGAATAACCGCGCACCAGGCCCTGAGCCCGAGCGGCGGCCCGGTTCCTCCGGTTTCCGCCAAGCGGTCGAAGGCGATCAATCGGCCAGCCGGCCGATGGCGGCCCGCACCTCGGCGAACGCATCGGGCAGCAAGGCCGCCAGGCACCGCGCCCCTGCCGCCTCGCCTTGTCGCGCTTGCTCATAAATTTCCGCGCAGAGACCGCCCAGGCGAAAAGCCCCGGTGACATTCGCCGCCCCTTTCGCCGAATGGGCCGCCGCCGCGGCGCCGGGCAGATCGTCGGCCAGCAGTTTCGCTTGGATCGAGACCAAAAGCGGATGCGTGCTGGCGAGAAAAAAATCGAAGGCGGCCCTGGCCTCGTCATCGATGCCGCCGAATGCTTCCGTCATCGGCCCGAGGTCGAGCACCGCCCGCGCATTCCAGGGGATCATTCCGCCATATCCGCATCTTTTTCCGAACAACCGGCGACATCGGGCAAATACTCTGCATCAACCAATGAAAAACAGCAATCGACGCGGCCGGCGAGCAGACGACAAGCACTGTCGATAGGGCGATTCGACAAAAAAGGCCGCTATTCGCCTATCGGTAACCATTATTTAAGGTTTAAATGCGAACCATAACGTGCAGGCGGATTTGGGATCAGCCCACGAGGGGGTTATTATGCCCGTTATATCGACCAATAATGCGGCCAATGCCGCATTGAACTATTTGAATCAGAATTCGTCCAAGGAGACGAGTCAGCTCGCTCAGCTCGCCAGTGGCTCGCGCATCGTGCAGGCATCCGACGATGCCGCCGGCCTGGCCATCGGCACGCAGCTCAACGCGGGTGCGGTCGTCTACCAGCAGGACGCCACCAACGTACAACAGGGCGCGGCGATCCTGCAGTCGACCGACGGCGCCCTGGCGCAGATCAGCAACGTCCTGCAGCGCATGATGGCGCTGGCCACCGAGGCCGCCTCCGGCCAGGTGACCAACCAGCAGCGCTCCCAGGACATCAACACGGAATATACGCAGCTGAAGAGCGAAATCAGCAGCATCGTCAGCAGCACCACCTATGCCGGCCAGACCCTGCTGACCGGCTCGTTCCTCAGCAACGTCAAATTCATGGTCGGCACCTTGTCGTCCAACTTCCTGACCATCTCGGTGGCGACGGTCACCGTGTCGGGAGCCAACGGACTGCTGGGCGCCGCCGGCAGCGGCAACGGCCAGACGGTCAGCACGGCGGCGACGGCCCTGAAGGCGATCAACACGATCAATTCGGCGATCCAGACCATCACCCAGGACCGCGCCAAGATCGGCGCCTACGAATCGCAGTTCTCCTTCTCCGGCCAGGACATCGCCACCAACATCCAGAACATCACCGCCGCCGCCTCGGTGGTGCAGGATGCCGACGTCGCCTCGGTGAAGGCCACCCTGTCGTCCGTCGACGTGAAGACCCAGGCCTCGGTCGCCGCCCTGA
>JAATGN010000400.1 GCA_015654615.1 Rhodospirillales bacterium
CTTTTTCGCCGGGACGATGGTACAGGGATTGATCCCGTTTGGTCGCAAACCGCTCTAGGGGGTCATCAGGGCGATGCCACTGTGGTGGTGCTCGTGGTTGAGCATCTTGTGATTATCGGGGAAGGAGGACGCATTTGCCACCCGAGCATCGCTACAGCCTCGATAAGTAAGAGATGGCCCTGCCGGAGCCTGCGCCGGGCCTTGTCATCTCCTAATTCTTATCTCTGGCATGACCAGCACCGAACCGGAGCGGAGCGGAGGAAGGCCGCAAGGCCCGTCCCTGTGCCATCGTCGTCGCGACGACCGATGCGGACGGCGACACCAGGGTCTACGTCGCCCCAATCACCCATTCCCGACCGGACGATCCCCATGCCGTGGAACTGCCGCTTGGTGCCAAAAAGCGACTGGGATTGGATGATGCGCCGTCCTGGATCGTCACCAGCGAACTCAACCGCTTCGTCTGGCCCGGCTACGACCTGCGGCCGACCACGCGGGACAAGCCGGATGTCTTCGCCTGGGGCTTCCTGCCGGTCGAGATTTTCGCCACCCTCAAGAGTGGCATTGCCACCCATCAACGCGAGAAGCGCCTGCGTCTCACACCGCGGGAATGACGTAACCTGTTTACCAAATGCCAGGACCAAGTATCCATAGAATGCCCGTCGGCGAGACCGGTATAGCAAGGGCAATGACGGCCAGGGCAGAGAGGAACCACCCGATCATCCGAACATGCATATGTCCGTCGCCTTATGCGACTTCCGCCGGCGGCCAAAGGCGCGGTCCGGTCGGCGAACGGCAAGGAGGCCCTCCCGCTCACCGAGGGGAGGCGGCGAAAAAAATAGCGGCTGGACGATTGTAACAGCATCGATAGTTGACGAATATGCGAGGTACGGTTAGATCTTACAATCATAGGTAGCGATAATTCTGTCTTGCCGACTCTGCCCGGAAGGGGCGGATATTTGACCTGATTGGAGAATGAAAATGACCGACATTCAAAATTCGCCCGCCGTAACCCTGACCAATGGCGCTAAATTTATCGGGGAACTGATGATTCCCGGTGTTAGCCTTTGGGTGGATGGCCGGGTGGGCAAGGGCGCGCTCCACACGGCGCTGGCCGTGGGGGCTTTTGCCCTGGTGGGCCCGGTTGGTGCTCTGGTTGTTGCCGCCAACAGCTTTGCCGATTCGACAACCGAGCATTCCCTGTGGAGCCATGTGGCGAACGGCTTCTCGCAGTCGTCGAAATCGGTGGTCGCCGCCGTCACGCAGGCCCCGCACTAGGCTCCCGCCCCGGAAGCGGGCGCCGAAACGACTCCGGCCCACGCGTAAGCCATTCAGCGTAACGGCCGATCTGCCGGTGGGAAAGCCGGCAGATCAGGCCAGGGAAAGCCGATTTGTCGACGCGCTGATGTCAGAGTCTCGCAGCGATGTCCCGGCCAAGCCGCGCGAACAGCTGGTCGATCTGGGTTTGCGTCGGCGTACCGCCCTGGGCATAGACGCTGATGAGGATGGGTGTGCCGGCGGGCGGCCATGCGATGCCGATGTCGCCGACGGCGTCCCTGCCGTTATTTCCGGTCTTGTTGCCAAGGGTCCAGGATCCCAGGAGGCCGGCGCGCAGACGTTTGCCTCCGGTCTGGCAGCCCAGCAGCCAGCGGGTGAGACGCGCGCGCATCGCGGGGCAGCACGTCGCCGAGAACCAGATGACCCAGCGTCTTCGCCATGGCCCGCGGCGATGTGATATCGCTTGGATCGCCCGGTGGGGACCGGTTGAGCAGGAGGTCGATGTGGTCATCGCTGAATTCGACGGCAGCCTCGCCCATCTGTTCAATGGTCAGGGCCCCCCGTGACAGAGCCGCTGTCGCGACCGGTGCCCAGAAATCACCCACATCATCCGGCCCGAACGGAATTGGCGTATCGAGGTTATCCAGGCCAAGCTCGGCCTTGGTCAGGACGAGGGCGTCAGGACGAGGGCGGCGAGCGAGGCTTTGAAAATACTGCACATGACAAAACGCTCATCGGCGCGCCAGCCGATTTTCTGGCCGGTTTCGATGTTCTCGACATAGACGCCGACACGCCCGCCGCTGAGAGACTCGTAATTTTTCAAGACCTCCCAGCCATCCTCGGCCTTGGCGTTTCCGACCAGGAATGCCGATGTCACCAGTAGAAATGATCTTCTGTCGATCAGAATCACCCCCTTGACCAGTCAAAATGGACGTGACTGGCCGGTGATCACGTCGAGATCGTCATGCCGCCGCTCGCCAACGATCCGGCGTGAGTCAATCTGTAGAAACCCGGCTTCGCGGCACTTTCCAGCCATCGGTTCGTGAAGATTTTTTCCAAAGCGGGATTGATGTCGCCGTCACGAAAGCGCTTGAGGATCAGGCTCTCTTGGACGGACTCCCAAGGGAATGATTTTCCGACCTGAATGCCGCGTGTCCCGATTTCCCCATGATCGCCTTGATCGTGTCGTCTTCCGACGGCGGCGCGTTCTCGGCATGACTGACCCGGACGACCGGCCGGCCGTCGCGGATGTCGTCGGCATGGCGTCGGATCAGCTTCAGGAGTTCGACGATATCCGTCCGGGTGATCCGCTGGTTCATCAAAACCATGCGTAGAACCGTCGATCCGTCCAGGTCGACCTTGGACAGGAAATACCTCCCCTCGGCCCGGATGCGGTCACGCAATTCCAGTTGCAGAAGGCTCAGGCGGTCCACCGGTACCCAGGCCGGCTTGTGAACGAAGCACAGGATGTTTGATTCCGGCTGGTTCACGACATCGAAATCCGGCTGCTCGGCAATCAGGTCATGCGCGACACAGGTCAGATCCATAAGATAATCCAGCTTCTGTTCAAACATCCGTCGCCCAAACAGCGCCCAGACCAGCCACAAGTTGAGGATTGCCGGACGTTTGGTGCACTCGAAGTTCTTGGTTCCGCTCTGGAACCGACTCATTTCATCATCATCCGGATCGAAAACGTAACTGGCTCTCTGGGGAAACGCGATGTCGGCGACGGAAGCGTCTCGATAGAACAGAAGCGAGCACAAACTCGGCACGAACAATGTCTTGTGGGCGTCAAGGCAGAACGAATCGGCCTGCGCCAAGCCCGCGACACGCGCGCGCAGCCGGTCGGAAACGAGAAACGCGCCATTGTGAGCGGCGTCGACGTGAAACCACGCGTCCCGCCCGTGTGCCAGTTCCGCCAACGCCGCCAGCGGATCGGTGGCCCCGACCGACGTCGACCCCGCCGTCCCGATGACGCAGAACACGTCCAGACCGCGCGCAGCGGCCGCGTCAAGCGCGGCCCGCGCGCCCTCCGGATCGATCTGGCGGCGCGCGTTGAGCGGCAGGCGGATGATCTGTTTTTGCCCGATCCCAAGAATCCCCGCCACGCGGTTGGCGGAAAAATGAGCGTCCTCGCCAACGGCGATGGCCGGGCGGCCCCGCCCCCGCCCCTCCACGCCGACGCCGTCTTCCCAGGATCCGTCCAGCAGCCGGTTGCGCGCCGCCAGCACCGCCGTCATCGTGGCGAGAGAGGCGCCCGACGTCGAAACCATTGCGAAGCTGCCGTCTTTCCAGCCGATCAGCCGGCCGAATTCCTCGGCCATGACGCGATCGGCGACGTTGGCCAATTGTCCCGCCTCGTAATAGGAGGCGGGCTGCGGCGCCATCGCGGTGATCATGTCAAAAACCGCCGAAACCGGCACGACGCTGGAGAATTGGCGGGCCATGTAGCCACGCGAATGCACCTTGATCGTGGTGCGGAGATACAGATCAAGAATATCGGAAAAGCGTTTGGCGTCGAAGCCCGCGCTTTCAGGGTCCGCCATCAGTGCGCGCGCGGCGGAGAGTAAGGCGAGCGGCGGCTCCAGCGAAACGCCCTGAATTCTGTCGCCCTGCAAGAAATCGTGCAGCTTGTCGGACACGATACGCGCGGCGTCGACAAAGCTCTGAAGGCTGAACGCTTTTTTGAAATCCCCATCATGTTGGATGTTCGTGCCGACCGGCAGCAAGCAGAGCGTTGCATCGTTCATGAGTACTATTCCTCGCTGCATGCGCCGCCTATCTGGCGTCCGTGCGCTGGCCGAATGATTTTGTCTGTCCCGACTGTGGCGGCACGCGCTCCTGCCTGCTGACGACGAAGGCGCGCACCTATCAATGCTACACCTGCCTGAAGCAGACCTCGGTGACCGCCGGGACGGTAATGCACAAGACGCACCTTATACGTCGTGTTCACGTCATGGTGCGTGCCGTGGAGCCAAGTCTTCAACCACAACATTTACTCGCTTTAGTAATCACATTGAACGGGCACGTCGCGCCCGTCAAGGGAGTAAATACGCGCTATTATGGAATCTTGATCCCGCTTTATGAAGATCTCCCGGCGAGGTAGTCTGAAACTCACGGTTGTGGCAATCGTCAGGCGGATTGGTCGCCGGCCGACCGCTTTTGTCAATGAGCCCCGCCAGCTCGCCGACATGGGGCTCGCTCATCATCGACATGTGGGTTCCCGCCATCCTCCGCCACCTGATCGGTGTGGTGGCGAAGGCTTGCCATCCCCAATCCGGGGGGTCATCCGGGCGAACGCTGCCTTCCGCCTGGATCAAGGTGATCGGACAGGCGAGCTGGCCGGCCGGGCGGTATCGGCAATGGTTGTCACTCATAGCGGCGTATACCGCGGCGTAGTGCTTGACATTGCCCAGGTCAAAGCCGTTGACCCGGAGCTTCAGGCGATCGGCGATCAAGCTGTAACGGTCATCATCGTTTGTCGTGGCGGTGATTTCCTCGCGTCCGATTCCGAGCGGAACGCCGACGATCTCCTCGATGACGGAAATGATGGCCAGGGTTATCGCATCGCCATCTGTCGCCGGAGGAGGCTCCCCGCTCGGGGCGGGGGAGTCGAGGATGAAGAACTCATCCACCTTTTCTCCCAGCGCCTCCAATTGCCAAGCCATCTCGAATGCGACAAGACTTCCGGCGGAATGGCCGAGCAAACGGTACGGACCATGGGGTTGCCGGGCACGCAGAACACCGAGCAGGCGCGTCGCGTGCTCCTGAACCGACGCAGGGGGAGGGGATTCGCCGTATCGTCCCGGCGATTCCAGGCCGAACACGGGTTGGTCCCGTCCCAGATGCCGCGCCAAGCGGGCGAAATACAGGACATGTCCTCCGGCCCCGGGAAGCAGGAAAAGCGGCCGCTTTGCTCCGTGGGGCTGAATCGGCACCAGCGGTGACGCGTAAACCGGCGCTTCCGCGTCCTCCAGCAACGCCGCCAGGCCGCTGACCGTCGGATGGAGCATCACGTCGGTCAGTTGGATTTCCTGCCCGAACCGCTGCCTGATCTGGCTGACCAAGCGGATGGCCAGGAGCGAGTGCCCGCCCAGAAGGAAGAAATCGCTGTCGGCTCCGACCGGCGACACACCGAGGATGTCCTCCCAGATCTGCGCCAGCGCCAATTCCTTCGGATTGCGCGGGGGTGTGAATCCGTCGTCCAGTGCGCCGGCGTCGGGTTCGGGCAGGGCGTTGACGTCGAGCTTGCCGTTGGCGGTCAGGGGCAGGGCGGCGAGGACGACCAGCGCCGCCGGCACCATGTAGTCGGGCAGGCGCTCTTTCAGCGCCGCCTTCAGCCGGCCGGCC
>JAATGN010000219.1 GCA_015654615.1 Rhodospirillales bacterium
AGCCGAAGAATGAGCATTTCCGCCGCTTTGCGGCGGAGGCGGGCACGGAGGCCCGCCCCACTGAAAGGCATTTTTTCACAGCCTCTCTCGCGGGAATGACGAGAAAGGTGAATGATCCAATTTGATCGCAAACCGCTCTAGCAGGCTGCGGAAAAAGCCCTCGCGGCTCCATCCCCATCGTCATCCCCGCGCAAGTGGGGATCCATATTGGGGCAAGCGTGTCGCTGGGATACCAAATATTGATCTTGCACCAGCATGGATTCCCGCTTTCGCGGGAATGACGGAGAATTTTCGACTTTTCCCGCAGCCTGTTAGAGCACTTTGCGATCAAACTGGATCACCCTGTACCGTCATTTTTCGATTGGGCTTGGCTGACCTCCAGGGGGAGTTTGAGCCTGCGCCCCAAAATATCCGATATCGATACGTTGAGTGGGGAGCGCATTCTCAGTCAGGACAACGTGCCTTAGGCTGGATACATTCCCCATTGTCAAAGACCGTAAGGTGGCGGCAATGTCGAGAAGGAATCCGTATGCGGCAAGATTCAACCGGGTATTCGATTACATAGACATACATCTTGAAGAAGATATGTCCGTTGAATCATTGAGCGATGTCGCCAACTTCTCAAAATTTCACTTCCAAAGGCAGTTTTCAGATTATTGCGGCATCAGTGTTGGCCGATACGTTCAACTGATGAGGCTGAAGCGGGCATCTTACCGGCTGGTTTTCAACAAGCTCGACCGCATCATCGACATTGCCCTTGATAGCGGTTTTGAAAACCCGGAATCATTTTCCCGCGCTTTCAAGAATACCTTCGGGCAGACACCGTCTGAATTCAGAAAAGCTCCGGCATGGAAGCCATGGACGGAACGATATCAATTCCCGGCAAGAGAAAGGAAACAGACCATGGATGTCAAAATCGTGGACTTCAAAGAGATCAGAATCGCCGTGTTGGAGCATCGCGGCCCGGCCGATTTGCTCAACAATTCCGTGGCAACGTTTATCGAGTGGCGCAAGGCGGGTCATCATTCTCCCGTCGGTTCCAGCATGACGATTGGCATCGCCTACGACGACCCCGCCACGACCGAGCCCGACAAGTTTCGTTTCGATATTTGCGGCTCCGTTGCCTCCGATGTGCCGGCCAATCCGCAAGGTGTGATCAACAAGACAATCCCAGGCGGTCGTTGCGCAGTCGTGCGGCATTTCGGCTCGAATGACCGGATCGGCGAGACGACCTATCCGCTGTACCGGGACTGGTTGCCGCAGAGCGGTGAGGAGCTGCGCGATTTTCCGTTGTATTTTCACTATTTGAATCTGTTGCTGGAAACGCCGGAATGCGACCTGAAGACGGATATCTATCTACCGCTGCGGTAATTTCCGGCAATCTCTCGATAAAAATCCATTGGCGGACGGTCTTTCTCTCAGAAATGGCGATAATTGAACGTCGTGATAATCGGCCCCCGATTGGACTGTTTCCGGCCTGATTTGACCATCTGCCAAAGTGCCGACCCGGCAGTGGCGCCCGTTCTTTCCATCGCTTCGATCGAAACCCGCCTTCCGCTCCCGGGAAAAGGCGGGAACGCGGGCTATGACATTCGCCGGGCCGCGTTGTAAGGTCTCGCTGCGACAGAGGAACGAAGAGGACATCGTGCGCTTTTCCAGTCTGGTGGATCGTATCGGCGGGCGCGGCGCCGATACCTGGACGTTGCATTTCCGAGCCCTTGAACAGCGTTCGGCGGGACGCGACGTCATCCTTCTGACCGTCGGCGACCCCGACCAGGGACCGCCCGGGCAGATCGTCGAGGCGACCGTCGAAGCGCTGAGGGCCGGGAAAAGCGGTTATGCCCCGATCGCCGGCCTGCCCGAACTGCGCGGCGCGATCGCGGCGCGGGTGGCGCGGACGAGCGGGCAGGCCTGCACGGCCGAGAACGTCGTCGTGGTGCCCGGGGCGCAGGCCGGGCTGTTCAGCGCGCTGCATCTGGTCGCCGGTCCCGGCGACGAGGTGATCGTGCCCGAGCCGATCTATGCGACCTACGAGGCCGTCATCGGCGCCTGCGGCGCCTCCATGGTCACCGTGCCGCTGTTGCCGGAGCGCAATTTCCACCCCGATCCCGAGGTCATCGCCCGGGCCGTCACGCCCAGGACGCGGGCGCTGTGGATCAACAGTCCGCACAATCCGACCGGCGCCGTCCTGTCCCGGCCCGAATGGCAGGCGATCGCCGCCTTGTGCCGCCGGAACGATCTGTGGCTGATCTCGGACGAGGTCTATGCGACGCTGGCCTATGCGCGGCCCCATGTCAGCGCCTGGGCGTTGGAGGGCATCCAGGACCGCACCATCGTGGTGTCGAGCCTGTCCAAATCCCACGCCATTCCCGGCTTCCGCCTCGGCTGGATGGTGGCCGATCCGGCGGTGGCGCAGCATATGTTCAATCTTTTGCTGTGCATGACCTATGGCGGACCGCCGTTCATTCAGCAGGGCGCCCTGGCGGCCTTCGCCTCCGACCTTCCGGAAGCCGCGATCATGAACGACACCTACCGCCGGCGCGCCGCCCGCCTGGTGGAAGGCCTGGCCGCGGCGCCGGCCTGCCGGGCGCTGGTCCCGGAAGGGGGCATGTTCGTTCTGCTCGACATCCGCGCGACCGGTCTTTCGTCGAAGGAATTCGCCGGCCGCCTGCTGGAGCGGGAAGCCGTCGCCACGCTGCCCTGCGACGGCTTCGGCCCAAGCGTCGCCGGACATTTGCGCCTGTCGCTGACGGTGCCGGAGGCAAGCCTCGACGAGGCCGGCCGGCGCATCGTCCGCTTCGCCCGCGGCCTGGGCGGCTGACGGGGGCCTGCCTTGAAAAAATCGTCACTGCGAGCAAAGCGAAGCAGTCCAGGACACCGGCCGGTCTGGATTGCTTCGCCTGACGGCTCGCAATGACGTTCAGAATGGGACAGTCATCCCGTCACACCGAAAAATACTTGGCCTGCGGATGCACAAGCACGATGGCCGAGGTGCTCTGTTCCGGCTCCAGCATCCATTCATCGCTCAAGGTTATGCCGATGCGTTCGGCGCCCAGCAGCGCCAGAAGCTGGCCCTGGTCTTCGAGATTGGGGCAGGCCGGATAGCCGAAGGAATAACGCGACCCGCGATAGTTCTGGCGCAGCATCTTCTCGATGTCGCGATCGTCCTCGCCGCCGAACCCCAGTTCCGAGCGGATTCGCCGATGGACATATTCGGCCAGGGCCTCGGCCATCTCCACCGACAGGCCGTGCAGATGCAGATAGTCCTTGTAGCGGTTTTCGGCGAACCATTGGCGGGCCACCTCGCTGGCCTGGCGTCCCATGGTCACCACCTGCAGACCGATGACGTCGCGCTCGGCCGCATCGATGTCGCGGACGAAATCGGCGATGCAGAGCCCGCCTTCGCCGGCCTGCCGGGGGAAGGAAAAGCGGGCGGCCTCCGTTTGTCCGTCCTGGTCGAACAGCACGATCGAATCGCCGGTCGAGGCGCATTTCCAATAGCCGTAGGCGGCCTTGGGCTGCAGGATCCCGTCCTTCTGGCATTGCTTCAGCAAATCGACCGTCATCGGCTTCAATTCCTTGGCGGCCCAGGCCCGCCATTCCTCCAGGGAACGGCCGGCCTTTTTGTAGCCCCATTGGAATTGATAGAGCATGGTGTCGTTGAGATAGGTCACCAGGGTCTGCAGGGGGACCGAATCGATGATCCGCGGCCCCCAGAACGGCGGGGTCGGCACATCGGCCCGGCGCGCCAATTCGGCTCGGCGCAGACCGATCTCCTCAAAATCGACCGGACGGGTCGGCGTCGCGGCCTGGCCCAGGGTGCGGCGCTCGTTGGTCGGACGGTGCAGCCGCCGCGCCTTGACCTCGGACAGATGCGCGTCGAATCGCCGCTCCGCCACCTTGGCCATCAGATCGAGCCCGTCGAAGGCGTCGCGGGCATAGGCGACCCGGCCGGACCCGTAGGTGGCCGTGCAATCCTCCTCGACATATTTGCGGGTCAGGGCGGCGCCGCCCAGGATGACCGGCAGGTCCAATCCCTCGCGGGTCATTTCCTCGAGGTTTTCGCGCATCACCACGGTGCTCTTGACCAGGAGGCCGGACATGCCGACGGCATCGGCGGCATGGTCGCGGGCGGCGGCGATGATGGCGCCGATCGGCTGCTTGATCCCCAGGTTGACCACCCGATAGCCGTTGTTGGTCAGGATGATGTCGACCAGATTCTTGCCGATGTCGTGAACGTCGCCCTTCACCGTGGCCAGGACGATGGTGCCTTTCTGCTGGCCGTCGGCCTTTTCCATCAGGGGTTCGAGATGGGCCACCGCCGCCTTCATGGTCTCGGCCGACTGCAGGACGAAGGGCAGCTGCATCTGGCCGGAGCCGAACAGTTCGCCGACCACCTTCATGCCGTCGAGCAGCAGCTGGTTGATGATGTCGAGCGGCTTCCAGGTGAGCAGCGCCTCGTCGAGGTCGGCCTCGAGACCGGGCCGCTCGCCGTCGACGATCCGCTGCTTGAGCCGTTCCTCCACCGCCTCGGCGCGCGCTTTGGGGGCCGCCGCCATGCCGTCGCGGCCTTCGAACAGGCCGAGGAAGGCCTGCAGGGGATCGTAGCCGGGCTGGCGACGGTCGAAGATCAGATCCTCGGCGATCCGCACCTCTTCGGCGTCCAGCTTGTGCAAGGGCAGGATCTTGCTGATATGGACGATGGCGCCGGTCATGCCCCGCTTGCAGGCGTGGTCGAGAAAGACCGAGTTGAGGACATGGCGCGCCGCCGGCTTCAGGCCGAAGGAGACGTTGGACAGCCCCAGGATGATCTGGCATTCGGGCAGTTCGCGGGCGATCCGTTCGATGGCGTCCAGCGTGTGCAGCGCCAGCTTGCGGTCGTCCTCGTTGCCGGTGCAGATGGTGAAGGTCAGGGGATCGAACATCAGGTCGGACGGGGCCAGCCCGTGGCGATTGACCGCGAAGTCGTAGAGCCGATGGGCCAAGGCCACCTTGGCCTCGACGTCCTTGGCCATGCCCGCCTCGTCGATGGTCAGCGCGATCACCGCCGCGCCGAATTTCTTGGCCAGCTCCAGCCGCCGGGCCGCCGGCTCCTCGCCGCTTTCGAAATTGATCGAATTGATGATCGGCTTGCCGCCGTAAAGCTTCAGGGCCGCCTCGATGACCGGCAGTTCCGTCGAATCGATGACCAGGGGCGCGGTGACGGCGCCGCGCATGCGATCGATCAGGCGGCTCATGTCGCGCACTTCGTCGCGCCCGACGAAGGCGGTGCAGACGTCCAGCGTGTGGCTGCCCTCCCGCACCTGCTCGCGCGCCATGGCGATCGCGCCGTCCCAATCCTCCCGTTCCTGGCATTCGCGGAATTTCTTCGATCCGTTGGCGTTGCAGCGCTCGCCGATCGACAGGAAGGCGTTTTCCTGGCGCAGCGGCACCTGGCCGTACAGGGAGGCCACCGCCGGCACCCAATGCACGGTGCGCTTGACCGGCTGCGGCCTGACCCGGGACCCGGCCCGCCGGCGCAGCATGGCGTCGACCGCGGCGATATGGGCCGGCGTGGTGCCGCAGCAGCCGCCCAGCAGATTGACCCTGTCGTCTTCGAGAAAGCGCTCCTGCCAGCGGGCCAGATCGGCCGGCGCCAAGGGATAGGAGGCCTGCCCGTCGACCAGTTCGGGCAGGCCGGCATTGGGCTGCACGGAGATCAGTCCCGGCCAGTTTCCCGACAGCCAGCGGAGATGTTCGCTCATCTCCTGAGGACCGGTGGCGCAGTTCAAGCCGAGCAGGGGAACGTCGAGGGCATGAATGATCGTCGCGGCGGCGGCGATGTCGGCGCCGACCAGCAAGGTGCCGGTCGTTTCCACCGTCACCTGCACGAAGATCGGCACCTCGCGTCCCGCCTGGCGGCCGGCCATCTTGGCGGCATTGACCGCCGCCTTGATCTGCAGGGGGTCCTGGCAGGTTTCGATCAGGATGGCGTCGACGCCGCCGGCATTCAGTCCTTGCGCCTGCACCAGCAGGCTTTTTTCGAGCGTGTCGTAGTCGACATGGCCCAGGGTGGGCAGCTTGGTCCCCGGTCCGATCGAGCCCAGGACGAAACGGGCCCGCCCGTCGCCGGAAAACGGCTCGGCCGCCTCGCGGGCGATCTCGCCGGCCCGGCGATTGATCTCGAAGGCCAGATCGGCGATGCCGAATTCCCCCAGGGTCAGCGGGCTGGCCCCGAAGGTATTGGTCTCGACCATGTCGGCCCCGGCGGCGAAATAGCGCGCATGGATTTCGCGCACCAGGTCCGGACGGGACAGCACCAGGATGTCCGTGCAGTTCTCATGACCCTGGAAGTCCGCCTCGACACTCAGGCTCATTGCCTGCACCTGCGAGCCCATGCCGCCGTCGCAAAGCAAAACCTGTTCCTGCAGATGGTCGAGAATATCGGTCATGGTAAACCTTTGTTTTGGCCGGTTTCATGGCATCGGCAACGGATAAAATTCAGTGGCGCCGCCACGGAACGGTTGTCAGGCGGCTTTTTGCGCCCGGACCCCGAGGATGTGGCAGATGGCATAGGTCAGATCGGCGCGGTTCAACGTGTAGAAATGCAAGTCATGGACGCCGCCCGCCACCAGGGCCCGGCATTGTTCGGCCGCCACCGTCGCCGCGACCAGACGGCGGGTCTCCGGATCGTCGTCCAGCCCGTCGAACAGTTCGGCCATCCAGTCCGGCATATGGGTGCCGCAGGCGGCGGAAAATTTCCGGGCCTGGGCGAAATTGGTCACCGGCAGAATCCCCGGGACGATCGGCGCGCCGATTCCGGCCGCGACCGCCCGGTCGCGGAAGCGGAAAAACAGATCGATATCGAAGAAGACCTGGCTGATGGCCCGGTTGGCTCCCGCCTCGATCTTGCGCTTCAGATGATCGAGATCGGCTTCGGGGCTCACGGCCTCGGGATGCGTTTCGGGATAAGCCGCGACGCTGATCTCGAAATCGGCGATTCTTTTCAAGCCCTTGACCAGATCGAGGGCATAGGCGTAGCCGTCCGGGTGGGGACGGTAATGGCCGCCGCCTTCCGGCGGATCGCCCCGCAAGGCGACGATATGGCGAATGCCGGCGTCCCAGTAGCGGCGCGCCACCTCGTCGACCTCGGCCCGCGTCGCGCCGACGCAGGTCAGATGCGCCGCCGGCTTCAGCCCCGTTTCGCGGGCGATGCGCGTCACCGTTTCATGGGTGCGTTCGCGCGTCGAACCGCCGGCCCCATAGGTCACCGAAACGAAACTGGGCGCCAGGGGGGCCAGACGGGTCACGCAGTCCCACAGCGCCTCCTGCATTTTTTCCGTCTTCGGTGGAAAGAACTCGAAGGAAACGGCCAAATGCCCGGCCGGCGAGGCGACGGGAAGCGGCGGATCGGACACGACGGAATCGGGCGAACCCGAAGCGGAAGGAATGGCCATGCTCACGCGTCACCTTTTCTGGCGTAGATTGCGATCGAGGGGTCGAAGATCGGAGAAGCATCGGCCGCCGGCCGGGCCGCCAGCCAAAGTGTGACGGTCAACGGGTCTCCCGGCAAGCTCAGGATCCGCCGCACCGTCAAGCCGGCCTGACGGCACCAGGCCGCCACCTCGTCCGCGGCGAATCCCAGCCGGCGATGATTATGCTCGCTGCGCAGGGATTCGAGGCCATGCGGCGCGAAATCGACCACCGCGAGACGGCCCAGGGGACGCAGGACGCGCGCCGCCTCGGCGATGGCCGCGGTGGCGTCTTCGGCAAAATGCAGGACCTGATGAATGGTCACGACATCGAAACGGCCGTCGTCGAACGGCAGATGATACATGTCCGCCTGGCGGACGAGGCAATTGCGCAACCCCGCCGCCTCGATCCGGCTGCGGGCGACGGCGAGCATTTCGCGCGACGCGTCCAATCCCTCGGCCGACGAGGCGAGAGGCCCCAGAACTTCCAGCATGCGGCCGGTTCCGGTCCCGACGTCCAGAAGATCGCCGATCGGCCGATCGCCCAGAAGATCCGTCAAGGCCGCCTCGACGTCCTTTTCGGCGATGTGCAACGAGCGCAATTCCGCCCAATGCGCCGCATTGGCTCCGAAATAGGCCGCCGCCGCCTGTCCCCTGGCCTGCCGGATCGCCGCCAGCCGCACATTGTCCCGCGACAGCACCGGATCCGCGGCCGACACCAACCCCAGAATCTGCCGGACCATGGCCGACCCGGCGCCGTGCGCCGCCAGGCGGTAGAAGACCCAGGCGCCTTCCCGGATGCGCTCCAGCAATCCGGCATCGCACAGCAGCTTGAGGTGACGCGACACGCTCGGCTGGCTTTGCCCAAGGATCTCGACCAGTTCGCTGACCGCCAGGGTTCCCTGCGCGCACAGCGACAACAGGCGCAGGCGCGACGGCTCCGCCGCGGCCCGCATCGCCGTCAAGATCTCGCCCATCCCGTTTTCGTCGGCCTCGCTCATATCTTCATATAAACATATCTTTATGTGTTTATGCAAAAATTCTTCGTGCCGGTCTTTTCAGGCTTCGGCGACCGGTCTGCCGCGACGCAAGCCCTGGTCTTTTGGACAAGCCTGTGTTACCCAAGACAGACTGGCATTTCCCGGTAGGCCAGAAGAAGATAATTTGCCGAGATATTTCAGCGGAAAGAAACATGGCGTCGAGCATTCTTGGAAAAATCGCTTTGCGGGCAGGAATGACTGCGGTCGCCCTTCTGCTTGTCGGATGCGCCACACCGCCGCCCGCCAACGACCCGGAAGCCGTGGCCGAGTTCGAGCAGATCAACGATCCCCTGGAACCGACCAACCGGGTGATCTTTTCCGTCAACGAGGGCATCGACACCTATTTCCTGCGTCCGCTCGCCGTGGGCTATCGCAACGTCGTCCCCTCCTTCGGCCGCGATCGCATCACCGACTTCCTCGACAATCTGAAAACGCCCGTCTATCTGGTCAACGACCTGCTGCAGGGCAATTTCACCCTGGCCGGGACGACGCTCGAGCGTTTTGCCCTGAACACCAGCTTCGGCGTTTTCGGCATCATGGACGTGGCCGAACCCATGGGGGTTCCCGGGCACCAGAGCGATTTCGGCGAAACCATGGGCGTCTGGGGCATCGGCGAGGGTCCCTATCTGGTCCTTCCCCTCTTCGGACCGTCCAATCCGCGCGACACCATCGGCCTGGTCGCCGACTCCTATAGCGATCCCTTGGACTATTATCTGCAGACCGGCGGCCGGCACTGGGCCTATTGGACTCGCCTCGGCGTCACCGCCATCTCGCAGCGCGAGGCCTATCTCGACGCCCTGGACGACGTGAAGCGGACCTCCCTCGATTATTATTCCGCGATGCGCAGCCTCTACCGGCAGCGCCGGACCGCCATGATCAGCGGGGCCAGCGACTATGGCCGGGATAAGGCGCCGGCGGCCAATATGAGCGCCTTGCCCGCCGATATGCTCACCGAGGATTCGCAAGACCAGTGATGAAGATCATTTCCCGTTTCCCGTTTTTGCGAACCGCCTTCGTTTTCCTGTTTGCCGTCTGCCTGAACGCGACCGCCGCCCACGCGCAAGCCGACGACAACGCCAGGAAGTTCATCGGCGCCTTGGCCCAGCGCGCCATCACCACCGTCGCCGACCGGCAAGTTCCGGAAGTCGAGCGCGATGAGCGATTCCGCAAGCTGTTCGTCTCGTCCTTCGACATTCCGGAAATCGGCCGCTTCGTACTGTCGCGTTATTGGCGTCTGGCCACGCCCGAGCAGCAGCAGGAATTCCTCGCGCTGTTCGAGGACATCACCGTCCTGACCTGGGCCAAGCGCTTCCAGGACTACAACGGCGAAAGCCTGGAAACCGTCAGCGCCACCAAGGACGGCGACCGCGGCTGGGTCGTCGATTCGCATATCCTGCGCAACCAGGGCCCGCAGATTCCCGTGCAATGGCGGCTGCGGGAAAACGACGACGGCTCGTTCCGCGTCGTCGACATCATCGTCGAAGGCGTCAGCATGGCCATCACCCACCGTTCGGACTACGCCTCCGCGATGCAGGCCAACGGCGGACGGATCGACGGATTGCTGGCGATCATGCGGACCAAGCTGGACCAGTTGAAGACCTCGGGCTGACGGCCCTTAGGGGCAAAACCCCGGGCACGCAGGTGCGGAAATTTCTCTTCCGCCATGGCCGGGCTGGTCCCACGGCTGTCCAGCACGATTTTTGGCTGATTCCCTATCGAGGCACGAAACCAAAAGTCGTCATGGCCGGACTTGATCCTGACCATGTCCCACATCTCCGCTGGACACAGCGTGGATGTGGGAGCATGATGCCGTCATGCATGTTGGGAGGCAGCCGTTTTCCGCAGAATTGATTGATCAGATCCGCAGCCTGGTTGG
>JAATGN010000007.1 GCA_015654615.1 Rhodospirillales bacterium
CGACCTCATCGAGAACAGCAACGCCCACACGATCTTCGACGCGGTCAGGACCAACCCGACGGCCAGCATGCTGATGTCGTCCGGCGCCGGCGGCGGCGGTTCGATGACCCGCCTGATGGTCCGCGGCTTCAGCGCCGCCGACCAAAATGAGATGCGCGACGGGCTGGTCGATCGCAGTTTTTCCGCCCCGCCCGTCGAAAATGTCGAGCGCATCGAAATCCTCAACGGCTTTTCCGGCTTTTTCCAGGGTTTCGCCAATCCCGGCGGATCGGTCAACTATGTCAGCAAGGGGCCGACCGTCGAGCCTCTCGCCTCGCTCAGCATCGGCGATTACGGCGGCGGCATCAATTTCGTCCATGCCGACCTGGGCGGGCGGGCCACCGGCCTCGACGACAAGCTGGGCTATCGCGTCAACGCCTACAGGGAGGACGGCCAGACCTATGTCGACGGCAGCCGGCAGAAGCGGGCGCTGCTGTCGGCGGTGCTCGACTATCACTTCACCCCCGATACCGTCCTGACCGCCGACATCTGGCACCAGGACTACGAGGCCAACGGATTGCAGACCTATTTCTCCAACGCCACCGACGGCAGCTGGAGCGGCAAGGTCTCGGCGGTTCCCTCGGCCTCGGCCTTCAGGGCGAGCGAACAATACGGCCAGGATTGGACCTACAACAGCTTCGAGAAGACGCTGGCCGGCCTGCGTTTCGAATCCGAATTGAACGATGCCGTCACGCTGCGCACCGGCTATCGCCATGGTTACATGTGGCGGCAATACGACTATATCGACGCGCAGTCCGTCAAAGCGAACGGCGACTATATCGAAAAGGAAACGGCCTCGCCGCGGCAGTTCGAACGGACGGATTCGACCTATGGCCTTCTGGACGTCCGTTTCGATACGTGGGGCGTCCGCCATACCGTGACCGGCGGATATTCCGGGACCTATTTCGTCTTCGAGCGCGGCACGGACGTCACGAAGACCTTTGCCGGCGTCAGCAACATCGGCTCTCCGGCCCTCTACGCCGACCCGCAGCTGGCCCTGGGCGGCAGCAGCTCCTGGCAGAGCACCTGGTACAACAGCACCCTGATCGGCGACCATATCGATTTCGACGACCAATGGTCGGCGCTGATCGGCGGCAATCATGCCGACATCATGAACAAGTCGCGCAACACCACGGCGATCACCTCGAAATACGATCAGTCCGCCGACACGCCGACCTATGCCCTGATGTACAAGCCGATCGCCAACGTCACCCTCTACGCCTCCTACATGGAAGCCCTGGTCAACGGCGGAGTGGCCGCCGCCACCGCCGTCAACGCCAATCAGCAGTTGTCGCCCAGCGTCAGCACGCAATACGAAACCGGCGTGAAGACCAGCTTCGGCGGCATGGACATCAATGCCGCCCTGTTCCGCATCGACAAGATCAATGAGGAAATCGATCCGGCCGACAAGGTCTTCAAGCAGGACGGACGGGAAATCCACCAGGGCCTGGAGGTGACCTCCACCGGCAAGCTGACCGATCGGCTGACCCTGGTCGGCGGCTTCACGCTGATGGATGCCCATACCGAGAAAATGACCTCCGATCGGCTCGCCGAGGGCAAGACGCCCTCCAACGTGCCGGAACGGGAGGCCAGCGCCTATCTGGAGTATGCCTTGCCCTGGGTTCCGGACCTGACGGTGACGGGGGGCGCCAACTATTACGGACGCCGCCCGGTCGACAACGACAACACCGCCTTCCTGGACGCCGCCACGATCTTCAATGCCGGCCTGCGCTACGAACCGGAGATCTACGGCCATCGGACCTCGATCAATCTCACCGTCTCGAATCTGTTCGATAAAGCCTATTGGTCCTATTACCGCAGCGGCGACGGACTGCTTCTCGGGTCGCCCCGGGTGGTGTCGCTGTCCTTGAAGGCGACCTGGTGAGCGGGGGCGCCGGCGTGGGCGATCCCCGCATTTCGGCCCGGCTCGGCCTGGGCCTGATGGCGGCGGGATTGGCCGGATGCGTCCTGGCCTCTTTCCTGATCGGCCGCTATCCGGTGCCGCCGGGCACCGCCGTCGCCATCCTGCTGTCCAAGCTGGTGGCGGGCCTGCCGCACGATTGGATGCCCCAAATGGAGACCGTCCTGCTGAAGATCCGGCTGCCCAGGATCGTCGCCGCGTTGGAGGTGGGCGCCGCCCTGGCGGCGTCCGGCGCGGCCTATCAGGGCATGTTCCGCAATCCGATGGTCTCTCCCGACATCCTGGGGGTCACCGCCGGCGCCGGATTCGGGGCCGCCCTGGCCATTCTGCTGTCGATGAACGCCTTGGCCGTCCAGGCGGCGGCCTTCGTCTTCGGGCTGGTCGCGGTGGCGGCGACCAGCCTGATCGGCCTGTGGCGCGGCCGCCGGGGCGAGGCCACCCTGGTGATGATCCTGGCCGGCGTCATCGTCGGCACGGTGTTCACCTCCTTCATTTCGCTGGTCAAATTCACCGCCGATCCGAACAACGCCCTGCCGGCCATCACCTTCTGGCTGATGGGCGGCCTGGCGTCGGTCAAGCCCTCCGACGTCTACGGCGCCGCCCTGCCGATCGCCGCCGGCCTAGCCGGGCTGCTGCTGCTGCGCTGGAAACTGAACGTCCTGTCGTTCGGCGACGAGGAAGCCATGACCATGGGCGTCCACGTCGGCCGCGTGCGCCTGCTGGTCATCGGCTGCGCCACCCTGGCCACGGCCTCGGCGGTGGCCATCAGCGGCGTCATCGGCCTGGTCGGGCTGGTCGTGCCTTATCTGGGCCGGCTGCTGGTCGGGCCGGACCACCGCGTCCTGCTGCCCGCCTGCATCCTGCTGGGCGCGCTCTATCTGCTGGTGGTGGACGATCTGGCCCGCTCGCTGCTGGCGGCCGAGGTGCCGCTCGGCATTCTCACCTCGCTGATCGGCGCGCCGGTTTTCCTGGTGCTGCTGCTCAAATCACGCAGGGCCTGGGCATGAGCCGCCGGGAAGAACTCTTTCGCGTCGAGCGGCTGGCCTGCGGCTACGACGGCCGAACCGTGGTCGGGGAGGTGTCCTTCACTTTGGCGGCCGGCGAGTTCCTGTGCCTGCTGGGGCCGAACGGCGTCGGCAAGACCACCTTGTTCAAGACATTGCTCCGCCTGCTTCCCGCCCGCGCCGGCCGGATCCACCTGATGGGGCGGGAGGCCGCCTCCTGGCCGCGGAAGGAATTCGCCGCACTGGTCAGCTATGTGCCGCGGGCCCGTATGCCAGCCTTTCCGTTCCGGGTCATCGATATGGTGGCGATGGGGCGTACCGCTAATCTCGGGGCCCTCG
>JAATGN010000036.1 GCA_015654615.1 Rhodospirillales bacterium
GGACACCGAGGCGGTCATTGGCCTTCAGCGCCGCCCGGTAGGTCCCCATGTTCTGGATCCCGCTCTCCGGATCGCGGGTGACGCACAGCGTCGCCGTCAGATAGGGGGCGCAATCGAAGCCCGGCGTCGAGATCGGAACGGGCAGTGTCGCCAAACCGCCGTCCGGCCGGGTCAGATCGTCGCCGGTCAGCACCACCTCGTGGCAGGGGGCCCGGTCGACCAGGATCGGCTCGATCGGCGCGGCGATCGCCTTCAGCCAGACCTCGGCGATTTTCTCGACCGGAACGCCCAGCCCGCTGGCATAGATCTCGGGCGACGCGGCCAGGCCGCCGACCAGAACGGGAATGTCGTAGGATCGGCCTTTCGCGTCGGTTACCTGGGTGAAGAGGAAGGCGCGGCGCTGCTCTTCATGCAATCCGCCCTGAAACTGCCAGCGCACCAGGGGATGAAGTTCGGTGTCTTTGTTGATCGGCCGCGAAATGCGCGTCAGCAGGCCTTTCGCCTCGAGTTGCGCCACGTGCTCCTGCAGGTCGGCCGGCGCCTGGGACGCCGTCGGGGATGTGTCGGGGGATGTGGATTTGGACACGGTCATCTCCAAAAGATTTCGCTATGAGTGGCTTGGGGCCCATCCAGAATGACGGAAGATAAAGAAGTGGCACCGGCGTCCCCGCCGGTGGAAAAGACTCCGCCGTGAAGCGGCGGACACCGGCAGGGACGCCGGTGCCACTTTTCTTGACCTGCCTTTCCCCGACATGGGTCCCATGTCGGCGAAAGGCAACGCAGATCGGACCTAGGCGACATGGCCGGCGACGGGCTGGTCATGAGAGGTCTGCGTCGCATCGCGATCGGCATTATTGCCCGCCGGAACAGGCTCGGGACGATGCGTCGGCGCCTTCTTGCGTCCTGGCAGAACAACCTCGAGGACGAGAAGCGACACCACCCCGATGATGATCGGCTGACGCAACAGCAAGCTCAAAAGGAACGGCATCGTGGCCAGGACCTCGCGTTCCAGGAACAGGGTGCCGAAGCCGGCCATCAGGGCAAAGCCGGTGATGGTCACCGACCGGTTGTCCCATTCGACATCGACCAGCATCTCGATGGCGTGGACGAAGACGGCGCCGAATAGAACGGTGGCCGCCGCGGCCAGGATGGGCACGGGCAGGATGACGAAAATGTAGTCGACCTTCGTGCAGAATCCCATGAGGATGAGGATGATGCCCGAAGCGAGTCCGACCTGACGCGACGCGACGCGGGTCGAGCGCAGGATCGCGACGTTTGCCGGATAGGGAATGTTGGAGAAACTGCCGATGGCGGCGGCGATCGCCGAGCCCAGCATCATCGAGAAGACGCCCATCGACAGGCGGGCCGGCGGCATGTCCTCATGCGCCCATTCGGCGACGACACCCATCAGCGTCATGGTCTGGATATTGATGGCGACGAGGATGACGAAAAAGATCAGGCAGAACTCGGGGTTGAACGACAGGCCGAAGGGGAAGAGCTTCGGCATGACGAACCAGGGCGATTCGAGCACGACGGTGAAGTCGATCGGATGGAGCACCTCGAAAAGCGCCGTTCCGGCCATCAGGGAAATCAGCAGGGACAGCCGCTTGACGATCGGCCGCTTCGAGACGATCAGGCACATCAGCACCACGGCGGTGACCAGGCCGGCGCCGAAATTGATCAGGGGAAAGGTAGGATCGTGCGGCCTTCCCAGCCAATGGGGCAAGGCAAGGTCGGCGATCTGCATCATCACCAGCATGATGATGACGCCCGAGATCACCGGTGTTCGGACATATTTCGCCACCAGCGATACCACGCTGATGCCGCGGATCGGAATGGACAGAACGCACCAGGCCAACGAGGCGGCCATCAGCGATCCGAGCGCGGTTCCGAGGTTGGCGTTCGGCAGATGGCCCAAGGTGAGAATGGCGGCGAAAACGCCGGCATAAGAGCCGGCGACCAGCGGCATGCGCCCGAAACACGAGCACATCAGGACCGTTGTCACACCGCAACCGACGAAACTCACGCAATAAAGATAGGCGACGACATCCGGGGAAAGATTGAAGGATTTTCCCATGATGCCGGGAAACACGAAAATGCCGGCCATCACGAAGACATTCTGGAGGCCCATCAGGATCGCTTCCCTGAGGGGCATTTTTTCATCGATACCCACGTCGAAAACGCGACGTGCCGCCCCTTCGGGCGCGGACATGGGATCCTTCGAACCTTTTGACATGGAATCCTCCCAAACATTCGATGTTGCCGGTGCGGGACCGGTCAACGACTCTTCGTTTGTCCCTGTCGGATACCGATGTTTTGGAACTGGTATCCGGCAGGGTCGCGGCAAAATCAGTCGGCCAGGGTCGGGCCGGAGGGAAGACCCAGAATATTCCCGATGTTGAAGGTGACCTTTACACCGAGCACAAACATGTTCTTCGGCACCCCGGATGTTTTCGGAATGTTGGAGTTATCGGGATTGATGAAGTACTGAATATTGGGGGAAAGCCGGATGGAGGGGACCAGCAAGGCATCATAATCGAGTTCGAAGGTGACTTCGTTCGGATCGTTCCAGCCCTTGCCGCCGGCCTTGATTCGTGAATCATGCAGAAACTCGAGTTCCCGCGATGAAATATTATAATAGTTGGTGACGAAGGCGATCGCATCGCTGGGTCGCGACTCGAACGGGGCCCTCAAGACGGCGCCGGCATAGGTCTGAAGCCGCATGACCTCTTCCGTTTCCAGGGGCTGAATCCACCCTCCGAACAGCGCCAGGCTTTGCCGCGAGCCCTCTTCCGGCCGCCATACGACCTTTTCGCCCATTCCGTAGATGCCCTGGCGCTGGTCGCTCGACACCGCGGCCGTTCCTCCGGAAATTCCGAGGGATTTGCCTTTCGTATTGTAAAGCGGATCCGAGACCGGCGCGGTGGAGACATAGCCGCCGAACTTGATATCGCCCGGATAACGTATTTTCTGAAGATTATAGTCGCCAAAGCCGGCCTCGGCCGTCACCGTTACGCCGGTTGCCTGGCCCGTCGACCAATCGAAGCCGTTGGTATGCTGGATGTATTGGTTCACTTCGAAGGCGCCGGCCTGGATATAGAAGTCCGGTCTCGGTTTGTAGCGAACATTGCCGGCCCAGGTCGCCGAGGTCGGCAGGGAATAGCCCGCCGCTGAATTCAGAACCTGCGGCACGGTACAGGTCATTCCCGACTGGAAATAGCAGGTGTTCGCCAAGCGGCCATAAAAAGTAGTCGTTCCCATCCGGCCGACGTAGACATCAAGAGTGTCATCAAAGAGTTTCTGTTCATAAGCGGCGACGGAAAATCGCCAGAGATTGTATTGATTTTTGTATATTTCTTGTTCTTTTGTATAGGTTCCCGAATAATCCTTTGCCAGGCTGGATCCGTAGTCGCGCAGGCCGGTAATGTAGAAGTTTCCGCCATGCAGCCCGAATATCTTGTCGAGATCGAAATTCGCCCCAAGACGTATTTGCCCGACGTTGGTTTCTCCCTGTCGGACACCACCGGTGGGATTATGAGCATACTCATCGATGACCTGCGCGCTGATGCGCACACCGTTATCGTCAAGTTTTCGCCCGAGATCGGAAAGTGGGGCGTCGGGGGCCACTCTTCCGGGAGCCGTCTGTGCGAAACCCGTATGGGCGACGAATACCGAACCCAATGTGATGACCAGGAGCCTTGTTCGACTCATATTTTATCCTCCCATTATTCCAAGCGGCATATTCGCCGCCATTGTTTTTTATTGGACGCCATCACCCCACTTCTGGCCCCCTCACCCAGGGTTCCGTTGGAAATAACGAAGCCTGCTCAAGGTAATAGAGCCATCAGAAATGAAGCCGTCTGTACGATGCAGAGTGTCGGAACAAAACAAAAGTGCCTAATTTCTGAGTTCTAACAGCAAAAATATTGCGTGATTGATGGGCGGTATTTTGAATTTTCGCGCTATGGTTGATCATCCATTTTACCAAATGGATATTTGGTGGCCGATCCCTCGGCCCAACCCGTCCGGCATGATGGCAAAGACCGTCCGTCCTCGTCGAAGAGGCGGCTGTCGTTCTGTTCATCATGCCGAACGTTAAGGACGGTCCACCCTAAATGACGGATGGGATTAGAATATCTTCCACCCCAGACGGAACCAGATGTAGTCTCCGCCAAATGTATTGTTGTACATGACGGTTCTCGTCCACATCGCGCCTAACGTGACATTGCCGAAATCATAACCGACGTAGGGACCGGCATTCAGTCTCTCGAGTTTTGTTCCTGGAAGATTGATCCCGGCCGCGGAATCGTCGTCTATTTGCTTGGCATATTCTCCGGTGATGCCGGCCGTCCATTTCCCGAAATCCTGCGTCGCCGTATATTCGAACCAGAACAGGCTGCCGGATTGATAGTCTTTCGTCGGGGAATTCGCCGAATTGGTGTTTTGCGAGGACCACGAGACGTGCGGGCTGAGCGTCAGATTGAGACCGTTGTCGGAATATGTCGCCGCGGTCGTGACCTGATATCCCCAGAAATTATCGGCGTTGTTGATGGCGTTGCGGACGGCATATTTGCCGACCGGAGGGCCGAAGCCGAAAGCGCTCGTCACATGGAAATGCTCGGGCAGATCCCAAGTCAAGCGCAGCGGCAGGACGTCGAAGGCGGCCACGCCGGTCGAACTGTGCGTCCCGACCGGTGCCTGTTGGGAGGTGACCGTGACAGCCGTGACGGCGACGAGCATTTGCGTGGAATATCGTCCGCCGAGCAGAGTCCAGCCGGGAACCCAGGTGGCGACCGGCGTCTCGCCGATGAACACGGTATTGCGGCCCTGGACGGCGCCTTTGCTTTTATTGTCGCCATCCCAATAGAATTGCATATTTTGCAAATACAATCCGTCCGACGGGAGCGCTCCAGCCGGAAGTCCGTCGGAAGCTCCGATGAAGAACGTTGGATGTGCTCCGGGTTCGAAGGCGATGGCGTCATGACCGGAACAAGAGATCAGGGCCGCGCCGACGATAAAAGCCGGCATGACTTTCCCAGGAAGCCTGGTAAGCATTGGAATACCTCCCTTGGTATCGATGGACTTCTTTTTTTGAGTGGATATTTGCGAGCCGATCCCTCGGCCCATCCCGCCGTTTCCGGACGTTCAGCACCGCTGCGGGGATGATTTGTGGGGAATGACGGCCTGTCCGATCGGCCGGTTGCACAGAAGCGAATTGAGGACGACGAGGATCACCCCGCCCGAGATGACCGGCTGCTTCAGGCAAAGCTGCAGAATGAGGGGCATCACGGAGAGCACGTCGGGCGTAACGAAAAGACCGCTCAGTCCGACCAGGATGGCCAGGCCGGCCACCATCAGCTTGCGGTTGTCCCATTGGACGCCGGCCAGCATGTGGACGCCATGCATGAAGACGATGCCGAACAGCACGGTGGCCGCGGCCGAGAGGACGGGCATCGGCACGACGACCAGCAGGAAGTCGAACTTGACGCAGCTGCCCAGGGCGATCAGCAGAAGGCCGGCGCTCAAGGTCGCATAACGCGACCCGACCCGGGTGGAGCGCAGGATGCCGATATTGTCGGGATAGGCGATGGTGCTGAAGCCGCCGACGATGCCGGCCAGCACCGAGCCCAGCGCCACGGCCAGGATGCCCTGGGACATGCGGGCGGCGGGCAGGGGTTCGTGCCCCCAGTCGGCGACCATCTGATAAAGCGACATCGAGCCCATGCTGGCCGGGGCCAGGGCGAGCAGGAAGATGACGACGAAGTCGGCGCGAACCGAGAAGCCGAAGGGGAACCACTGCGGTTCGACCAGCAGCGGCGCCTGCAGGACGGCCGTGAAGCTGATCGGCTGGAAGAGGGAAAAACAGGCCGTCCCCACCGCCAGGGCGACCAGCAGGGCGATGCGGCGCATCTTGGGGCTGGCCCAGACCGTCAGGGCCATCAGCACCAGCACGGCGACCAGGCCGGAGCCGAAACTGACCAGGGGGAAGCCCGGCGTCGTCCGGGTGCCGATCCAATTGGGCAGCGAGACATTGGCGATCTGGATGATCACCAGCATCACCATGATCCCGGAGATCAGCGGCGAGCGGAGATAGCGGGCGAACAGACCGACGACGCTGACATTGCGGATGGGAACCGACAGCAGGCACCAGATGAGCGAGGCGATGCAGAAGGAGCCGAAGGCGGCGCCGAGATTGCTGCCCTCGACCATGCCGACGGCCAGCAGGGCGGCGAAGTTCCCGGCATAGGGGCCCTGGATGATCGGCAGGCGCAGCAATAGCACCGATTGCAAGGTGGTGATCACGCCGCAGACGATGAAGGACATGCCGTAGAGATAGGCGATCTGGTCGAGCGGCAGATGGAAGGCGCGGCCCAGCAGCCCGGGGAAAACGAACATCCCGGTCATCCCGAAGACGTTCTGCAATCCCAAGATGAGACCCTGCAGGATCGGCAGGCGGTCGTTGATGCCGACGTCGAAGACTTCGCTTTTATTGCTCGATGAGACGCCGGAATCGTTTTTGGTGACGGCATGCGCACTGGACATTGAACCTTCCTCCGTTCCCCGGTGGAGGGTGATTCCCCTCCTTCCTGTTATTTTTTGTATTCTGGCTTTGGAGCACAGTATGTTTTGGGCAGCCGCAACAATTCTTGATTGTCGGTGACGATTGCCTTTGCTGACGGATTCATGGTGCTGAGTGATAAGACAAAACAAAAGATGCTGTTTGTTGCGTTCTGACAGCAAAAATATTGCTCGATGGAGAGCCGGCATTTTGATTTATCCCGCCATGGTTGATTTCTGCCGCTGGCCAAAACGATGAATGGCCTGAATGACATTTTGCGTGGCTTGGCGATGCCGTCCGGTATCGTTCCCTTAAGGCGTGTGGACATCCGCGACGGTCATGACCGTCCATCGGCCCTGGATCCCCGCCTTCGCGCAACCGATGAGGACCGGCTCGCGGATCATGCCGGTGGCGGGCGAGAGGCTTCGATCGATGCGACAACGCCGCGGATGTTCGCCCTGATGGTCGTCGTCATCATCACTGTGTGCAGGACCGCGGGGCGTCGCGCCCCAGGTCTCTCCGCACGGGGATGATGACGGGCCGCCGGAGCATCTGGCCGCCCGGCCCGGCGCCGGTGGGGGCGGGTTCCCTCGGAATGGATGGCTTTGGGGGAATACTGGCTGCTGGCAGAACTCCTCGACGCGAAAATCGAGGAGTTCTTCGAATCTTCAGACCTCCGTACCTTCGGCGAGGACAAGCGCATCCTCTATATCGACGCCGAGGTAACGGACAGTGCTTTCGATTTTCGTGTGGCCAAGCAGGATCTGCACGGCGCGCAGATTTCCTGTCTGCTTATAGATGATCGACGCCTTGGTCCGGCGCAACGAATGTGTTCCGTAATCCTCCCGGCGCAGCCCAATCCCGGTGACCCACTCGTCAACGAGACGCGCATACTGGCGGGTGCTGATGTGGTCGGCATGATCAATCCGGCTCGGAAAGACAAAGTCGTCGAGCGTGCCGCCTCGGCGTTCGAGCCAAGCGAGGATGCTGTTGCGGGCCGTCTCAAGGCGTTCGAACTGAACGGGCCGGCCGGTCTTCTGCTGAATAACGATCGCTCTTGAACGAACCCGGCCACCGCTGACCAGCTCGCCGATCTTGATTTTGACGACATCGTAGCCGCGAAGCTTACTGTCGATCGCCAAATCGAACATCGCACGGTCCCGCAGTCGGCGCTCTCGATTCAACCAAAACCTGATTGCCCAGACCTGCTGCGGCTTCAACGCGCGCTTCGCTCCAATTTTTCGACCCGCGTTCCACGGCCGTAGATCTTTGGCGCCCGGATCAAATTCGGAATGTCCCATAGCCTTTCTCCCTCTTGGCCATAGCGGCCAGGAAGAGGGTAAGGCGCAGTCGCGATCAACGCTTAAAGGCATGGGTCGACACCGGCGCTCAACTTTCAGGAGCGGAACGGGATTGCGACAGCCTCATGTGCCGACGATATAAGCAGGCATGGCCTTTTCATGGCGCCTGCGGCATTATGACAACGACGCGATGCACCCCCGTCGAACCGAACGGATGACGGCATGACCAAGGTCCAGATAGAATTGCCCGACGCTACGGCCAAGGCCGCGCAGGCCGCAGGACTGCTGACTTCCGAGGCGCTTGACCGTCTGTTGTCGAATGCCTTGCACAGACGGCAGGCCGCCGACTGGCTCCTGAGCATTGCCGACGAAGTGGCTGCCACCGGGGCATCCCCAATGTCGGAGGCGGAGATCCAGGCCGAGGTAAAAGCAACGAGGGAAGTCCGGCGGCATCGTGCTGCTGGTGATTGACACCAACGTCCTGTTGTCCGGACTGTTCTGGCGCGGCCCACCGCACGCGCTTGTGGGAAAGGTGCGCGATGGAACCGCCGATTTGGCGCTCAGCCCGGCACTGATCGAGGAACTGGCCGATGTCCTCGCACGTCCCAAGTTTGCAGCCATCCTGGCGCGCACAAGTCGCACGCCCGAGCGCATCCTGGCCGAACTCCGTGCGCTGGTTGACATCGTAGCGGCCCCACCCTTGCCACGGCCTATCTGCCGAGACCCGGACGACGATGCGGTGTTGGCTTGCGCCCTGGCGGCTCGGGCCAATCTAATTGTGTCCGGCGACGACGATTTGCGTACCCTCGCCACGTTCGAGAGCATCCCGATCCTCAGCGCGGCTGAGGCGCTGGCGCGGCTCCCCGACTAAGCAGACGCTGTGTCCAATCATGGCCTCAACAGCCGGCGCAGCTATTCAGCGCAAGGTCCGCTGTCGGGAGCCCGCGCTGATCCACGGAACGGCGTGAATGGGCGCGAGGCGGACGAGATGAGGAAAAATCAACCTCCCCTGGCTCGATAATAAGGCACGGCGCCGCCCTGGGCGATGATGTCGAGCAGCAATTGAGGCATCGGCGCCGTCGACCATTTCCGGCCGCTGGTATGGTTGACGATGAGCCCCCGGGCCAGATCGATCTCGAGATCGTCACCCTCTTCGACCTGTTTCGAGATGCCGTCCAGCGCCAGGACCGGCAGGGCGTTGTTGACGGCGTTGCGATAGAAGGTGCGGCTGAAGGAGTCGGCGACGACGGCGCCGATCTTGGCGAATTTGAGGGTGGACGCCGCTTGTTCGCGGGCCGAGCCGGTGCCGAAATTGCCTTCGGCGACGATGATGTCGCCCGGCCGGATCTTTGTCATGAAGTCGGGATCGAGGCCCTCCATGGCGTGCTTGGCCACCTCCTCGGGTTCGAAATAGACC
>JAATGN010000170.1 GCA_015654615.1 Rhodospirillales bacterium
AAAAGGATTGACCTCCACCAATAATCCGCAGAAATCTGCCATTTTCATCCAGGGTGGGTCGGCCGCGCGCGGTCGGTGGCGAACTAACAAGAAAAGGCCGTCATTGCGAGGAGCGAAGCGACGCGGCAATCCAGAGTGCCAGGCTGTCCTGGACTGCTTCGCTGCGCTCGCAGTGACGGCATTTTCACCCAGGAGGGTCGACCTCGGCCGGTGCGCAACTCGCAATGACGTGGTTATCCAATCTGCGCTTATCTGCGGATCAAAATTGCCCGGCAACCAGCCGGCCTCTGTGTCGATGGCGACTCTGCCCCTCATCCCTCGAACAGGCTGATCACCTCCAGGAAGGCCTCGCCGTATTTGTCGAGCTTGGCCTGGCCGACGCCGGAGAACTGCGACAGTTCCTCCAGGCTGCCGGGGCGGTCGCGGGCCATGTCGAGAAGCGTGGTGTCGTGGAAGATCACATAGGGCGGCACGCCCTGTCCGCGGGCCAGTTCGAGCCGGAGCGCGCGCAGGGCCTGGAACAAAGCCTCGTCCGCCGTGGCGGCCAGGCGCTGGGTGCCGCGCCGGCTGCGGGCCGCCGCTTTTTTCGTCACGGCGTCGCGGCGGAACGAAATGGTCGTTTCGCCGCGCAGCACGGCGCGGCAGGCCTCGGTCAGGGCCAGGCCGCCATGGCCGGCGACGTCGACGCGCAGCAATCCGCCGGCGACCAATTGGCGGAAGATCGAGCGCCATTCCTCCTTGCCGAAGTCGCGGCCGATGCCGAAGGTCGACAGCTTGTCATGGCCGAGCGCCCGGATGCGTTCGGTCTCGGCGCCCATCAGCACATCGATCAGATGGCCGGCCCCGAAGCGCTGGCCGGTGCGATAGACGCAGGACAGGGCTTTTTGCGCGACGACGCTGCCGTCGAAGCTTTCCACCGGCTCGAGGCAGGTGTCGCAATTGCCGCAGGGCGTGCACTGGTCCCCGAAATAGGCGAGGAGGACCTCGCGCCGGCAGCGGGTGGTCTCGCAATAGCCGAGCAGGGCGTCGAGCTTGCGGTGCTCCAGGCGTTTCTGGGCGTCGGGGGCGTCGGAGCCCTCGACCATCTGGCGCAGGCGGGCCACGTCCTGCATGCCATAGACCATCCAGGCGTCGGCCGGCAGCCCGTCGCGGCCGGCCCGGCCGGTTTCCTGGTAATAGGCCTCCAGGCTCTTCGGCAGATCGAGGTGGGCGACGAAGCGCACATTGGGCTTGTCGATGCCCATGCCGAAGGCGATGGTGGCCACCATGATCACCCCTTCCTCCTTGAGGAAGCGGTCCTGATTGGCGGCGCGCACCGTCTTGTCCAGTCCGGCGTGGTAGGGCAGGGCGTCGAAGCCCTGTTCCTTCAGCCATTGGGCGGTTTCGTCGACCTTGGCGCGCGACAGGCGATAGATGATGCCGGCGTCGTCGGCATGTTCGGCCTTGATGAAATGCAGCAGCTGGTTGCGGGAACTGCTGCCCTTCGCCGCCACCCGGTAGCGGATGTTCGGACGGTCGAAACTGGCGACGAACTGGCGGCCGTTTCCGAGGTGCAGCTTCTCGACGATTTCGCGGCGCGTCGGGCCGTCGGCGGTGGCCGTCAGGGCGACGCGCGGCACCTCGGGAAAGCGTTGGTGGAGCGTCGCCAGCTGCAGATATTCCGGCCGAAAATCATGGCCCCACTGACTGACGCAATGCGCTTCGTCGATGGCGAACAGGGACAGCTGGCAGCGTTCCAGCTGGGTGAGGAAGGCCTCGGTCATCAGGCGCTCGGGCGCCACATAGATGATGTCGATCTCGCCGCCGCGCATCTGGCGCTCGATGTCCACCTGTTCGCCGTAGGACAGGCTGGAATTCAAGGCGGCCGCCTTGATGCCCAACTGCCGTAGCGCCGAAACCTGGTCCTGCATCAGGGCGATCAGCGGCGAAATCACTACGCCGACACCCGGACGGCACAAGGCCGGCAATTGATAGCAGAGCGATTTTCCGCCGCCGGTCGGCATCAGGACCAGAGCGTCGCCACCGGAAATCAGATGATCGACGATCTCGGCCTGCGCACCGCGGAAGCGATCAAAACCGAAAACGGTACGAAGGATTTCGAGGGGACGGGACATGATGGGTGGTTTTAGTATACCCGGCGTTTGCGGGACAATGAAAAACAAAGACCGTCGCCGGAACGACGATTGCCCTGAAGCGCATTAGAGCGCGATGCCTTAAATCGGCATCACGCTCCGGCTTTTCTTGATGTCCCTCGCCGGGCGCCCGCCTCCGCGCGCTTGGCCGCGGCCTCAATGGCCGCTGGAGCGGCGTGCGTCAGATTTGACGCACGCCGCTCCAGCACCCTACACTGCACGTCCATCGGCAAACGGAGGCAGCGTGACACGCAAAGGTGTGGGCATTCTCGCAGGCGCGGTCGTGGTCCTGCTGGGAGCCCTGTCGGCGACGCCGGCCCTGATCGACTGGACCCGTTTCAAGGACGATCTGGCGACCAGGATGGAAGGCGCCCTGGGGCGCCGGCTTTCCATCGACGGCGCGGTCTCCTTTTCCTTCCTGCCCTCGCCGACCTTTTTCGCCGAAACGGTCCATCTGGCCGATGGGGAGGGGGCGCTCCAGGGCCTGTCGATCTCCGCGCCCAGGCTCGAGGTCCGTCCCAGGCTGCTGCCGCTTCTGACCGGGCATCTGGAAATCTCCTCCCTGGTCCTGGTCGGGCCGGACATTCGTCTGGCCCCGCCGGCCCGGGGGCGCCGCGAGGCGCCGAAAGAGACGGGGGCCGCCGTCGTGCCGCCGCAGACGTCGCCGCCGGCCCCCGACGCCATGCCGCCATCGTCGGCGGCCAGGGCCGCGCCGATCGATCGCATCACCGTCGAGGGCGGGAGCGTCACCTATCAGCCGGCGGGACGGGCGGCATGGCGCTTCGACAGGGTGAGCGGCAGCCTCATCGCCCAATCGGGCGGCGGCGGCCGCTTGATCGGAACGGCGCGCTACGCCGGTCTCGACGTCGGTTTCGACGCGCTGCAAGGCTCGGCCGTTCCCGGACAGGCCACGCCGGTCACCCTCACGCTGTCGACCACCGAAGGGGCCGGCCTGCTGCGCGTCGGGGGACAGATGACGGGAAGCGGCGACGAGCGGCGGTTCAAGGGGAAGCTGTCGTTCAAGGCCGGTGATCTGTCGCGCCTCGGCGCGGCTTTGGGAAGCCCGCTGCCCCTGCCGCTGGGAAACGCCGGCCTGGACGCCGGGGTTCGCGGCTCGGCCCATGAAATCGACCTGGATGGGCTGACCGTCACGCTGGGAGGAGTCGAAGGAACCGGCAACGCCAATGCGGCGCTCGATGGGGTGCCGCAGCTCGACGTGAAGCTGGCCTTCGGCCGGCTGGATCTCGATTCCCTCCTGGCCGGCTTGCGGACGTCGCCGCCGGCCGGGCCGAACGGCGCGGGCGGCGGAGGCGGGAGTGCCACGCCGGTGGCGGCGCCGGCCGCCGGAACGCCGCCGCCGGCCGGCGGTTTCGTCCTGCCGGCCGATCTGGCGGCGACCGTCGATCTGGGGGCCGAGGTCACGGTGTTTCGCGGCGGATTGCTGCGGGGGGCGCATGTCAATGCGGCGCTGGCCAACGGGGAGGTCACCCTCAATCAGGCCAGCCTGTCGCTGCCCGGCAACAGCGAGGCCAATCTGTTCGGCTTCCTGGTCGCCCCGGGCGGCGTTCCCAGCTTCGAAGGATCCTTCGAAGCGGCCAGCGACGATTTGCGCGGCATGCTCGATTGGTTGAAGCTCGACACGTCGTCGGTGCCGCCCGACCGCCTGCATGCGGCGCGCCTGGCCGGCAAGCTGAAGATCCGTCCCGGCGAGATCGATTTCGACGGGACGCAGATCCGCCTCGACGGCGCGCGAATCGACGCGGCGGCGACGCTGCGCCTGGGCGACCGGCCGGCCCTGGGCGCGTCTTTCGCCGTCGACACGCTGAATGTCGACGCCTATTGGCCGCGCCTCAAGGCGGACAAACCGGCCGCCCCGGCAAATGCCCCGCCGGCCGACGGCGCCGCCGCGGCCGCCGCGGTCGGCGCGACGGCCGACGGTCCGGTCTCGTGGCTCGCCCGGTTCGACGCCAATGTGAAGGGGCGGATCGGGCAATTGACGGCGCGGGGGCTGACGGCTCAGGAGGTGACCGTCGACGGCGCCTGGCTGCAGGGGCAACTCGCCCTGCACGATCTCTCGGTCGGCGACGTGGCCGGGGCGCAGTTGCATTTCGACGGCGGAGTCGATGGTTTGGCCGGCGGACCCATCCGCTTTCACGCCCTGCGTTACGCCTTGCAAAGCAAGCAGCCCGATCGCCTGATCCGCCAGGCCGGCCTGGCGCTGCCGGTCGATGCCGCGCGACTGGGAGCCGTCGCCCTGTCGGGAAGGCTCGACGGCGGCTTCGATGCCCTGGGCATCGACAGCCGCAGCGAAGTCGCCGGCGGCGTGGTCGCGGTGACGGGAAAGATCGATAATCCGTTCGCAACCCCGCGAATCGACGCGACGGTGGAGATCGCCCATCCCAATGCCGCGCAATTGATTCGGATCGTCGCGCCGGATTATCGCCCCTCCGGCAATCTCGGGGCGTTGACCGCCGCCGCCCATGTCAGCGGGGACCAATCGGTCCTGCAATTGGCCGACCTCAGGATCAAGACCGCTGCGGCCGCGGCTTCCGGCGAGGCGCGATGGCTTTTGACCGGCAAGCCGCGCCTCGATCTCGCCTTGAGCGCCGGCGAGATCGCCCTCGACGCCTTTTTGCCCGGCGGCCGGGCGGCCGACACCCGGCCGCTGCCGGTCGGCGGCACGCCGGCGCCGTCCGGGCCGGAGCCGCGCCACGGCCTGCCCGCCGTCGCCACGGATCGCGTCACGGCGGCGCCGCGGACGGCCGTGATGGCGGGGGGCATTCCCGAACGCTGGTCGCGCCAGCCGCTTGATCTGTCCTGGCTGAACCGCTTCGACGGCGGCCTCAAACTCGACGCCAAGGCGTTGAGCCTGGGGCGAAGCCGTCTGGACGGCGTTTCGCTGGGGACCGATCTGTCCAACGGGACGCTCAGCCTGCAGCGTCTGGCGGCCCAGTTCTACGGGGGAAAACTGACCGGCAGCGGGCATCTGTCCGCCGACGGCGGCGCGACGATACAGCTTGGCCTGGCCCATGCCCAGATGCGGGATGCCCTGGCGGGCGTGGCGGATCTGGATATGGTCGACGGCGCCATGGATGCCGACATGGCCTTGACCACCTCCGGCCTGTCGACCGCCGAATGGATCGGACGGCTGGCGGGCAGCGGGAAATTCGCCGTGCAGGACGGGGTGATGCGCGGCTTCGATCTCAAGGCGGTCGACGACCATATGCAAAGCCTCGACAGCCCGGTCGGCCTGCTGGCGCTGCTGCAAACCGGTCTGTCGGGGGGGCGGACCCATTTCTCCAGCCTGGCCGGGACCGTCGCCGTCCGCAACGGCCTGATCGCCACCGACGACGTCCGCCTGATCGCCGACGGCGGCGGCGCCAATGCCTCGGCCCAGATCAATCTGCCGGCCTATGTCATGGACGCCCGCGCCGAATTCCGCCTGGCCGGCGCGCCGTCCGGCGCCCCCCTGGTGATGCGGCTGTCCGGCCCCCTCGACGGGCCGCGCCGCTTCGTCGACGTCAACGAGATCCAGCAATGGCTGGTCAGCCGCGGCAAGGTCAAGCCGAAGGACGTGCTGAAAGGCCTGCTCAAGGGGCTCGGCCGCTGAAGTCCATTCCCGATTGATGGGGGGGCCTTGGATATTTTGAACCGCCAGGGCACCAAGGGTGCTATCCGTTCCGCCGCTTGCGGTATCGTAAGGACATTCAGCAACACGGACAGCCACGGATAGGAACAAGAGCGGCCCGTTTGGAAATAACGCCGTCATTGCGAGGAGCGAAGCGACGCGGCAATCCAGAGTGCCAAGCTGTCCTGGACTGCTTCGCTGCGTTCGCAGTGACGGCATTTTCAGCCAGGAGGGTCGACCTCGGTCGGTGCGGAATTCGCAATGACGACAGAGAAAGCGAAGCCACCCGCAGAAGATGCCTGCGGCGCTTCTCGTGTCCGTGTCATCCGTGGCTGTCCGTGTCCGTCCGTGTTGCTCAAACCCAACCCTGGTGCCTTGGTGGTTAATCTTCAAGGACTGTCGGTATTCGAGGCTTGTCGCGGCAAAGCGGCTTGCAGATCCTTGAGGACGAGCAGCCGCAAGGCGCTGGACAGATTGCCGCTGCGTTCGGAATCGACGGCGGCGACCAGGGCGTTGAGCGACAGGCCGCGGCCCTCGGCGATGGTCTTCAGGGCATCCCAGAATTCCGCTTCCAGGGAGATGCTGGTGGCATGCCCGGCGATCACCACCGAACGCTTGCGGATCTCTCCGGTCATGAAGGACTCATGGTGGCGCGGGGGCCCGTCATCATATTGGAAGATCGTCTTTTCCCGTCACCCCCGGGCTTGACCCGGGGGTCCACGTGGATGGCCGGGTCAAGCCCGGCCATGACGAAGAATAAATGCCCATACGATCAATCTCGACCGTCTCAGTGGTTCAGGTCGGCGTAGAAGTCGTTGCCTTTGTCGTCGACGATGATGAAGGCGGGGAAGTCCTGCACCTCGATGCGCCAGATCGCTTCCATGCCGAGTTCCGCATATTCCAGCACCTCGACCTTCTTGATGTGATGCTGGGCAAGCCCGGCGGCGGCGCCGCCGACCGATCCCAGATAGAAGCCGCCGTGCGTCTTGCAGGCCTCGGTCACCGCTTTGGCGCGATTGCCCTTGGCGACCATCACCATGCTGCCGCCGTGGCGCTGGAACAGGTCGACATAGCTGTCCATCCGGCCGGCCGTGGTCGGGCCGAAGGATCCGGACGCATAGCCCTCGGGCGTCTTGGCCGGGCCGGCGTAATAGACCGGGTGGTCCTTGAAATATTGCGGAAGATCCTCGCCGCGGTCGAGGCGTTCCTTCAGCTTGGCATGCGCGATGTCGCGGGCGACGATCATCGGCCCGTTGAGGGCGATGCGGGTCTTGACCGGATATTGGCTGAGGATCTGGCGGATTTGGGCCATCGGCTGGTTCAGGTCGATGCGCACGACGTCGCCGGCCAGCTGCTTGTGGTCGATGTCGGGCAGATACTGGGCCGGATCCTTTTCCAGCGTTTCGAGATAGATGCCGTCCCGGGTGATCTTTCCCTTGGCCTGCCGGTCGGCCGAACAGGACACGCCGATTCCGACCGGGCAGGAGGCGCCGTGGCGCGGCAGCCGGATGATGCGAACGTCGTGGCAGAAGTATTTCCCGCCGAATTGCGCGCCGATGCCCATCTTCTGGGTCATCGCGTGGACTTGGGCCTCCATCTCGACGTCGCGGAAGGCGTGGCCGTATTTGCCGCCGTGGGTGGGCAGATTGTCGAGATATTTGGCCGAGGCCAGTTTCACCGTTTTCAGGGTCATCTCGGCCGAGGTGCCGCCGATGGCGATGGCCAAGTGATAGGGCGGGCAGGCGGCCGTCCCCAGCGTGCGGATCTGGGCGTCGAAGAATTTCACCAGGGAATCCGGGTTCAGCAGCGCCTTGGTCTGCTGATAGAGGAAGGTCTTGTTGGCCGAGCCGCCGCCCTTGGCCATGAAGAGGAATTTGTAGGCGTCGCCTTCGGTGGCGTAGAGGTCGATCTGCGCCGGCAGATTGTTGCCGGTGTTGACCTCCTCATACATGTCGAGCGGCGAAACCTGGCTGTAGCGCAGGTTGAGTTCGGTATAGGCGCTGGCCACGCCCTTCGCCAGCGCCGCCTCGTCGCCGCCGCCGGTCCAGATCTGCTGGCCCTTCTTGCCCATGACGATGGCGGTGCCGGTGTCCTGGCACATCGGGAGCACCATGGCGGCGGCGATATTGGCATTCATCAGCAGGTCGAGGGCGACGAACCGATCGTTCGCCGAGGCCTCCGGATCGTCGAGGATGGAGCGCAGCTGCCTCAGATGGGCGGGACGCAGCAGATGGGAAATCTGGCGAAAGGCTTCGCGGCAGAGCAGGGTCAGCGCTTCCGGGGCGACGGTGATCAATTCCCGGCCGCCGACCGAGGTGACGCCGACATGCGCGTCGGAAATTCTGGTGTAGGGGGTGTCGTCGCCGGAAAGCGGGAACATGTCGGCGAATATCGCGAGTTCAGCAGTCATCGGAAGCCCCGTCGGTTTTTGCAAATGGGCGAGCCCCGCGCGAAGACATCCGGGAAGCGGACCGGCGGGATTGGGAAACCTATTTCTTGCGGAAAGCGTCCAAGGCGATGATCTGGCCCCCGGCTTCGGCCGGGGCCGGCGCTTCGGCGTCCGGGGCCGGCGCGGCCGCTTCGGACAAGGCCTCGTCCTCGGGCGTCTCACCCTCCGTCTCGATGCTGGTGTCGGCCTGGAACTGCAGGCCGAACTTGGCCGACGGGTCGGCAAAGGCGGTCACCGCCGCGAAGGGGATGTGCAGGCGTTCGTTCACCCGGTTGAAGGACAGTGTCACCTCGAACCACTCGGGGGTAACCTCGAGCCCCCAATACTGGTGCTGCAGCACGATGGTCATCTCGTCGGGATAGCGGGTGCGGATATGCTCGCTGATGTCGACGCCCGGATGCCTGGTCCGGAAGGTGATGTAGAAATGATGGTCGCCGGGCAAGCCGTCCTTGCTGGCAATCAAGGAGTCGCGCAGAACGCCACGCAGGGCGTCTTCCACCATCTTGTCGTATCTGAGAACCGATTTCGCCATTTCACCCGGCCATCCGTTAGACATGTCTCGCAGGACGCGAGTGAGGGGCTTCTGTTGCCCGGTGCCCCCCGGACCGCGCTTGCCTAGTTAGGCAGCGAGAGCCACGAGATTATCGTTGGCACTTCAGTGTTTTGGTCCGGTAACGGTGGTACCATGCCGAGAACAGACCATATCTTTACCACGCGCGTCGATCCTATTTCGCCCCCTTAATGGGCCGCTTCCCGAAGTATTCGGTCGGCGACATGGTGGAGGCGCCGGGTACCGCCCCCGGGTCCGCAACGCTTATTCCATATGGTGTTTAGCGCCATAGCCGGTTGCCCGGCAGAGTCAATATAGAGCGTTGTCGAGCATTCTGCCAGACTGGGAATCGCTCGTCGTGCGAAATAACCATGTTTTTTTTGTGGATGTTCTGGCGGCGCGTCACGACAATGCGCCCGATGGGTATATTCCGCCCCTCGTTCCATTTCGTGTTCATGATAGTATGCACGCGGCTTCGGGCGCGTGCTGGGGGGCGGCGGCGCCGAGGGTCTTGGAAAACAGCGTGGGGGACACGTATGAGGACGCGCGGGTCGGATGGCACCGGACGAGGTGAAGGCATTTCGGAATGCCCTCGGTAGTCCCGTGGCATTGGCATCTTTCCATGTGAGGGATTGGGACGCTTGGGCGCCCGGACGGCAGACGGCCGAGGATTGGTATCTTTGGGCGACGGGCGTAGCCTGTCCGGGCTCGAAGATCCCTGTGGTCGCCGAGGCCGTGCCGTCGCTCTTGCGCCGCCGGGTCGGGTCCCTGGGCCAGCAGGCGTTGCGCGCGGCCTGGAACCTGCCGGGCTCCCGGACCGGGCGGCTGATTTTCGCCTCCCGCCACGGCGAATTTTCGCGCACCCTGTCGATCCTCGACAGCCTGTCCCGCGATGAGCCGCCGTCGCCCGCCGACTTCACCCTTTCGGTTCACCACGCTCTCGCCGGGCTGCTGTCGATCGCGCGGACCAATCGCCGCGGGCATACGGCGATCGCCGCCGGCCGCGACAGCTTCGCCTGCGGAATGCTGGAGGCCCTGGCCTGTCTGACGGAAAGGCCGGAGGATCCGGTGGTCCTCGTCTATTATGACGAACCGTTGCCGCCGCCCTTTGCCGATTTCGACGACGACGGGGATCACCTGGCCCTGGCTTTCACCTTGGCGGCCGCGGGCGAGGGGCCGCCGCTCACCTTGAGCCTGTCGCCGCCGCCGGCCGGCGGGACGGCCTCGGCGACGCCGGCCCAGGACTTTTTGCGGTTTTTTCTGAACGACGGAGGGCGCGCCGACTGTCTGGGCGAGCGTCAGGTCTGGCATTGGAAACGCGGGTGATGCGGCGGCTGAATTACGGCTGGCGATTGCTGGCCACCGGCGTCGCCTTCGCCTTCATCTTCTTCGGCGGCGGCGTTCTGGCGGCGACGCTGCTGCCGGCCCTCGCCCTGTTGCCGGGTCAGCGGCGCCTCAGGGTGCAATCGATCATCCACGGCCTGTTTCGCCTCTACCTCTGGATGCTTTGCCATCTCGGCCTGATGGATCTGGAAACCGAAGGCTTGGAGAAGCTGGCCGCTCCGGGGGGACGGCTGGTGGTGGCCAATCATCCTTCGCTGCTGGACGTGGTGATGTTGATGGCGATCATCCCGAAGGCCCAATGCATCGTCAAACATGAGCTCTGGCAGCACCGATTCCTCGGTGCAATGATGCGGCACAGCGGTTATATCCGCAACGACCTGGACACGGAATCGCTGATGGCGGCCTGCCGCGAGACCTTGGACCAGGGCAACAGCCTGATCATCTTCCCGGAGGGGTCCCGGACCGTGCCGGGAACGCCTCCCCGGCTTCGCCGCGGTTTCGCCAATATCGCCACCCTGACGGGCGCCGCCATCCAGCTCGTCGTCATCACCTGCGATCCGCCGACCTTGGTGAAGGGAGAGTCGTGGTGGCGCATTCCTCCCTTCAAGCCGCTGTTCCGGCTGGTGGTGGCGGAACGCCTGGACGCCGATGCCTACCTGCCATATCGATACCGCAGTCTGGCGGCCCGCAATCTGGTCCGGTTCGTTGAATCATACTTCGCAGAAAAGCTAGGATATGTCTGATATTGAATATGAAGTGAAACAGATGATCATCGAGTCTTTGAAACTTGAGGATATCGCTCCCGAAGACATCAATAGCGACGAGCCGTTGTTCGGCGAAGGCCTGGGTCTCGATTCCATCGATGCCCTGGAACTCGGCGTCGCCATTCGTCAACGCTTCGGCATCAAGCTGGAAACCGTCAGCGAGGAGGTCAAAGCCCATTTCGCCAACGTACGAAGCTTGTCCCGCTTCATCGAAACCCAGCGGGAGGCGAACTGATGGCGTCGCGGGATCAATTGTACGAAAAATTGACCGAATATCTGGTAGATCTGTTTGAAATTCCGGCGGAAAAGATCACGCCGCAGGCCAAGCTTTTCGAGGAGCTCGACCTTGACAGCATCGATGCCGTCGATCTGATCGTCAAGCTTCAGGAGTTCACCGGCCGGCGCGTGAAACCCGAGGACTTCAAGGCGGTCCGCACCGTCAAGGACGTCGTCGACTGCCTTGAAAGATTGCTGGCGACGGATGACATCCCGGCCTGACAATCCTTGGTTGGCCCTGGCGGTGCTGGGTGGATTGATCTATCCGCCGATCGTCTATTTCGGTCTGTCCGTGGTGTCGCCGTCGGTTCTCGTCCTGGCCGGCCTGGGATTGATCGGCCTGCGCTTGGCCGGAATTCGCCGTCTGGCCCATGCGCGGCCGTGGCGCCTGGCCTTCCTGTCGGCGGCGGCCGGGTTGGTCGTCCTGTCGCTGCTGTCGCCCGGGTTGGCGGCAAAGGCCTATCCGGTGACGGTAAGCCTGGGCGTCGCCGGCGTCTTCCTGTTTTCGCTTCGGTTTCCGCCGACGGTGGTCGAACGGTTCGCCCGGTTCGTCGAACCCGATCTGCCGCCCGCCGGGGTGGCCTATGCCCGCAAGGTCACGCTTGTCTGGGTGGCCTTTCTTCTGTGCAACGCGGCGATCTCGGCGGCCACCGCCCTTTGGGGCTCGTTGGCGGCCTGGACCTTGTGGAACGGCCTGCTGTCCTATCTGGCCATGGGATGCCTGTTCGGCGGCGAGTTCCTGGTCCGCCGGGTGGTCCGGCGGCGGGCCGAGACATGACGCCGCATCCCTTGACCACCCTGTTCACCGCCGGCCGGGCCGACACCGCTCCGCTCGCCCTGCGCCGGGGCGAGACCATCACTTTCGGGCGGTTCCGCGACGATGTGGCCAGGGCCGCCGGGGCGCTCGCCGGATGCCGCCGCGCTGCCTTGTTTTGCCGCGACGGTTATGTCTTCGCCGTCGGATTGTTCGGTCTTCTGCAGGCCGGCAGCGATATTCTGCTGCCGCCCAACGGCCAGCCGGGGACGCTGGAATCCTTGTCGGACCGCTTCGATCGCCTGGTCGGCGACGATCTGCTGGAAGGCTTGACGGACGAGCGTGCGGCCCTGGCGGCCCTGCCGGCCGAGGTGCCGTCGCTGCATTTCTTCACGTCGGGCTCGACCGGCCTTCCGCGCTGCGTCGCCAAAAGCCTGGGCATGATGGAGCGGGAACTGCTGGTCCTCGACAAGATGGAGGCGCCGCCATCGGGCGCCGTGCTGGCCACGGTGACCCATCAGCATCTCTATGGGCTGACCTTCCGGATTCTCCAGCCCCTGGCCGCCGGCTGTCCTTTCGCCGCCGAAACCCACGAGCTGTGGGAAACGCTGCTCGCCGCCCTTCCCCCCGGGGCGACGGTGGTCTCCAGCCCGGCCCATCTGACGCGCCTGGGCGGCATCGCGCCCTTGCCGGCGGCGGGCCGACCCTGTCGCGTCCTGTCGGCCGGCGCTCCGCTGTCCGCCGCGGCGGCGGCCGAATCCGCCGTCATTCTCGGGTGCCTGCCGACCGAAATCTTCGGCAGCACCGAAACCGGCGCCGTGGCGACCCGGCGGCAGCGGCGGGGCGGGGAGGCCTGGTCGTTGCTGCCGGGCGTCGAGATGCGGACGGCCGAGGACGGCCGGCTTTCGCTGCGTGCCCCGCATATCGCCGGCGCCGGCTGGCTGGCCACCAACGACCGCGTCGCGCCGCTTGCCGGCGGCTTCCATTTCCAGGGGCGGGCCGACCGGGTGGTGAAGGTCGAAGGCAAGCGCATCGATTTGCACGAAATCGAGCAGGCGCTGCGCCGCCTGCCCGGGGTCGAGACCGCCGCCGTCGCCGTCCTGCCCGAAACTCCGGCGCGCCTGGCCGCCGCCGTGGTGCCCAGCCGGACCGGAGCCGCGCAATTGTCGCGGCTCGGCGCCTTTCGATTCGGCCGGCTGCTGCGCCGCGGGCTGGCCGAGACCCAGGAGGCGGCCGGCATGCCCAGGCTCTGGCGTTTCGTCGCCGCCTTGCCCATCGGCGCCATGGGAAAATGCCGCGACGCCGATGTCCTCGCCCTGTTCGGAGAAGGGGCATGATCCTGCCGGAGATCGTTGCGGTCGAGCGTCCGGCCACGGGCCGGGTGGTTCTCACCCTGTCGTTGCCCGCCGGCTCCGCCGCCTTCGACGGCCATTTCCCCGGTCATCCGATTCTGCCCGGCGTCGTCCAACTGGATTGGGCGATCCGTCTGGCCGATCGATACCTGGGCCTGGGCCAGCGCGCGGCCTGCGATTTCCAGGTCAAGTTCCGGCGCATCATTCCGCCGGAGTCCCTGGTGACGCTGTCGCTGAATTTCGAGGCGGCCCGGCGGCGTCTCGGCCTCGAATACCGGATCGGCGACCAGGTCGCTTCGTCCGGCCGCATCGTTCTCGAGGAAGGCCCGTGAACATCTGCGCGATCGTCCCCAGTCACGACCATTGGACCGTCGCCGGCCTGCTGGTGAGCCGTCTGCGGGCTCTGGGGCTGCCGGTGATCATCGTCGACGACGGCAGCGCCGAACCGGCCCGGACGGCGCTCGCCGGCCTGCACGCCCCCGACGACGGGGTTACGGTGCATCGTCTGGTTGTGAACCAGGGCAAGGGAGTGGCGGTCGTCGAAGCCTTCCGTCTGGCCTGGACCGCCGGCTTCACCCATGCCGTTCAGGTGGACGCGGACGGTCAGCACGACCTGGATGCCCTGCCGGCCTTGCTGGCCATGGCCAAGCGCCACCCCGAGGCCCTGGTGACCGGTCTGCCGCGCTACGATGGCTCGATTCCGCCGGGGCGGAAGATCGGGCGCTGGATCACCCATGTCTGGGTGTGGATCGAAACGCTGTCCTTCCAGATCGCCGACAGCATGTGCGGCTATCGCGTCTATCCGCTGGCCGCCGTGCGCGATCTGCTGGAAAGACAGAGCGTCGGCCGGCGCATGGATTTCGATACCGACATCATGGTGCGGCTTTTCTGGCGGGGCACGCCGGTCTGCGGCCTTCCGGTGCGGGTGAGCTATCCTTCCGGCAATCTCTCGAACTTCGATATGCTGCGCGACAACTGGCGGATCAGCAAGATGCACACCCGCCTGGTGCTGTCCATGCTGCTTCATCTTCCCGCCATCCTGGTCCATCGTCCCCGTCCCTGCCGTGAGGTTCCATGATTTCCGCCGACGTGGTGATTCAGACGCAGTTCTACGACCTCGATCCCATGCAGGTCGTCTGGCACGGCAATTATCCGCGATTCCTGGAACAGGCGCGGTGCGCCCTTCTGGACCGCATCGGCTACAACTATCCGCAGATGCAGGCCAGCGGCCATGTCTGGCCCATCGTCGACATGCGGATCAAATATGTCCGTCCCATCCGCTTCGGCGACGCCATCACCGTGACGGCCAGCCTGGCCGAGTTCGAAAATCGCCTGAAGATCGATTACCGGATTCGCGACAACGCCGGCCAGGTCCTGACCAAGGCCCAGACCATTCAGGTGGCGGTCCTGGCCGCCAGCGGCGAAATGCTGCTGGAAAGCCCGGCGGTCCTCACCGAAAAGATAAAGGCCGCCCTGTGATGCATCGCCTGATCGCCGTTCTTTTTCTGACCTGCCTGACGACCCTCTCCGCCGCTCAGGGCCTGGCCGGTCCCAGCCAGACCCTGGAGGCGGGGCAAGTCCTGCGCGGCCGCTTCGTCCAGGAGCGGCATCTCAAGGGCTTCAACGCGCCGTTGCGGACCGAGGGCCGTTTCGTCCTGGTGCCCGGCCGCGGCCTGATCTGGCAGGCGGAGACGCCCTTCGCCGTGACCACCGTCATCACCGCCGCCGGCCTCGTGCAGGCGGTGGGCGGGGCGGAAACCATGCGCCTGCCGTCGGCCCGGCTGCCGTTCCTGGCGCGCCTCTACGATATGCTGAGCGGCGTTCTCGGCGGCGACTGGCGCGCCGTCGAGACGGATTTTACGACCACCCGCTCCGGCGGGGCCGAGGCTTGGCGGATGGAACTGACGCCGCGCCAGGCCCCCGACCAGATCGCCATGCCCTTCCGGTCGATCACCGTCAAGGGCGGACGGTTCCTGGACGAGGTGATTCTGGCCAAGGGCGACGACGACTTCGATCGCCTGGAGTTCCTCGACCAGATCCTGTCGGCCGGACCGCTGTCGGCCGCCGAGAACGCCACGCTCGATTCCGCCCGATGACGGGGAACGGCGGATATTGGCAATTGGCTCAAAGCCCCTCTCCCGCCAGCGGGCGAGGGTCTTTTTCATGAGCCGGCGCCTCCTGGCCCTTCTGTGGCTGGCCGTGGTGGCGACGGCGGCGGGCCATCTTGCCTGGCGGGCCGCCGAAGGGCTGCATTTTCAGACGGATCTGACCGCCCTGCTGCCGCGCGAAGAGCGGGATCCGGCCTTGCAGCGGGCCAACGACACCGTGACCCGCGCCCTGTCGCAGCATGTCGTCCTGCTGGTCGGCGCCGCCGACCGCGACCGGGCGCGGGCCGCCGCCGCCGATATTTCCCGGCGGTTGGACGGCGAAAGACTGGTGGACCTGAGCACCAGCGGGCTGGACAAGGATCGCCTGCAGCGGATGGGCCGCCTGTATTTTCCCTACCGGCGCGGGCTGTTGACCGAGGACGACCGCCGCCGGCTGATGGACGGCAAGGCCCAGGATATCGCCAACCGCGCCCTGTCGCAGGTTTACGGCTTCGTCGGCATGAGCGACGCCCGGTTGCTGCGCCAGGATCCCTTCCTGTTGATGCCGGCTTTTTTCACGGCGCTGCCCCTGCCGCTGTCCCGCCTCAGCCTCGACGACGGCATGATGTCGCTGCGCCAGGACGACATGACCTGGGTGATGGTGGCGGGACGGCTGACCGGCGAGCCCTTCGCGCTCGACGTTCAGCAGCGCCTGGCCGCCATTCTCGATCCGCAACCGCTGCAGGCGGCCCATCCGGGGGTCGAAGTGCTGCGCCTGGGCGCGGTGTTCTTCGCCACGGCCGGGGCCGCCCAGGCCATGACCGAAACCTCGGCGATCGGCCTGGTCTCCACCCTGGGCACCGTTCTTCTGGTCGGCCTCGTCTTCCGGGCGCTGTCGCCCTTGTGGCTGAGCCTCCTGGTCATCGGGGTGGGGGTGACGGCGGCCTTGTCGGCCAGCCTGTGGCTGTTCGGCAATCTCCATGTCGGGGCTTTGCTGTTCGGGGTCAGTCTGATCGGCGTGGCGGTGGACTACAGCTTGCAATATTGCACCGAGATTTTTGCGCCCTGGGCGCCGCCCGGGATCCGTCTGCGCCGGGTGGCGATGGGAATCACCCTCGGCACCGCCACCACCGTGATCGGCTATCTGACCTTGTTCCTGGCGCCTTTCCCCGGCCTGCATCAGATCGCCGTCTTTTCGGCGGTGGGCCTGGCGGCGGCCTGGCTGACGGTGGTCCTCTGGCTGCCGGTCCTGGACCGCAGCGGCCCGCCGCGTCATGGGAGGCGTCTGCTGGCCTGGGGCGCCGGTTTCCTGGCCTTGTGGGAGCAGCCGCGCTATCGTCGCTTCCGTCTCGCCGTCGCCGGCCTGCTGGCCGTCGCCGCCCTGGCGGGGCTGCCGCGCCTTTCCGCCGACGACGACGTCAGGCATATGCAGGCGCTTTCGAGCGATCTGCTGACCCAGCAGCAGCGTATTCTCAAGCTGATCGGCGATACCGCCGGCGGTCAATTCTTTCTGATCCAGGCGGCCGACGAGGAAGGGGCCCTGCGGAAAGAAGAGGCCCTGATCGATGTCTTGCGGCCGCTGGCGGCCGAAGGCGCCCTGCGCAATTTCCAGGCTTTGGCCCGTTATGTTCCGTCGGCGGCGCGGCAACAGGAAAACCGCCGGCTGGTTCGCCAAACGCTGGAGATGCCCCTGTTGGAAGGGCAATGGCGCCAGCTCCATCTGGATCCGGCGCCGCTGGACGAGGCCGGCGACGGGGCGGCGCTGACCCCGTCCCAGGTTCTGTCCGGCGGGAGCCCCCTCGGTTTCCTCTCCCTGCTGGAACTGGACGGGCGGGATGGCGGCGTCACCCATGTCGTCACCCTGGAAGGGGTCGTCCGGCTGGATCGCGTCGCGGCGGCGGCGGCCGGATTGGATGGCGTGCGCTTCATCGATCCGGCGGCGAATTTCACCATGCTGTTGGGCAAGTACCGCAACCGTGCGCTTTTTCTGACCGCGCTGTCCGCCGCCCTGATGGCTCCCCTGCTGATCTGGCGCCACGGTTTCGCCAAGGGGCCGAGACTGCTCGTGCCGCCGCTGCTGGCGGTCGGCCTGACCCCGTTGCTGCGCGCCCTCGGCGGCGGCGCCTTTACCTTCTTCGACGCCATGGCGCTGGTGCTGGTGCTCTCGGTCGGGGTGGATTACGCGGTCTTTTGCGCCGAATCCGCCGGCGCGCGCCGGCCGGTCACCATGCTGGCCATCGCCCTGGCCGCCTGTACGGCGTTGATGTCGTTCGGTCTGCTGGCGTTGAGCCATGTGGCTGCCGTGCATGCCTTCGGTTCGACGATGAGTTTGGGCATTCTGCTGGCCTTTCTGCTGGCGCCGATGGCCCGGCGGGCCGACGGCGACGGCGGTCCCGGCCATGATGGCCATTGGGCCCGCCTGGCCGAACGCGGCACGGCCTGGGGGATGCGTCTGGTCCGGCTGCTCTATGGGCTGGCGGGGCGGCGCGGCTGCCTGGTTCTGCTGCGGGTGATCGTCCCTTATTTCTATCTCTCGGACGGGGTCCGGCGGCGGCATTCCCTGGCCTTCCTGCGCCGGGCCCATGCCCGCCTGGGCCTGCCGGCGCCCGGTCGGCGGGAGGGGCTCGCCCATTTCCTGTGCTTTGCCGAAAAGGTGCTCGACACCTTCATCGCCTGGGCGGATCCCCAACGCACCGGCTGCATCCGGATATATGGCGACGAGACTTTGCGCCGTCTCGCCGACCAGGGGCGCGGCGGCCTGCTGATCGTGTCCCATCTGGGCAGCGCGGAGTTGTGCCGGGCCCATTTGCCCAAGCTGTTCCGGCATCCGATCACCGTGCTGTTGCATAGCCGCCACGCCGTTCATTACAACCGTCTGCTGAAGGCGGTGGGGTCGGGCGTCGGCGCCCATACCGTCGAGGTCACGGACATCGGTCCGGAAACCGCCATCGATCTGAAGGAACGGGTGGAACGCGGCGAATGGATCGCCATCGCCGGCGATCGCATTCCGGTCGTGGGCGCCACCCGCATCAGCCGGGTGTCGTTCCTGGGCGAACCGGCGGCGTTCTCCCAGGGTCCCTATATCCTGGCCGCCTTGATGGCCTGTCCGGTCCAGGTGATGTTCTGTTTGCGCGAAGGCGATGCTTTTGGCGTCTATTTCGAGACCTTCTCCGAAGGGCCGATCGTCTTGCCCCACCGCGAACGGGCCCGTTGTCTCGAGGGGCTCTGCGCGCGTTATGCGGCCATGCTTGAACGCTACTGTCTGAAGGCGCCGCGGCAATGGTTCAATTTCTTCGATTTTTGGGCCTGAGGCCGATGCCTTCGTTTCGGCCATGGTGAGGCAAACCTCGCCGGCGCGGCTCGCCAAGCCGGAGAGCGCGGCCGATGTGGTCATCATCGGCGCCGGAATCGGCGGGCTCAGCGCCGGGGCCCTGCTGGCCAGGCGCGGTCTCAAGGTCATCGTGCTGGAAGCGCACGATCGCCCGGGGGGATATTGCTCGTCCTGGCGGCGCACCATTCGTCATCAAGGCCGGATGTGCAGCTATCTTTTCGACGCCGGCGTGCAGGACATCAGCGGCATCGGCGACCGCGGTCCGCTGCGCCGCCTGCTGCGCCAGCTGCAGGCCGAGGACCGCATCGACTGGCGGCCGGTCCGGCATCACTATGTCAAGGATGGATTGCGGCTGTCGGTGGCGCCCGACGCCAAGGCCTACGCCTTGCAGCTCCAGGCGATGTTTCCGGCGGACGCGGATGGCATTACCGCCTTCTTCGTTCAGATCGAGGCGGTGTATCGGGAGATGTATGCCGATATCGACGCCACCGGCGGCGTTCCCACCGCTCCCGCCACCATCGATGCCATGATGGCCTGGCCGGCCCGCCATCCCCATGCCTGGCGATGGATGAGACAACCCTTTGCGGTCATGCTGGACGCCTATCTGTCCGATCCCCGGCTGAAAAGCTTTCTGACCACCCTGGCCGACTATGTCACCGAACGGCCGGAGAGTTTGAGCGTGGCCGACATGGCCCCCCTGTTCGGCTATTATTTCGACTGCGGCTATTACCCGGCCGGCGGTTCCCAAAGCCTGGCCGACCTGCTGTCCGCCATCGTCACGGAGGGCGGCGGACAGGTGCATCTGCGCCGCCGGGCGACCAGGATCCTTTTGGAAAACGGCCGCGCCGGCGGGGTGGAGACGGCCGATGGAGTCCTCCATCGGGCTCCGGTGGTCCTGGCCGCCGGCGATGTCCAGGCCATGCTGATGGATCTGCTGGACGAGGCCGCGCTGCCCGCCGGCTATCTGCGGAAATTGCGGGCCATGCCGCGCGGACCGTCGGCCATCGTCGTCAGCCTGGCGGTCGACAGCATGCCCGATTTGCCGGCGCGGATCTTCGTCCGGCATCAGGCGATGGACTTCGGCATCGGCAATCCCAGCGCCATCGACGCCTCGCTGGCGCCGCCCGGACATGCGGTGCTGACCGTGCTGTCCCTGTTGTCCGAAAAAGAGGCCGGCGGCTGGGACCGGACGGCCGAGGACTACAGAGCCCACAAGGCGATGGCGGCCGACAAGCTGATCGACGCCATCGAAGCGACGGTCTGGCCGGAATTGCGACAGCATATCCTCTATCGCCAGGTCGCGACGCCCGCCACCTTCACCCGTTACGCCGGCACCCGGACCGGCAATATCTACGGGGCGGCGCGCGGGCAGTGGCGTCCGCCGGTCGTCTCGCCGATTCCCGGCCTGCTGCTGGCCGGGGCGGGCACCGTGACGGGGGCGGGAGTCGAGGCCGTCGTCATCTCCGGCACGATTGCCGCGGATCTCATCGCGCCGCCGGCCCGGCTTGCGGTCCCGGTCTGATTTTGGCGCCCCCCCCCCCCGCGGCACGCAGTCCTTATCTTCGTGCCGCGAGGGGCAAGACAGCGCCGGACGGCGCGTACGAAATACTCAGTTTGACCACCTGCTGGCCGATGCCTTCCTCAAGCAGATGAATCCATTTGTTGTAGTTGCGATAAATCTCGCCGTTGGTGGTGGCCAACAGATTCGTGCTGCCGACATAGCTGATGCTGTAGTTCGCCGGCGTGAAACGGACATCGATATCGGCGCTGTGCCCATCATGATCGATATGGCCCCTCAGGTGGCCCAACTCGACCGGCGTCAGAACCCATCCCCGATCCACACCGGCGAGAATGATCGCTTTTTGAATATCATTGAGTGTCAGCGGCTTGGAAACGGCGGGAATCGGATGGTTCACCACGTTGTAAACAGGCTGCTCGCGGGCGCAGCCTGTGACGGCAAGGGTCAATCCGGCGACAATCGCGATATTCCTGAGCATCGTAAAAATCATTCTCAAATCCCCCGAGGATTCAAACTTCCATTGGTTGCAACGAGTGAAAAATAAAGCACCCTCAATGATCGATATGGACTGATTCGCAAGGCCCTTTCCAGAAAATTCGAGGCGCGTCGCCTCCGATGCGCGTTGCGGGCGCGCCGAAAATCCCCCGATGGAGCGATGGAGGTATTGGATGCATGGAAAAACGCTTCTCCGACATCATGACGGATACTTTTCCGCCGTCTAAATTCGTGTATTGTCCCGCTGCATTTTTAGACTCGAAAAGGGTTCCATGTCGGTTCTCCGAGCGATCGGTTCCGCTCTGCTCACGCTGGCCCTGACCGCCTGCGCCCGTGGATCGGTCGAAAAAACGGCCGCGCCGGTCCAGATCGCTCCCGATCTGGCCATGACCTTGCCGCGTTCGGACGATCTGGGCCGCGCCGTCGAGGCGAACCAGCTGCTGACGGCGCGTTATGGCGAGCAGTCCTTTGTTTTCGAGGCCCGCCTGAGCGCCACGCCGGACCGTTTCCTGATGGTCGGGCTCGATCCCATGGGACGCGAATTGCTGCGCATCACCTGGACTCCCTCGCGGCTCGATTACACGGCGGCGCCTTGGCTGCCGGCCGGCCTCAGGCCGGAAAACATGCTGGCCGACATCGTCCTGCTCTATTGGCCGGAGGATACGGTGCGCCGGACGCTGGCCCCGTCGGGAGGGACATTGGTCAGCGGCCCGCACAGCCGCGTGGTGATGGCCGGCGGCAAAGAGGTGATGCATGCCGATTACCAGCCGGCGGACGGGCGGAGCCCGTGGACGGGGCGGCTGCATTACCGCAATCTGGCGTGGGGCTACGAACTGGACATCCAGTCGTCCGAGATCGGGCCGTGAGACTGTTTCTTCAAGACTGCGGGGTCATCTGTCCGCTCGGCCGGGGCAAAGCCGCGGTGGCCGAGGCCCTGTTCGCCGGCCGGCCCGACGCGCTTCGGCGCGCCGACGGCCTGATCCCCGGGCGGACGGTTTTCGTCGGCGCGG
>JAATGN010000001.1 GCA_015654615.1 Rhodospirillales bacterium
GGAAATCGGCCTGTTTGCCCAGCATCGCTGCACCTATTTCGGCATGGAGGAAAAAGAGCTTCCGGCCGACGGCGTGGTGACCGGTTGCGCCAAGGTGGACGGCAAGGTGGTGCATCTGGCCAGCCAGGACTTCACGGTGGCCGGCGGCGCCGCCGGCGAGGTGCACAGCACCAAGGTGGCGGCGATGCAGGAGCTTTCCCTGAAAACCGGAACGCCCTTCGTCTTCATCAACGATTCCGGCGGGGCGCGCGTCCAGGAAGGCATCGACAGCCTGTCCGGCTATGGCAAGGTGTTCTACAACAATGTCATGCTGTCGGGCTCGGTGCCGCAGATTTCCTTGATTTGCGGTCCCTGCGCCGGCGGCGCGGCCTACAGCCCGGCCCTGACCGACTTCATCATCCAGACCAAGCGGGCCCAGATGTTCATCACCGGCCCGCAGGTCATCAAGCAGGTGACCGGCGAAGTGGTCACGGCGGAAGACCTGGGCGGCCCGGTGGCGCAGATGAACAATTCCGGCGTCGTCCATCTGATCGCCGAGGATGACGAGGATGCCGTCTATCAGTGCCGGCGCCTGCTCTCCTTCATGCCGCCGAACAATCTCGAGGACCCGCCGCGCCTGCCCTTCGATGAACCGCTGGAAGCCGATCTCGAGCTGAATCACGCGGTTCCGGTCGATACCAAGCAGGGCTACGACGTCCGCCCGATCATCGTCAAGATCGTCGATCATCAGGATTTCCTCGAGATCCAGCCCGGGTTCGCGCCGAACATCGTGGTCGGCTTCGCCCGCATCGAGGGACGCCCGATCGGCATCGTCGCCAATCAGCCGGCCGTCATGGCCGGCGCCCTCAACATCGATGCGTCCGACAAGTCGGCGCGTTTCGTCCGTTTCTGCAATGCCTTCAACATTCCCCTGGTGACCTTCGTCGACGTTCCCGGTTTCATGCCCGGCGTCGAGCAGGAATATGGCGGCATCATCCGTCATGGCGCCAAGATGCTGTTCGCCTATTCCGCCTCGTCGGTGCCGAAGATCACCGTGGTGATGCGCAAGGCCTTCGGCGGCGCCTATCTCGCCATGTGCGGCAAGGAACTGGGGGCCGACCGGGTGGTCGCCTGGCCGACCGCCGAAGTCGCCGTGATGGGGGCGGAAGGGGCGGCCGGCATCGTTTTCCGCAAGGAAATCGAGGCGGCCGAGGACAAGGCGGCCAAGCGGGCCGAACTGATCGAGCTTTATCGCGAGACCTTCGCCAATCCTTACGTTTCCGCCGGCCGGCGGATGGTCGACGACATCATCGAGCCGTCGGAAACGCGCAAGTACCTCGCCCAGGCTCTCGAGTCGCTGCACACCAAGCGGGAGTCGCGGCCGCCGAAGAAACACGGGCTGATCCCCCTTTGAAAAGGGGCGGAACAGCAGAGCAGAGCAATGCAGGGGAGAACCCATGGCCGTGTTATCGTTGGAAGATGTATTGGGAGCCGTCGAAGACCTGAAGCGCGAAATCGTCGCGCTGAAGGCCGACGTCGCCGCGCTCAAAGCCCAGCGGGGCGATGTGGCAACGCCGGCCTCGGCCGGGAACGCCGCGGCGCAGGAGGTCAGCTCGGAAGTGCTGGTCATCCTGGCGGCGGCGGCGACCACCTTCCTGGGAAAGAAAGTGCGGATCCGTTCGGCCAAGATGCTGCAAACGCCCTATGAAATCGTCAATCCCTGGGCGCAGCACGGCCGTGTTTTCATTCAGGCGTCGCATCATTTGCAGCGCGGACGCTAAAGCGCGCCACGCGCCGCTTGGGGCCTGTCGATAAATCATCGAATCAGGCCCCTTAAGCCCGAGCGGCGTTTGAGCCCGCTGAAGCGGAGCGGAAGCGTCATATCAAATTGAAGGGCTCGCCCGGAAATGACGCGGTTATTTTCGGACGAGCCCTTGAGGACCGGTCCCGACCTTTGACTTTTCGCCCGTCACCGGCCGGTCCTTCGATGAATTGAATTGTTGGGCGGAACAAAGCGAGGGGAGTTTCGGCCTTGAAGCTACAGATTGGAATCGACGGAAAGACCTATGAACTCGACGTGGAGGTGATCGAGGAAGATCACGCGCCGCGCCCGCGCGGTTTCGTCTCGCCCTATTCGGCGCCCCCGACGACCATGCCCTCGGCGCCGGCGCCGTCGGCGCTTGCCGCGTCGCCGTCGGATGCTTCCGTCGACGAGGCGAAAGTCTGCCGCAGCCCGGTGTCGGGCGTGGTGATCCGCATCAATGTCAAACCCGGCCAGCAGTTGCAGCCGAACGACCTGATCATGGTCCTGGAGGCCATGAAGATGGAGACCAATGTCACGGCGCCGATCGCCGGGACGGTGAAATCGGTCACGGTGGCCCAGGGCGACGGGGTCAAGGCCCATCAGGTGCTGGTCGAGTTCGAATAGGGTCGTCCCCTAAACGGACTCCCTCGCCCCCGCGTCGGGGGAGAGGGTCGGGGTGAGGGGCATTTAGCGGTGTGCTGTTGTATTTTGGCGTCATTGCGAGCCTTTAGGCGAAGCAATCCAGACCGGCCGATGTCCTGGATTGCTTCGCCTAAAGGCTCGCAATGACGTCGTTTATGAAGCTCGGGCCCCAACCTTGCGGCCTTCCGATGTTCCTGATATGTTCGGAACATGCTCGTGCTGTGTTTTTCCTTCCGTAAGCTCTCGCCGGCCTGGTGCCGTTGAATGCCGTCGATTTGCCGCGACTGTGCGCATCCGGACGAGGAAATCCTTTCGATCTGCCCGCACTGCGGATCGCAGCGCCTTCTGGCGCATCCCGAACTGTTCGACCTGTCGATCGCCCACATCGATTGCGACGCCTTCTATGCCAGCGTCGAGAAGCGCGACGATCCGGCCCTGCTCGACAAGCCGGTGATCGTCGGCCACCCGGGCGGTCGCGGCGTCGTCACCACGGCTTGCTACGTGGCCCGGCGCTTCGGGCCACGTTCGGCGATGCCGATGTTCAAGGCCCTGGCCCTTTGCCCAGACGCCGTGGTGATCCCCCCCAACATGGGCAAGTACAAGAAGGTCAGCGCCGCCATACAGGCGCTGTTCGCCAAGGCGACGCCCCTGGTCGAGCCGGTGTCGCTGGACGAGGCCTATCTCGATCTGTCGGATGGCGTCCGCCTGGTCGGCCGGGCGCCGGCGATTCTGCTGGTGCGCCTGGCCCGGGCCATCGAACGGGATATCGGGGTCAGCGTGTCGGTGGGGCTCAGCTACAACAAATCCCTGGCCAAGCTGGCGTCCGGCCGCGACAAGCCGCGGGGGTTCTCGGTGATCGGCCGGGCCGAGGCCCAACGGATTCTGGCGACGCTGCCGGTGACGGCGATCCACGGAATCGGCGCGGCGACGGCGCGGCGGATGGCCGAGGGCGGCATCACCAGGGTCGAGCAACTGCAAGCCCTGCCGGAGGCGGCCCTGGTGGCGCGGTTCGGCAAGTTCGGGCGGGCCCTGTCCCATCTGGTCCATGGCGACGACCCCCGCCAGGTGATCGCCGACCGTCCCTGCAAAAGCGTCTCGACCGAGACGACCTTCTCGCGCGACCTGTCGGCTTTCGAACCGCTGGCCGAAGCCTTGCGGGATTTGGCCGGGGCGCTCGAATCGCGCCTGAAACGCGCCGCC
>JAATGN010000143.1 GCA_015654615.1 Rhodospirillales bacterium
AACGGCCATGCAGGTCAAAGACGACGCCAAGCCTTATGACGACATCAACATCACGCCGATGCTGGATCTGGCTTATGTGCTGCTGGTCATCTTCATCATCATGACGACGGCCTCGGTGCAGGGCATGAAGGTCAATCTGCCGCATGCCAGCGCGGCGCCCAGCCTGGCCAAGCCGCAGACCAAGGCGATCACCGTGACCAACGAGGGCAAGATCTTCCTCGACACCCTGCCGGTCAGCCTGCCGGAGCTGGAACAGCGCCTGGTCAATCAGAAGGCGCTGACCCCGGACTTCCCGGTGGTGGTCAAGGGCGACGGCCAGACGCCCTACCAGAATGTGATGGACGTGCTGGACCTGTTGGGCCGGCTGTCGATCACCCAGGTCGGGCTGGCCACCAAGTCGCTGGTGAAGTGATGACGGGATCCGCCTTGGGGATGGATGCGGCTTTGGGGAACACGGACGGCCACGGACAGCCACGGACGGACACGGATAAGCGCCGCAGGCTTTTCGGCATCCGTCCGGTCGCCTGTCGCTGGACGAGGAGAACAATGCCTGCGGCGCTTCCATTCTCATCCGTGTCCGTCCATGGCTGTCCGGGGTTGTCCGTGTCGACCATCGTCCTTTCCGCACCGCCGGTGGCGGGACGGCGGGCACTCTGGTGGAGCGTGAGCCATGGCCGAGCGTGAGAGCTTCTTGAGGGAACACGGTCCCGCCGTCGGGGCCGGCCTGGCCCTGGTGCTGGTGATCGGCGTGGCGGCTTTTTTGCTGACCCGGGGCGACAGCCAGCCGGTCAGGAAGGTGGCCGAGGTGCTGACGGTCAAGCTGCAGCCGTTGCCGCCACCACCGCCACCCCCGCCGCCGCCCAAGGTCGAACAGCCGAAGATGGTCGAGCAGACCCCGGTGCGGATGCCCGAGCCGCAGCCCGACAAGCCGCAGGACCGGCCGAAGGCGCCGCCGCCCAAGGCCGATGCCCCGCCGCCCGGCCCGCTGGCGCTCGACGCCAGGGGCGAGGGGCCGGGCGACGCCTTCAACCTGGGCGGCCGCCCCGGCGGCAACGGCCTGCTGGGCGGCGACGGCGGCGGCTCCCGTTGGGGCTGGTATGCGGTGATCGTGCAAACCCAGATCGAGGATGCGATGCGCAAGAACAAGAAGACCAGGAACTCCCAGGCCCGGGTCGAGCTGCGCCTGTGGAGCGATGCGCAGGGGCGCATCGAGCGGGTGCAACTGGCCGGCACCTCCAGCGACGCCGAAGTCGACCAGGCCATCGAGCATGAGGTGCTGGCCGGCATGACGCTGCGCCAGCCGCCGCCCAGGGACATGCCGATGCCCATCGTCGTGCGCTTCACGGCGCGGCGGCCGAGTTGAGCGGTCGAAGATGACGGATTGGTTTTTCGGCGTTCGGGACTTTACGGCCGGCGGAGGCGGGACGGGGCTTGATCGCAACACGGACGGACACGGACAGCCACGGGGGGCAGTCCACGGGCACGGCCCTTTACGGCAAGCGAACGACATTTGGGACGAGATCAGGAAGTCAGGGGATATGAACATGTTTGAGTCGCACGTTTCCACCCGCCGCCGCTGGACGCTGCTGGCCGTCTCGCTGCTGGCCCTGAGCGCCGGGGGTCCGGCCCTGGCCGCCGAGGCGCCGCCGCCCAGCACCTCCTCGCTGCTGGAGGCGATGGTGGCCGGCGGCGTCATCAGCCAGGCCCAGGCCGACAGGATCCTGGCCGACGCCCGGGCCCGCGACGCCGCCAAGGCGGCGCAGGCCTCGCAGGCCGCGCCGGTCGCCTCTGCCGCGCCGGTGTCGGCGGCCGACGGCGCCGTGCATGTGCAATATGTCCCCGAGGTGGTCAAGAAGCAGCTCCGGGACGAGATCAAGAGCCAGGTGATGGCCCAGGCCAAGGAGGAGGGCTGGGCGGCCCCCAACCAGACGCCGGAATGGACCCAGCGGGTTCGCTTCTCCGGCGACGTCCGCACCCGCTACGAAAACGATCTCTATCCGCACGGCAGCGGGGTCGGCTCGCTGGATTTCGCCAATTTCAACACGCTGAACACCGCCGGCACGCCGCTCGACGTGACCAAGGTCGGCAACACAACCACTCCCTTGCCGTCCTACAACGCCAATGAGAACCGCGACCGGCTGCGCTTGCGGGCCCGCCTCGGCGTCGACGCCGATCTCGGCGACGGCTTCTCCACCGGCCTGCGCCTGGCCACCGGGGCCGACAACTCGCCGGTCTCGACCAACCAGACCCTGGGCGGCTCGGGCGGCGATTTCAGCAAATACAGCCTGTGGCTGGACCGCGGCTTCATCAAATACGAACCGTTCGACACCGACCGCTACGGCCTGTCGGCCACCGTCGGCCGGCTCGACAATCCCTTCTTCTCGACCAGCCTGATCTGGGCCGACGACCTCGGTTTCGACGGGCTGGCCGTCAAGGGCCGCTACCGGGTGGCCGAGGGTCTCACCCCCTTCGTCACCCTGGGCGCCTTCCCGGTCTACAACACCGACCTCAATTTCGCCACCACCGAGGCCGCCAAGTTCGCCAGCAACGACAAATGGCTCTATGCCCTGCAGGCCGGCACCGACTGGAAGGCCGGCCGCGAACTGACCGCCAAGGCCGGCGCCGCCTACTATTATTTCAACAACATCCAGGGCCGGCAGCAGGACTGCTATTACCTCGACACCGCCTGCGCTTCCGACGCCACCCGGCCCTCCTTCGCCCAGAAGGGCAACACCTATTTCGACCTGCGGCGCAATTACGGCGGCATCAACCCCGGCACCGATCCCGACTATCAGTATTTCGGGCTGGCCAGCGGCTTCCATGAGCTGGCCTTCACCGGCAAGGTCGATTACGACGGCCTCAAGCCGCTGTTCGGGGCCCGGCCGCTGCGGGTCTCGCTGGACGGCGAATATGTCAAGAACCTGGCCTTCGACAAGGCGGCCATCCAGGCCAGGAGCCCCGAGAACAACAACGCCGGCCGGGTCTGCGCGACCAACGACGCCGCCTGTCTGGCCAGCACCGCCGCCACCGGCTTCGCCGGCGGCGACACCGGCTACATGGCCCGGCTGACCTTCGGCAGCCCGGCCCTGGCCGAGCGCTGGGACTGGAACGTCAGCCTGGCGTACAAATACATCGAATCCGACGCCGTGGTGGACGCCTTCGTCGATCCCGACTTCGGCATGGGCGGCACCAATCTCAAGGGCTATATCGCCGGGGCCAACCTGGCCCTGACCCGCAACGTCTGGACCTCGGTCCGCTGGATGAGCGCCGACAGCATCGGCGGGGCGCCCTTCAGCGAGGATACCGTGATGTTCGACCTGAATGCGAAGTTCTGATCATGCGGATACTCTCCTCCCTCCTCGTCCCGACGCTGCTCGTGGCCGGCCTGGCCGGGCCGGCGGCGGCGGCCGACGACACCGAGGCCCGGCTGCGCGACGCGCTGCGCCAGGCCATCACCCAGGTCCGCTCGCTGGAGGACGCCCAGGCGGCGCTGCAGGCCCGGCAGTCCGAGCTGGAAAAGGACCGCGAGGCGCTGCGCCAGCAGGTCGAGGCCCTGTCGAAGGGCAAGGCCGCCGCCCCGGACCAGGCCCAGGGCGAGGCGATGGCGGCGGAGTTCAACCGCCGCCTGGCGGCCGAGAACGCCCAGGCCGTCCAGTTGAACGAGACCCTGGAGAAGTGGAAGGCGGCCTATGCCCAGGCGGCCGAGATCGCCCGGGCCAAGGAGGCCGAACGGATCCGGCTGGCTGGCGAGGTCGAGGGCATGGGGCGCCGCGCCACCGGCTGCGAGGCCAAGAACGTCGAGCTGTTCAAGGTCGGCAACGAGATCCTCGACCATCTGAAGGATATCGACCTGGCCGAGGCGATGGCCGCCCACGAGCCCTTCGTCGGTCTCAAGCGGGTCGAGCTGCAGAACCTCGCCCAGGACGAACGCGACAAGCTGCTCGACCAAAAGGCCGCCCAATGAGGTCGTTCCCAGCGCTGTTTTATCGCAACACGGATGAACACGGACAGCCACGGATGGACACGGATAAGGATGAAAGCGCCGCAGGCATTCCAGCATTATCCCAGCCACAATGCGCTGGACGAAGGGAACACTGCCTGCGGCGCATATGCGTGTCCATCCATATTGCTCTTTCCCAGTTTGGCCCGTAATGCAGCAGGGATGCAAACCGCGAACCCTCGCCCGCTTGCGGGAGAGGGAGGGGCCCGCGCCAGCGGGAGGGTGAGGGGATGGCCGCGCGTCCTTGTCCTTCCCCCTCACCCCGACCCTCTCCCCCGACGCGGGGGAGACCTTTTTTTCAACATGAGGACCTTTCATGCGTAAAGCCCTGTATCCCGCCGCCCTGGCCCTGCTGCTGGCCGCCGCCGCCACGCCGGCCGGGGCCGCCAGTGCCGCCGGCACCGCCGATGTGATCGCCCGTCTCGGCACCACCGACATCACCGCCGACGACGTGCGGGCCTATGTCGAGACCCTGCCGCCGGCCGATCAGGCCGCCGTGGCCAAGGATCCCGCCCTGTTGTCCCAGGTGGTGCGGGCCTATCTGGCCAACCGGCTGGTCTTGAAGGAGGCCAAGGAGACCAAGTTCGACCAGCAGCCGGCCACCAAGGCCCAGCTCGATCGGCTGCGCGACGCGGCGCTCTCCGAGCTTTACCTGCAGTCGGTGGTCAAGGTGCCGGAGGCCTATCCGGCCGAGGCCGACCTGCAGGCCGCCTACGACGCCAACAAATCGGCCTTCCTGCTGCCCCGCCAATATCGCCTGGCCCAGATCTTCGTGGCGGCGCCCAGGGGCGACAAGGCGGCCGAGGACAAGGCCAAGTCCAGGCTCGACGACCTGGTCAGGAAGCTCAAGGGCAAGGCCGATTTTGCGACCGTCGCCCAGGAGCAGTCCGACGAGAAGGAGAGCGGCGCCAGGGGCGGCGAGATCGGCTGGCTGCCCGAACCGCAGATCGCCCCCGAGATCCGCCAGGCGGTCGCCGGGCTGGCCAAGGACGGCCTCTCCGAGCCGATCCGCCTCGATGACGGCTGGCACCTCGTCAAGCTGCTCGACACCAGGCCGGCCGGCACCGCCCCCCTGGCCGAGGTCCGCGACCGCCTGGCCGCCCAGCTGCGCCAGAAGCGCGGCCAGGCCCTGCGCCAGGCCTATCTCGGCAAGCTGATCGAAAAGAACCCGCCCGCCATCAACGAACTGGCCCTGGGCAAAGTGCTGGCCGCGGCCGGCAAGTGATGGAGACCAAAATGACCGACGATATCCTCGCCTCCCTGGTTCCCGAAACCCTGCGTGACCTGCTGCAGGACGCCGGCTGCCGCGTCGCCATCGTCGCGCCGCCGCCCGAAGCCCCGGCCGGCCTGCCGCCGATCCTGCGCTCCGCCACCAACGGCATGGCCTTCGAGGTCCGCTTCGCCGACCCGTTGCCCGACGACGCCAAGCGGTTCGCCGGGTTCACCCTGGTCGCCGGGCTCCGGGTGGTCGGCGACCTGCCCTCCGCCCTGGTCAACCGCTGGAACGGCGAACGCCGCTTCGGCCGCCTGTTCCTCCAGGCCGGCATGCTGCTCCTGGTCCAGGACGTCATCCTGGCCGGCGGCGTCACCCGCGGCCATCTGCGCGCCCAGGTCGCCCTCTGGGACCGCCTGATCCAGGAGCTCATGCTCTACCTGCGGGCCGAGCTGGCCAAAATCCCCGACAGTCTGCCAAACCTCCCCGCCACGGCCAATGCCGATGCAGCGGAATGACGCGGAAAGCTTGAGAGAGGGCAATGCAATGACGGCAAAAAAATAAGGCTGTCCCAGCCTTTGTTGCAGTTCGATGAAAGGTCGATGGGGCGAGGGGAGTTTTGACGATCTGCCATCGTCTATCTCGCAATGACCAACGACTTTTCTTCCGAGGGATCCCCCCATGCCTGCTGGTACCGCCGCCGTCCCGTTCCGCCCTTTCTCCTATCGCCGGATCCTGCTGGCCGGAGCCAGCCTGCTCGCCCTGGTGGCCGGCGGCGGCGCGGCCGAGGCCGGGCAGTTGCGGTCGGCGGTGGCGCAGGCCGCCTCCGCCGCGACGGCCGCGGCCAGCGCCGCCCAGACGCAAGCCGCCTCGGCGGCGGCCTTGGCCAATGCCAGCAGCGCCAATCTCATCAAGGCTTCCGCCTTGATGCGGGCCAATCTGATCGCCCAGGCCGCCGCCGCGGCCAATGCGGCGGTGGCGGCGGGGGTGACCGACGGGCAATCGCCGGGAGGACTGATCACCGATCCGCGGGTCGGCTTCAATGCGAACGGCGTCAGCACGACGCCCTCTCTCTGGGCCAATATCGGCAAGCCGGTCGAGACGGTCGACAACGGTCAATACACCGAAACCCTGACCCAAAACTCCGATCGGGCGATCGCCACCTGGCAGCAGTTCAACGTCGGCAAGAACACCACCGTCCATTTCGACCAGAGCGCCGGCAACACCAGCAACGGCAACGGCTGGGTGGTGCTGAACCGCATCGACGCCACCGGCACGCCCAGCCAGATCCGGGGCCAGATCAAGGCCGAGGGCACGGTGCTGTTGATCAATCCCAACGGCATCGTCTTCGGCGCGGGGTCCCAGGTCAATGTGCATACGCTGGTCGCCGCGGCGATGGATATCAACAGCTACACCGGCACCAATTACGGCGTCTTTCAAAGCGGCAACGGGTCCTACACGCAGATCTCCGCCGGCGGCGTGCCGCAGACGACCGGCAACGGGGCGGCCATTCTGGCGCCGGTCAACGAGTCCGGCGGCAACCAGGCTTTCCTCGACAACGGCCTTTATGCCAACACGGCGTTTACCGACATTACCGGCGCGACATTCCCGACGGCGGTGTTCTCCATCGGCACCGGCGCCGGCACCAATAGCGGCATCACCGTCGAGAAGGGCGCCGCCATTTCGACGGTGAGCAACGTCAGCGGCTTCGACAATGGCGGCTATGTCGCGCTGCTCGGGCCGAACGTGACCAATGCCGGGGTTATCGGCACCGCCGCCGGACAGATCATCCTGGCCGCCGGGACATCCGTCTTTCTGTCCGAACCGGCCGCCGGCTCGACCGGCACCGCTTTCGCCGTCAATACGCTCAATCCATCCACCTCCAGTTCGCTCATCTATGCACCGACCCTTGCCGTCGCCGGGGGCGCGCTCGCCATCAATGCCGCGGAGGGGATTCTGACGGCGGACCGCGGCAATATCACCCTGATCGGCGATGAAGTGCGGCAACTGGGCTTCGTCGAAACCACCACCAGCATCACGCGGGCCGGTTCGATCACCATTACCGCCATCGGCGGTACGACGCCGCTCGCCCCGAACGGCGGCAATGTCATCTTCGGGCCGGGCAGCGCCACCGCCATCGCGATCGACGAAAACGGCGAGAGCATTCCCGGCAGTTCGGTCGCGACCGGCTTCACCGCGCCCACCATCGGCATCGCCACCACCAATCTGGACATGCAGCCGGGCGCGCTGATCGTCGCCCCCGGCGCCACCATGACGGTCAACCGTTACCAGCCGCCGGCCGGCGGCGGCGCCGATCCGGTCGGCCGGGTGTTGCTGGAAACCGGCAGCACCATCGATCTGGCCGGTCTGGCGGCCACCGCCGCGGTCAGCGATTATCTCTATACCTTCAAGGTCACCGCCAACGACGTCGCCGACAGCCCGCTGGCGCAAAGCCTGATCGGCCAGACGGTGACCATCGATCTGCGGCTGTCGGGCACCCGCGCCGACGGCGAGACCTGGGTCGGCTCGCCGCTGTTCGCCTCGACCGGGGCCGGCTATCTCGGCAATATCCCCCAATCCATCAGCCAGCTTCTGACCAAGGGCGGCAAGCTCCAGATCGGCGCTTCCGCGGCGTTCCAGGATGTGCTCGCCGTAGCGGGCTCGCTGGTCGACCTTTCCGGCGGCATCGTCACCTTCACCGGCGGCACCGTCAGCACCACGAAACTGCTCGGCACGAACGGGCGCCTCTACAACATCGGCAGCGCCGATCCCTTCATCGCCTACGCGGGTCTCGCCGGGACCTTCATGGCCGGCCATTCGCGCTGGGGAGTCGTCGAGACCTTCAGCAGTCCGCTGATCGCCAAGGGGTACGACGATCCGGGCTATATCGATGGAATCAGCGCCGGCTCCATCGGGATCAGCGCGGTCAATGCGGTGCTGGAAGGGATCATCGACGGCAACACCGTGATCAGCGCGCACCAGCGCGCCCTGGCCGAGACCGCCGCCACCCAGACCACCCCGGATGTCCTGCCGCTGGGCGCCGCGCTCTCCATCACCCTCCAGTCGCCCAATCCCAGCAGCAATGCCCCGGCCGATGCCGTCGTTCTCGACAGCACCGCCGCGGACGTCCTCGGTGCGGATTTCACGCTGGCCTCGCCGCTCATCCTGGCCAACGGCACCCTGACCTATTCGACCGACCGGCTGTCGGCCGAGAATTTCGGCGCGATCACCATCGGCGGGGCCAGCGGGCTTTCCATGGCGGCCGGCGCCGGCCTGTCGGTGCGGACCGGCGGCAGCATCGCCCTGAGCGGCGTCACCAGCCTCGATGGGACGCTGACGGCGCGTTCGGGAACGATCGCGGTCACCGGCTTCGTCCCTCCCAGCAATACCTGGTCGCCGCCCAGCGATGCGCCGCTGACCATCGGGCCTCACGCCCGGCTCGACGTCAGCGGCCTGTGGATCAACGATACCGGGCGGACCGGTGCGAACCTGCGGGGCCGCGCCTTTATCGACGGCGGCAGCATCACCATCGCCACCGACATGGTCGACAAGAGTTCCTCGAACAGCGGCACGACCGTGACCGCCATCGACGGCACCCAGTCGATCGTGGTGGTGGCGGGCAGCGTTTTCGACCTGTCCAGCGGCGGTTATGTCGGCACCGACGGCATGCTCAAAGTCGGCGCCGGCGGTCTGCCGGCCGGCAACGGCGGCAATCTGTCGCTGCTCACCTATGCGCCGTCTTCGGTGATTTCCAACTGGAGCAACAACCAGGGGGTGGCCGCCGGCACCTATCAGGCCGGCAGTAATTTCTACGCCCCGACCACGGCCAATGGCGCCACGGTGACGTTCGACGGCACCGTCTATGCCGCCGGGCTCAACACGGGCGGCATCTTCACCCTGCAGGCGCCGGCCATCGTCGTCGACGGCGGCGCGAGCGGCATCACCAGCAGCGCCGCGGGCGCCGACAAGGGCACGGTGACCTTGCCCGCCAGCTTCTTCACCAGCGGCTTTTCCACCTACGACCTGATCAGCACCTATGGCGGCGTCACCGTCACCGCCGGCACCACCCTGGTGTTGCAGCAGAAGAATTATCGGATCGCTCCTTCCACCCCTCTGCCGGCCAGCGGCGCTTCGCTGCGCGATTTCACCAGCCTCGGATATGCCCCGGACGGCGCGCGCCAGCCGGTCGATCTCAATCTGGTCCAGCAGGCCTTCGAATATGGCGCGGCCAATGATCCCAGCAGCAGCGCCGGCATCGCCATCGGCGGCGGGGCTTCCATCGTCGCCGATCCCCAGGCCGCCGTCACCCTGACCGCCAACGGTTCGATCACCGTGCTGGGATCGATCGTCGCGCCGGCCGGCAGCATCACGCTGATCAATCAGGACAGCAGCCTGGCCGAAAGCGGCAAGATCCTCAATGCCGGCCGCTATCTGGCGGCGCAGGACATCTGGATCGGTGCGAACGCCCTGCTCGACGTCTCCGGCGTCTTCGTCCCCGATCCCACGGTCGTCGCCTATTCCATCGGCAGTGCGCTCGACGCCGGCAGCATCACGCTCGCCAGCGCTGGCGCCATCGTCGCGTTACAAGGCGCCACCTTCGACCTCGAAGGCACCAGCGCCGTCGTCCAACAGCCGGGGACCTCGACCCGCTTGAGGGGATCGGCCATCGTCGATAGAACGGTGTGGAGCGATGGCGGCACCCTGACGCTCTACAGCAGTACCGGTGCGGTGAACAGCGGCAACGGCTGGGTTCATGGCCTTTATTTCGCCGGCACCATCCACGCGGCAGGCGGTACGGCGGGGGCGTCGGGCGGGACGCTGAACATTGGTCAGGTCATCCCTTCCACCGACAATAACGGTGATGTCAGCTATACTCTAGCGGGGTATGGCAGCATTATCGTCGCCCAGAACGGCGACGATAGCGCCGCTTTCGCTGGCAGCAATGCGCCGATCACTGCGGCGCAACTCTCGACCCTGATGTCAGCCGTCACCCTCAAGACCACCTCGACGACGAGCAATTCGATTGCCTCCTCCGGCACCAAGACCTTTACCATCCCGACGGGTTTTCCCAATGGGATCCTGTCCGGCAATACCGTCACTATCAGCGATGGAGCCGGGGATACGATAAGCGGCACGATTGCGTCCTACAATGCGTCAACGGGGGCTCTTTCCATCAATGTGACGGGATCCACCGGGGCGGGCACGCATAACACCTGGAACATCGGCGTCGTCAACAGTTCCGCTTTCATCACCGCCGATACCATCAACACCGCCAACAGCGGGCTCGACTCGGTGTCGCTCACCGGGTCGGTGGCGTTCAGCGGAAACGTGACGCTCAGGGTTCCAGATGCGCTTTATCTGAACGGCAATGTCACCCTGCTGCCGGCGGGCATCACGCCGTCCTCCGCCCTTTCCGCCTATGCCGCAACCAGTACCGCCGGCGGCGCCAATACCATCGGCGCGCCCATGGTCGCTCTCGATGCCGGCTATATCCGCTGGCTCAGCGGCACGGTCGTCGCGCCGACCCTGGCCGACGGCACTCTGACCCTGAACGCCGCCGCCCAGATCGATCTGGGCGGCGTTCCCTCGGTATCCAATGCCACCGCCGTCGTTCTGAGCAGTGGCGGCGACATCCGCTTCCTCAATAGCAACGACCCGGATGTCGCCCCTTATTTGGCCGCCGGTCTTTATCGGGGCGCTGGCAGTATTGACGTCAGCAACGGCTATGCGAGCGCCAATAGCCTGACCAGCAACGGCTCCGGTGGCCTGCCCTCGGCCGGCGCCCTGCTGGTGGCCGACGATCTGACGATGACGGCCCGCGAGATCTATCCGGCCACCGACAGCGCCTTCCTGCTGATGTCCCTCGGCCTCGCTCCCGATACGGCGCTGGGGACCCACAATACCATCGCCTTCGTCTCCAGCGGCGCCACGCCCAATGCACCGCTGTCGGCTGGCGGCGCCATCCTGGTCGATGCCAAGAGCATCGTCCAGGGCGGCGTCCTTTACGCGCCGCTGGGCACCATCCAGTTGGGCTATGGCGCCGATCAGACCCTGCCGGCGATCTTCCTCGGGGACAGCGCCGATACCGGCAGCAACCCTTACGACCCGGTCCACGGCGTTTCTTCGGGACTGCTGACCAACATTCTATCTTCTCTTGTCTCGGTCGTCGGCGCCACCCGCACGGTGACCACGACGAACGTCACGCTGGCCTCGGGCAGCCTTACCATGACCTCGGCCGCCGGACTCGCCATCCCCTATGGCACGACCACCGACGGTACCAACTGGACCGACGGCGGAATCGTCCTCAACGGTCCGCCGACCAAGCTGATCGTCCTGGGCGGCGCCTCCGTCGTCACCCAAAGTGGCGCGGTGGTCGACGAATCCGGCGGCGGCGACGTCTATGCCACGGAATTTGTCCCCGGCACCGGTGGCTCCCGTAATGTGCTGGCCGCCGGGACGCAGACCGTCTATGCCCTGGTGCCGTCCTTCGAAGCGAAGGTTGCCGCCTATGACCCGACCTTCGCCGCCTCGGTCGGAGCCGGTGCGGCGGTGAGGCTGGACGGCGGCGACGGCATCGCCGGCGGGACCTATGTTCTGTTGCCGGCCCAATATGCCACCCTGCCCGGCGCCTTTCGCGTCGCGGTGATCAAGACGGATACCGGGGTCGTCGGATCCTTCAACAGCGTCGTCGCCGACGGCTCGGTCTATATGACCGGCACGCTCGCCAATGCCGTCACCGGCGCCAAATCGTCGCAGACGGCGTTGCTGCAAATCCAGTCCAACACCACCTGGACCCGATATTCCGAAATCGACATTGCGTCCGGAAACCGCTATTTCGCGGCGCTGGCTGCCACCAACGGCACCACTTTGCCGCGCCTGCCCATCGATGCCGGGCAATTGGTCATCGACGCTGGCAGCGCGCTTTCCTTGCGGGCCCGCAATGATTTCACGGCGGTCGACGGCGGGCGCGGCGGCATGGTCGACATCACCGGCAACAGGGTCCTGATCCTCGCCGCCGACCGGGCGCCGCCGACGAACAGCGCCGGTTATCTCGTTCTCGACGCCGACCAGATCAGCGATCTGGGGGTGGAAAGCGTGCTGATCGGCGGCACCCGCTCCACCACCAACGACGGCGTGCTGATCAGCGCCAGCGCCTCCGATGTGCTGGTCGAGACCGATGCCGCCCACGGGCTGTCCGGTCCGGAGCTGCTGCTGTCCACCCGGGCTGGCGGGTCCGGCATCGTCATCGGCGTCGGCAGCGTGATCAAGGCCGAGGGCCGGGTTTCCCCGGCTTCCGCCGACACTCTGGTCATCGGCATCGCCGGTTCCGTCAGCGGCGACGGATCGCTGCTACGAGTGTCGGCCGGCGATGTTGTCGCCGTGGTACGCCGTAACCTGCCCTCGATCACCGCCGGAAACCTTACCGTCGGCGATGGGACGATGATCTCCGGCAATGCCCTAACCTTGGACAGCAGCGGTGCCGCCCGCCTGTCCGACAGCGCCGTACTGCTGGCCCGGAATTACGACTTCGGCGCCAATGTCATCAACATCGGCGGCGGTGCTTCGGGACTCGTGCTGACCGACGCCGTCATCGCCAATTTCGCCGGGGCCGACAGCGTCTCCCTGCGTAGCGCCTCGGTGTTCAACTTCTATGACGGCATCGCGTTCGGCAGCAATGCCGCCCCGATCGGCCGGCTGACTTTCGACGGTGCCGGTTTCCATAGCGACGGTGGTTCGGCGACGATCACCGCCGGCAATATCGTCCTGGAAAACAGCCGCTCGGTCACCGTCGCCAACGCCGGCGGCGGGACGGGTGGTTCACTGGCCCTGAACGCCGCCGACACGATCACCTTCGGTGATGGGACTTTCCTCTTCGGCACCAGCCAGGCAGTCGCCGGCTTCTCTTCCATCGCCGCCAACGCGGGGCGCGAGATACTGTTCACCGGCTCCGGCGCGTTCGACGCCCCGGCCGCCGCCGTCACCTTGACCAGTCCCCTTCTGATGGCCGACGTGGGCAGCCGTCAGACGCTGAACACCAATATCGTCACGATCGTCAATCCCGGTCCCAGCCAAACCGAGCAGACGACCGCCGCTGGCGCGCTGGTCATCCAGCAAGGTTTCGGCACCGCGCCGATACTGTCGCCCGGCGCTATCGGCGGCAGCCTGACGCTCACCGCCGGGTCCATCAGCGATGCCGGCACTATTATCGCGCAGGCGGGCACGGTAAAAATGGAAGCCACCGGCGGTGATCTCGTCTTGACCGGCAACGCCGCCATCAGCGCCGCCGGCTCCCGCATTACGCTGTTCGCTTTGACCGAGGACACGCCCGGCGGCACGATCAAGCTGATCGCCGACGCCGGCAATGTGACGGTGGGCGACACCACCACCCTCGATGTCTCCGCCGTCGGCAATGGATATGCCGGAACGCTGGCCATCCAGGCCAATGGCACGGCGACGCTGGGGGGCACGCTGAAGGGCGGCGCCGCCTATAATGATCTCGGCGGGACGTTCGTGCTGGCGGCGGGGAGCATGGCGGGCAATCTGCCACTGTCATCCGGTTTTACGGGAAGCTTCTCCGTCGAGCTTGGCCAGGGTGACATCGTCGTCGCTAGCGGCCAGAGCCTGACCTCCGGCAATGTGCTGCTGGTCGCTAACAACGGCAGTATCGATGTCGAGGGCATGATCGACGCCAGCGGTCCTTCCGGCGGGACCATCGCCCTTTATGGTAGGGGCACCAGCACGCTCGCGGCCGGAACCGCGGGCGCCAATGGCGTCACCGTCGGCTCGGGCGCCAAACTCTTCGCCCGCTACCGGGCGGATCTCGTTACCGACCCGGCCTACGCCAGCGGCGAATCCACTCTGGTCGAGCGGGGCGGCACGATCACGCTGGGGACCACCGGCACTCCGGACGGGACGCTGAACGCCACCTATGGCTATGAGAATGTGCCGACCTCAGGCGCCATCACCGTCGCGGCGGGGGCGATCTTCGACGTCTCCGGAGGCCCCGGCGATACCACCGGCAATATCGATACCACCGGCGGTTCCGTCATCGTCCGCGCTCCCATCCTGACCAGCAACAATATCAATGTCCGTTTCCAGGGCACCGTCGTCACCAATGCCGATGCCAACGGCAACCCCAGTGGCAAGGGGGTCGTCGCCGACACCTATGCGGTGTGGAGCACCACCGACAATGGCGGTATCGCGGGAACGTCTCACTTCGACAGCATCATCGATCCAGCCGGCTGGTATGACAAGGACGGCAATTTATTGCCGGGAATCTTCAAGGACGCCAATGGGAATATCGTTCTGAACTACACGGGAGCAAACGCAACAGCCAGCCAACTGGCCGCTCTTCTGGCTGCGGATTATTTTGCGCCGAACATGGCAAATGCTAATCACCAGACCTTCTACGGATTTGTCAATGACGACACGGCCCAGGCCACTCCCGGAACGCTGATGAGGTTCGTCCAAAATCCGTTCAACGGTCAGGATAGCGCCGTGCAAGCCGATTTCGCCGGCGCGCAGATCCAGGTCGGTTCCGCCGCATCCGTATCCCTGTCGTCATCATCGAAGCTTGCCCTGCAGCCCGAGATCGATCTGGTCAATCCCTCCACCAACATCAACGGCGGCAATATCACCGTCGATACGAATTGGAATCTCGGCACCGGAACGACCGATGCCAATGGTGCTCTCATATTGCTTTACCGACATAACGGCGAAGCGCCGATCCTGTCTCTCCGTGCCGTCGAGAATGTGAATATCAAGGCCAGCATTACCGATGGCTTCTTCCAGAATACCCCCATGGTCGGGACATCGTGGCAAATTCCCGTGGGCTCTGTCGATCTGTTGACCGCTCAGAGCAGCTTCAATACCGTGACGGCATTTGATCTGGCGAGCGTCGATACCGGCGGTCTCGTTCTCGATCCCACATCCGCTGTCGTGACCTTCGCGATGCCTGGAGTTCTTGGGATTACCGGTTCGGATCCTTTTGACGGATATTATTCATTTTATGAGCAATATTTACAGGAATATACCAACTTCTGGCTAAACTTGTCGGGCAATAGCGGGTTTTTTGGAACGATTGCTGTTGGCGGTACGGGTGCTCCGACCAGTGTGACTTCGCTCCTCACCACGGCGCAAGCCCTCTACAACCCCCAAGACATCCATACTTACGGCGCCTATCTGGCGGCTTATGACACGTATCAACTGGCGTACAGCAATTGGTCATTTTCGGTATCGACCGTCGGGACGCTCCCTGTGGCGCCCTCGGCCCCGCCTGCGCAGTCCATACCAGTGATGCTTACCTTTGCCACGCCAACGAATAATAGTCCTGCGCCAGTCACGACGGCCACCGACAAGTCGCCGATCGCGGCAATGAATCTGGCTTCCGAGACGAGCAGCAGCTCCTATCGGTTCGTCGCGGGGGCCCTGACCGGCAGCGTCGATCCCCTGGTGGTCAACAGCGCCAGGCAGGGCGACGTCACCGTCGATGGCCATGTTTCCTATCCCAATACGGCGATCGGCACGACCGGCCAAACGATTGATATTCCGACAATCGTTCGCACTGGCACCGGCACGATCGACATCGCTGCGGCCGGCAACGTCGAACTGCGCGATGCGACGGCACCTGGGGTCATCTATACGGCAGGAACGATCGCCGCCAATGCGGCTGGGTTTACGCCGCCGGCCGGACCGACGGCGACCACGCCCAACGGCCTGACCGGCGCCCCGGTCTGGGCGACCGGCGGCGGGGCGGTGACCATCAGCGCCGGTCTCGATATCATCGGGATCGAGACGCCGAGGGATGGCGACGGCAGCCAGACCGGAGCGGCGGGAGTTTCCACCGGCCAATTCTGGAGTCCCTGGTACTACACCGCCGGCCATGCGACCGGCACCTCGACGCCCTTCGACACCACCAGCGGCGGCATCCAATACAGTTCCTGGATCAATTACCCCACTTTCTTCCAGGGCCTCGGTGCGCTGGGCGGCGGCAATGTCACCCTGACGGCCGGGCGCAACATTGACGATATTTCGGTCTCGCTGCCCGAGACCATCCAGGTCGGCGGCGGCCAGACGGCCGGCGGAGCGGCGGCCACGGCGCATTATTACGGCGGCGGCGATCTGCTGGTCAAAGCCGGCGGCAATCTCTACAGCGGCACCTTCTATGTCGGCCGCGGCACTGGCCGGATCGAGGTCGGCGGCGTGGTCGCCGCCGATCCGGCGAATCCGATCACCGGCCTGGCGACCACCATCGCCCCCAATGTTTTCAGCAGCAGCGTGCTTTCGGGGGTGAATACGGCGCAAAGCACGGCGGTACCGCTGCTGTTGGCGGCGCAGGACGGCTTCATCACCGTGCAGGCGCTGGGTTCGATCACCCTGGGTGGCATCTTCGAGCCGACCCGCGTCCCCGCCGATGTCTCCAAGATCGACAGCGGCACGCTGCCGCCGGGCTTCGGCGTCGGCTTCGACAGCTACGGCGCCAACGGCGGCGTCGCGCTGACCAGTCTCGCCGGCGACGTCACCGTCGATACGCTGATGCCGAGCCAGGCGGTAGGGAGTGGTATCACCAATGCGCTGTTCACGAGGAACGGAGCCACGGGCGGGGGAACCTTCGGTCTGACCCCGGCGACTTTTGAGGTGGAGGCCATCAGCGGCGACATTACTATCGCCAACAGCCTTTTCCTGGTCCCCTCGGTGAGCGGAACGCTCTCCTTTGCCGCCGGTGGCTCGATTTCCACTGTGAGTCTCAATGCCGGTAACCCGATTACCTTTGCCGTCACCATGCTCGACGACATCACGGCCAGCACCACTGCGGCCAGCATTCCGCTCCTCGACATTCAAGGTGTCCCAACCCCGACCACCCTGGCCTCGGCGTTGCATGCCGACGATCCCAATCCGGCGATTCTCTATGCCGGTCTGGACATCAGCGGAAATTTCAGTCTGATCAAGCCGGCCGAGGTCGAGGCCGGCCGCGATATCGTCAACACCATCTTCACCGGCCAGAACAACAGCGCCACCGACATCACCAGCATCATCGCCGGCCGCGACATCCTGGCCAAGGTGGGCTTCGATGCCAATGGCAATGTGTTCAATCACGTCAGCACCTTCACGCTCTACGGCCCCGGCGATTTTCTGGTTGAGGCCGGGCGCAACCTGGGGCCATTCCTCACCAAAACCAAAAACGCCGACGGCACCGTCCTGGCGGTCGGCGGCGGCGGCGTTTTCTCGGTCGGTGATGGCAGCAATTGTGCCGCGGCGGTCTGCGGCAATCCCGCCGTTAAATCCTATCTGCCGGTCGAAGGGGCGAATATTACCGCCCTCTTCGGTGTCGGCAATGGCATCGACACTGCGGCGGCGATCAATGATTATGTCCTGACCAGCAGCGGCGGGATCGGGTTCCTCTCCTCGATCACCCGGCAGCTTGAGGTTACCCTCGACACTCTGGCGAAAGAGGGGACGAGCAGCCAATCGGCCGTTACCCAGCTTGAGGGGTTGCTGGCGGCCTGGGGCCTGTCGCCGTTGCCGGCCAACGCCCTGACCTCGGCCGGACTGATCGGCCCCGCCTACAAGGCGCATTTCGACCTGGCGGGTGCATCCCTCGGCATCTTCCAAGCGAAGCTATCGGCCGGCCAACAGGATCTGCTGGTCGACCGCGCCTTCCTCGATTTCCTCACCCAGGTCGGCCTCGACTACAATGATGCGACGAGCCCCTATCATCAGCAGTACGCCCGGGCCTATACGGCCATCAGCACCCTGTTCCCGGCCTCGCTCGGCTATACGAACAACAACACCGGCGGGTCCAACGGGGCGTCCGCCACCGTGCATACGGGCGATCTGCGGATGGCCCATTCTCTGATCGAGACGCAGACCGGCGGCGATATCGCTATCCTGGGGCCGGGCGGCAACGCTTATGTCGGCAGCAATTCCGCCGACATGCTGGCGCCCAACCAGCAGGGCATCCTGACGCTGCAGGGCGGCACCATCAGCGGCTATACGGATGGCAGCGTGCAAGTCTATCAAAGCCGCGTCTTCACCGAACAGGGCGGCGACGTCGATCTGTTCTCCGCCAACGGCGATCTCAACGCCGGCAAGGGCAAGAAAAGCGCGGCGGCCTATCCGCCGCTGAAACTGGTTTGCGACAGCGACGGCTATTGCCGGGTCAGTCCGGCCGGACTGATCACCGGGGCGGGTATCGGCGCCCTGCTGTCCGTTCCGGGTCAGGATCCGACGAAGAGCAACGCCAATCTCGTCACCCCGCACGGTACGGTGGATGCCGGTGCCGCCGGCATCCGCGCCGCCGGCAATCTCAACATCGTGGCGCTGCATGTCTTGAACGCCTTCAATATCGATGTCGGCGGCAAGGCGACCGGCGTTCCGGTGGCGGCGAGCCCTAATCTGGGCGCCCTGACGGCGGCCTCCGACACCGCTGGCGCGGCCGCCAATGCGGCCGATACGGCGTCGCGTAATTCCCGTCAGACGGGTCCTCGCAATACCGACCTGCCGTCCATCATCACCATCGAGGTGATCGGCTACGGTGGGGTTGCCAATGACACTGATGATGCCGCGAAACGGCGTGAAGACGAGCGGCGCCGGGGGCGCGACCGGCAAAGTCGTTACGACGCCGCCGATCCCGTCCGTGTGGTGGGTTATGGCCCGCTGAATACCGCGGAGATCCCGGGCCTGACCGAAGAGGAAAGGCGGAAATTGTCGCAGCCCTGATTCGTCTCGCGTCTCGTGGCGAAAAGGACCCTCTCTGGAGCGAAAATCGGAGAGGATGCGCCGATCGTCCAAGCCCACCCGGAGATTCCGTGGGCGGAATGGGGCGGCATGCGCGACATGGTGACCCACCAGTATTACCGGGCGGCTCCGGAGATGCACTGGCGCGATCACGCCAGTGGGGAGGTGGGGAGGTCAATCGGCTGCTGGACTGTTGCAAGGCATGGCTGGACCGCTGACGTGACCGGCCGGGCCGGAAGCAAAGTCTCTGCCTCTTGCGGGAGAGGGATTGAGGATGAGAGCACTCGGAGAGGATATTGGTACCCGGCCCCTTTTACGCGATCGCAATCGTCCAATCCTCGACGGGCAGGTCGGCCACCTGAGCGAAGGCGCGGTCGTTCGTGACCAGGACGGCGCCGACGCCAAGGGCGTGCGTGGCGATGAGAAGATCAAGCGGCGCGAGGCTCTTGCCTTTGCGCTCCAAATCGGCCCGCACCGTCCCGTAACGCTCCGCAAGGGCGCTGTTCCAAGGCAAGGCGTCGACACGCCGGAGAAGTTCTCGGACAGCCTTGTGCAGACGCTTCGCGTCCGGCCGCTTCGCCAAGCCGAAAAGCAGTTCTCCTGCGGTAATCGCCGAGATGCAAAGGGACGCCATCGGCGCCGCGACCACGCGTCGTGCGACGGCGGGATGCGCCTTGATCAGATGACTGACCATATTGGTGTCGAGCATATATCGTTTCACTCCTTCCACCCCTCGAAGGGATCGCGGCCCGGCCCTTTCTGGTTGCGCTCCGCTTCATCCAGGAAATCGGTCGGGACGTCGGCATCTTTGAGCGCGACGAAGAAGTCATCCCAGGTTGCAGGCTTGCGCGACAAGATCACGTCGCCGGTTTCCGGGTCCTGGCGAATGAAAACCTCCTTGCCGTCGAAACGATAGGCCGCCGGCAAGCGGACTGCCTGGCTACGTCCATTGGTGAACAGTTTGGCCACCTGACTCATGGCGGTCTCCTCCGATTCTGATCGATACCAAAGTATATGTCTCTCGTAAGGGATATATCAAGGTATATGCTCTTATTGGCGGCGCGGTTCACTTTACTGCCAATAGAAGGCCGCAAAAAAGAACCGGGCGCCCCTTTCGAGGCGCCCGGCGGAACGTAGTCTTCAGAACGGTCCTGATGTCACGCGCGAGATCAGGCGCCGCTTGCACGCCGGCAAGATGCATTTGGCGAAGAGGAGCCTGTCGCGGAAATTCCGGCGGTGGCGCCGGTCAACAGATATTCGTTGAAGAGGCTTGCCGCCACGGCGGGGTGGAGCGGATTGAAGCCATTGTTCTGCAGCACGGCGGCGACCGTCGCATTCGGTGTGAGCGTCGTGCTGGTCAAGGCGACCGAGCTGCTGTTGCCGTTGTTGTAATACCATTTCAGGAAATTGGTGACGTCGGTGGCCGCATTGGCATAGCAGCTATAAAGATCGATGAAGGTCGTGCCGGCCACCGGATAGGCGTCCGTGGTGTTGGGAATGCCGAGGATGGACTTCCCGCTCAGGGTGCCGGAGGCATAGGTGTAATTGTAGATGTTCCAACCGTTGTAGTCCGTTGTATTCGGAATGGTGGCGTTGCCGGTCAGCGCGCTGTAGGCCAGATCGGCACCGGCCGGCGTCGGGGCGATGAAGCTCACGCCGACTGCCGGATGGGAGATATTGGTCGCCCGCTGGTCTTCGTTCTGCACGCTGGCGGAATGGGGGGCGTTGACGACGCCTGAGGTCGCGTCATAAGGCGTGGTGAAATCGGCGCTCAGGTAGCCGATGGCGCCCGAGGTGGTGGAACCGGCGGCCGTGCCGATCGCCGTAGCGACGCCGCCGCTGCCGGTGGCCGACTGCCAGTTGGCGGCCGAATTGCCGGCGGTGGTGACGGCGCTGACCAGGGTCGAGAAGGTGGTGCTGGGCAGGCCGGCGGCGCCGAAGATGGTGGCATATTTGTTGCCGGCGGTGGCGAGGGGCAGGCAGCTCGCTTGCAAGTAATTGGTGAAGATGAAGCTGGTGCCGCTGCTGTCGGCGCGATAGGTGACGCGAATCGGCACACTGCTGCTGGCGTAAGCTTGCGGAGTCTGCTTGGCGGAATCCGTGGTGCTGCGGTTGGCGTCGGAGAAGGGCAGAGTGGTCAGGGTGCCGGTGTTGTCAAAGGCGGAGATCGAGGCGGTGGAATTCCAGTCGGTCACCGTGCCGGAGAAGATGGCGCACACCTGGGCGGTCGAAAGCTGGATGGCGCCGCCGGCATCGGAGGTGGAGGCGGGGGCGACCGCATTCGACTGCAGGCCGTCCAGGCCGCTGGTGTTGACGGCGATGGCCACCGGCACTTCGAACAGCGGCAGTTGGATCGCCGGTCCGAAGTTGGCCGTGCTGTAGGTAACGGTCGTCGGGTTGCCGACGCTGACCGAACCCGAAACATTGCCCGGGGCCCAGCCGGCGGTCGACAGGCCGGTGAAGGTGAAGGCCGCGGTGGTCAGGCTGGTCGGCAGCGGGTTGTCGCTGGCGGCGAAACTGATGCCTGGATAGGGGTAGCCGTTGAAACTGGGGCTGGCGCTGGCGGAGTCGATAAAGGGCGGGGGAACCGCCGGCAGGCCGGCCAAGGGAACGCCGCCGCCGTTCAGCAGTTGCAACTGGTCATGGGCGATGAAGGCCTGCTGGCCGCGGCCGCTGCCGACGGCGGCGAACAGACCTTCGACCGCACCGGCGACTGGCGTGGTGCAAACGCTCGGCGAAATGCTGGTGCCGGCATAGCAATCGAAAATCTGACGCGCCGTCAGGGACGACAGCGAGCTGCCGCCGCCCCACAGTCCTCCGGCCGGTGTCGCAGCCGCAGCCGGCTGAATCATCGCCGTGGCGAGGATGGCGCCGGCCGACAGGGCCAGCATCGAGGTGGTGCCGAGCAGGCGATGAGCGGAAAAACGAGAAGACATAGTTGACTCCCTAAGATTGTGAATGTGATGGCGTGCAGAAACCGGGGGCTCGGTCGCGTCTCTGCTTGTCGTTAATATTACAGATCGATGACAGCTGGAATTCCCCATGATCTGCAGGAGATATGCGATTCGTCTATAATGAATAAGAAGATATGATATCGATATCATCCTATTCATTGTCATCTGTGCTTAACTTTGTCTCAACAGAAACAGCTGACGTCGAGTCGTATACTTTAATATGTCTATTGCAAACAATGCACACTTTTGTGTATAAGACCGGTTATTGCCATCTTGTGACGGAATCGGTGCTCGAAATGGTTGAGAATCCCCAAATCGGGTTAGGAATGCGAAAGACGCATATCAGGCATGCAAATAATGGAGATGAGGGAGCCGATCCATCGGCGCGCCAAGCTTCGGCGGTGTTGCGGCGCGCCCGGAAATTTCATGAACAGGGCGTCGCTCACGCCCAGCAGAATCGTTGGAAACCGGCGCTGGAGGCCTTCCGCCAGGCGGTCCGCACGCTGCCCGGCCATCCCGGCTTTCACTACGCCCTCGGGGTGGCATTCTGCCATCTCGACCGCTTCGCCGAGGCGATCACCGCCTTCAACGGGGAAATCGCCGTCAATCCCGGCCATGGCCCGGCGGTGGCGGAAATCGGCACCTGTCTGGCCCGCACCGGACGGACGCGGGACGGCATTCCCTATCTGCAGGAAGGACTGCGCCTGTTCCCCAACATGCCGCTGGCCCAATACAGCCTCGGCCTCGCCCTGCTCACCGAAAACCGGCGGGCGGAAGCCCTGGAAGCCCTGGACAAGGCGCTGACCCTGGATGGCGCCTATGCCGACGCCTATCGCACCCGCGGCCTGGCCTATGCCCTGGATGGGCAGTACGAACGGTCCGTGGCCGATCTGCAGGCGGCGGCGACGTTGGAGAGTTCCAACTTCCAGGCGATCCTCGAGTTGGCGGCGACCTTCGGCAAGGCCGAGCGCGATCGGCAAGCCGGCCAATTGTTCGAGATGGCGGCCAAGGTGGCGCCCGATACCGCCCTGCCGCAGTACATCTATGGCCAGTTCCTGATCAATCATCGGCAGTATGAGAAAGGGCTGGACTATGTCGACCGCGCCCTCGAACTGGACCCCTTGCATGCCGAAAGCTATGTCGGCCGGGGATTCGGCTATCTCGGCCAGGGCCGGATCGAAGAGGCGGTGGCCGCCTTCCGCCGGGCCGGCGAATTGCGGCCGGACGATGCCGCCGTCGCCGGCACCCTGCTGTTCGCCCTGCAGCACAAGCCGGAGGTCGGCCGGGCCGAACTGCTGCGCGAACATAAGAAATGGGCGGCGCTTTACCGGCAGGGGATCGTCACCGACCGCTTCGCCTTCGCTCACGCCGCCGACCCGGCGCGGTTGCCGCGGATCGGCATCGTTTCGGCCGACATGCACCGTCATGCCGTGGCCTATCTCACCGTGCGGGCCTTCGAGCAATTGGCGATCCGGGGTTTTCCCATCGTCGCCTTCCACACCGGCCGGGTCGAGTTCGAGGACGATATGACCGAACGCTTCAAGGCGGCCAGCGCCGCCTGGCATGAAGTCGCCGATCGAGACGACGAGGCTTTCCTCCGCCTGATCGCCGAAGAGAAGATCGACATCCTGTTCGATCTGGCCGGCCACACCGCCGGCAACCGCCTGGGGGTCTTCGCCCGCCGCGCCGCGCCGGTGCAGCTCGGTTGGGCCGGTTATGTCGGCACGGTCGGGCTCGACAGCTATGACGGGCTGATCGCCGATGCGGTGGAAATCCCCCCGGATCACGACGCCTCCTATGTCGAGCCGGCGATTCGTCTGCCCGACTGCTATGTCTGCTATCAGCCGCCGGCCGATCCGCCCGCGGTGGCGCCGCTGCCCTGCCTGACCGATGGGCGCTTCACCTTCGGCTGCTTCAACCGGCCGGCCAAGCTCAATCCCCGGCTGGCCGCGCTATGGGCGCGGATTCTCGAACAGGTGCCGGATTCCCGTCTGCTGCTGGTCTATGGCGGATTGGGCGAGGCCAGCACGAAAAAGGCGGTTTCCGACGTGCTGGCCGCCGGCGGCGTGCCGCTGGAATGGGTCGATCTGGTCGGCCATTCGGAACAGGCCCAGGTGGTCGCGGCCTATGGGCAGGTCGACCTCGCCCTCGATCCCTTTCCCTATTCGGGCGGGGTGACGACGCTGGAAGCCCTGTGGATGGGGGTGCCCACCGTCACCCTGGTCGGCGATACCTTTGCCGGCCGCCATGCGGCCAGCCATCTGACCGCCGCCGGTCTGCCGGAGTTCTGCGCGACCACGCCCGACGATTACCTCGCCCTGGCGGTCGACTGGAGCCGCCGGCCGCAGGACCTGGCCGACCTGCGCCGGACCTTGCGCGACCGCCTCGCCGCCTCGCCGCTGTGCGACGCTCCCCGCTTCGGCCGCAACCTCGGCCACGCCCTGACCGGGCTGTGGCGGGACTGGTGCGCCGAGGCGCGGGCGCGGCATTCGTAGGCAGGGGCGGCATTTGCGGGAGGAGAACCACCAAGGCACCAAGGCACCAAGGCGTTTCGGGAAATGCCATGCGACGATTGGTCGCGATAGGGCGCCGCAGGCTTTCACCATATCGTCCAATGGCAAGGCGGAAGCCGGAAGGCAAGCAAGCCCGCGGCGCAATCCGTCGCCTTGGTGTCTTGGTGGTTCAAATTCTTTAAACCGACGGTCCACGGATATTCCGCGCGCTGGTCCTGGATCGCTTCGCCTTCGGCTCGCGATGACGAGCTGAGGTCAATTTGAGGGAGCTTGCGATGCAGACGACGACAATGGGCCAGCAGCCCGCGTTGCAGAATGCGGTCGTTCAGCGGGCGATGGCGCTTTATGGCGAGGGACAGTTCAACAGCGCCGATCTGCTGTTCGCCACGCTGAGCGAGGCGGCGCCTCTCAAGCCGCTGGTCCATCATATGCGCGGCCTGATCGCCCGTCAGCTCGGCTTCAAGGACGACGCCCGGCGGCTGTTGCGCCAGGCCGTCGAGGCGGATCCGACGGTCGCCTCGGCCCACGCCAATCTGGGCATGCTGCTGCTGGAGGACGGCCATTACCCCGAGGCTCTGGCCGCCTTCGCCGCATCCCTGGCCTTGAACCCCGCCGTGCCGTCGGCGCATTTCGGCCTGGCCAAGGCCTTCGGCGGATTGGGCATGACCGATCTGGCCATCGAGGCCGATCGCGACGCCCTCGGCCTGCAGCCGGATTTCGCGGCGGTGGAGATCCATCTCGCCGGCCTGCTGACCGAAACCGGCCGGGGCGGTGAGGCGGCCGACGGACTGCGGGCCGCCCTGGTCCGCCATCCGGACCAGGCGGACCTGCATGTCGCCCTGGCGATCTGTCTGCTGACCATCGGCGACTGGGCGGCGGCATGGCCGGAACTGGAGTGGCGCTGGGCCGATCCTCGCCACGGGACCGATCCGGTCCTGGCCGGTTTCCCGCGCTGGCGGGGCGAAGATCTCGGCGGCAGGACGATTCTCCTGCAGGCCGAGCGCAGCGATGCCGACACCCTGCAATTCGCCCGCTATGCGCCGCAGGTCAAGGCTCGCGGCGGCCGGGTCATCCTCCGCTGTCCGGCGGCGCTGGCAGCGCTTCTGCAGACCCTCGAGGGCGTCGACCAGGTGGTGGCGGCGGATCGGCCGCTGCCGGCCTTCGACCTGATCGCCCCCCTGCTGTCGTTGCCGGCGATTTTCCGGACGCCGCCGGACGCTGTTCCCGCCGCCGTTCCTTATCTGCATGCGGATCCCGCGCGAATCGAGGCTTGGCAGGCGCGCCTGGAGCCGCGATCCGGCCTGACGGTGGGCCTGAGCTGGACGGACGGCGAGCGGCTCGACATCGCGGCATTGCGCCCCCTGTTCGATTGCCCGGCGGTCCGCTTCGTCGGCCTGGACGGAAAGGGCGGGGACAGCCGCCTGATCGATCCGGGGCTCGCTCCCAAAGATCGCTCCTTGTCCGATGTCGCCGGCCTCATCGCCACCTTGGATCTGGTCATCGCCGCCGACGGCCCGATCGCCCACCTTGCCGGGGCGCTGGGCAAGCCGGTCTGGATTCTGCTGCCGGCCGGCGGCGATTGGCGGTGGCTGCGCGAGCGCGCCGACACGCCCTGGTATCCACAGGCCCGGCTGTTCCGCCAAAGCCTCCATGGCGGCTGGGACGACGTCGTGGGACGCCTCGGCCGGATGCTGCGCGCCGCCGCGACCGGCGAGGAACCTTCGTCGGCCGAAGAAACGGGCGAATTTCCGCATCATCCCGGCGAAAGCGGGAATGATGGAAAAGAAAGGGACGAAAATCTTTCCGTGCTGACCGACGCGCTGTTCGCCGAGGGGGCGCGCCATCACCGGGCCGGCGTCCGGGCGCGGGCCAGGCGGCTCTACCAGCGGGTCCTGTCGTTCGACCCCGACCATGTCCTTTGCCTGTGCAATCTGGGAGCGTTGGAGCAAAGCCAGGGCGCCCGCCTCCGCGCCCGCCAGACGCTGGAACGGGCGGTCGCCCTGGCGCCGAAGCTGGCCCCGGCCCAGCGGGCCCTGGCCGACCTGCTGCGCGGGCAGGGCGCCTTCGAGGAGGCCGCCGGCCATTACCGGCGGGCCCTCGACGCGGCCCCGCTGGATGGCGCCGCCCACGCCGGCCTCGCCATGGCGCTGCGGGTGATGGCGGATTACCAGGGGGCGATGGTTCATTTTCAGAAGGCGGTGGAGATCGACCGCGGCCAATCCGCCGTCTTCTTCCTGGAATTGGGGCAGACGCTGGTGGCGCTGGGCCGCCTGGACAGCGCCGAGGTCAGCCTTCTGCATGCGGTGAGCCTCGATTCCGGCCTGATCCTGGCGCACTGCAGCCTCGGCCAGGTCTATCTCAAGGCCGGCCGTCCGGCCGAATCCGCCGAAAGTTTCCGCCGTGCCCTGGCGATCGACGCCCAATGCGTCCTGGCGAGAAACGGGCTCGACGAAACCGGCTTCGCGTGAGGAGACAGCATTGGTCAGAATGAATGTCACTTTGTCGGACGCTCTTTACGAAAAGCTGGTGGCCTTCTCGCGGGAAAGCAGCCAGAGCAAGAGCGAAATCCTGCGCAAGGCGATCACGCTGTTCGCCCTGCTTCACGAAGGCCGGGACGAGGGCCGGAAAATCGCCCTGGTCGACCGCAACGGCCACGTCACCACCGAAATCATCAGCCTGTGAACACCCCCGACGCTTCGGGCGGTTATCAGGAAATCGAACCGCCCAATCCCTGCGAAAGAGGCGATGAATTTTTTGCGCAGAGTCAGCGGTGATCGAACCCCTCTCCCGCCAAGCGGGCGAGGGGCAAAAATTCACAAACCTTCGAAAGCGGGGATGACGGGAAAATCAACGGAAATAGCCTAATTGACGACAGGCTCCAAAGATCGGATCGATCCCGGGGTTACTGTTGCGGGCGGGTGAGCGCGTCCATCGGCAAGCCGTCTTCCGCCACCCGCTTGTCGGCCGCCGGTTGCGACACCGGGGCGGATCTTGCGGCAGTCGCGGCCGCGGCGGGCTTTTCGTTTTGCGCCGCCGCCGCCTTGGCCGCCTTCGGGGCGGAGGCCTTTTCGGCCGCCCGGTCCTTTTTCAGACGGGCTTCGACTTTCCGGATTTCCTCGGGATAGAGATGGCGGCGCAACGATTCGATGGCGATCTTCGGCTGGAACGCCATGTCCTGCTCCTGCAACTCGACCGAATCGCCGTCCAGGGACCGGCTGTACCAGTACAAGGCCTCGAGCGGATCGGGCACCACACCCCAACCGGCCTCATAGGCGGCTCCCAACATATATTGGGCGGCCGGCTGATCGTGGAGAGCCGCCTTCTTGAGCCATTTGACCCCTTCCTTGGGATCGCGCGGGACGCCGCGGCCGCGCAGGATCATCCGCCCGACGGCGTATTCCGCGTCGGCCTGGTTCCCGCTATCGGCCGCCTTGCGATAATAGGTCATCGCCTGGGTGAGATCTCTCGGGCCAGCCTTGCCGGATTCGTAAAGAATTCCCAAAGCATAAAGGGCGTCGGCATTATTTTGGGCCGCCGCTTTTTCGTACCATTCCTTGGCTTTGGAAAGGTCCGCCGGCACGCCAAGGCCGAACTGATAGAGATAGCCGATCGAATATTGGGAGCGCGCTTCTCCCGCATCGGCATCCTTTTGCCATGCCTCCAGGGCCTTCTGATAATCACCGTGTTGCAGAGCTGCAACACCGTCATCGAATTGTGCCAGCAACGGCGTTCGCGACATGAGAAGCGCCACGGCGGCCGACAGCAGCAAGCATGATAGTCTGTTCATAGGCTGTTTATAATCCCGCCACAGCATTGAGTCACGCTGCCGATTCCTTTGAAATGGCTGCGTTTCCGTTTCAATCATGCTCATTCATCGCAATTAAAATTCAAAAATATGAGAAAAATTGTGGCAATTTATGATTAAGGGTTGCGTTCGGCATTTCGAATAAGCACAATCCGTAATAACGATAGGCGAAGCCTTGAGGGGGACGTATTGCAAGTGTGGGGGCGGGGTGTCGCAGCACTGATGATGGGTGTAGCGTTGGTTGTATCTGCTCCTGCAGAAGCTCTCCAATGCGTGCCCTTTGCTCGGGAGGTTTCGGGCATCAGCATCCGTGGGGATGCCTGGACTTGGTGGAACGCGGCAGCCGGTCAATACGATCGGGGGCATGCTCCGCGTGTCGGCGCCGTCGTCGTCTTCAAGAAATTTGCGGCCATGCGCTACGGCCATGTGGCGGTGGTGGCCCGCGTGGTCAGTTCGCGCGAAGTGCTGGTCGATCATGCCAATTGGGCGCCGCATCGCGGTCATGGGCGCGGACAGGTCTCCAAGATGGTGGCGGTGACGGACGTCTCTGCCGGAAACGACTGGACCGAAGTTCGCGTGTGGAACGCCTCGACCCGCGATTTCGGAACGCGGACCTATCCCACCTACGGCTTCATCTATCCGGCCTCTTCCCGCGGCTATCTTCATCAGGCCGTGGCCAGCGCCACGCGCGAGGAGCCGGGCGCCACGGCGCTTCGCCGGCTGTCGCCGCCCGGCGATCCGGTTCTGGCGACGGCGGACCGGCAAATCGCCGCGGCCCTCGCCGAGAGTTGCGCGACCGCTTCCACGACCGTCGAAGCCAACGCCGGCGAGCCCAAGCCGGCGAACAAACCGGTCGAATCGAAGCCGGGCGAGACGAAACCGGCTGCCGCTTCCGCCGGTTCGGAAGCCAGGAGCGTCGAAGCCGCCGCCGTCGAGGCGAAGCCCGCCGAAACCAGGATGACGGTGGTTGCGGTCAATGAGGTCAGGCCGACGATGGTGGCCACCGCCGCGACGGCGAACATCCGCGCCTCGGCTTCGGCAGGCGATGGGGTGTGGGAAGGTGATTCCGCCGCGGCCAAACGAGCTGGATCCGGTCGGTATTGAATTTTTTCGAGATGGGCTCGATGTCCGCAAGGACCGGGTCTGCGCGGGTTGCAGCCGAAAGTAAGGCTTTCCCAGTGACGAGCGACTCCGGGTTGAACTGTTCGCGATCCTTATCGGGGTTGTTCTGCCGGTAAATTGTAATATTATTACAAGTCGCCTTTGGTCCATCAGCCTCCACAAAATACAATTTTTCAAGAAATATCGGCCAAGTCCGATCCGTTCGATTTCGTAAAAAATGTGATAAATGTCACACTTTGCTTTCCTCGATATGAGTTTTTCGGTAGTGTTGATTCCGTCGATCAAAGAGGCGGGCAGTCCAGCCGGCGCCAAAACATAAAGAAGGACACGGTCTCAGGTGGCTGCCTCAGCTTCAGCGGTGCAGTGGGTCCAGTGTTCGGCTGGACAGGTGCCTGACTTCATTTGTGTTTGTCGTCTCGGTAAAATCGATTACATCAATCCGGTGGGGGCTCGCTTACTCGGTGTCGAAGACGCCAGTCTTTTGATCGGGCGTTCGTTCGCCGATTTTCTTCATCCGGATTGCCGGGCATTGCTCGAAGACGGCTTGGGCCATGCGGTGGTCGACGGCGCATGCCGGCCGCTGATCCTGCTCGCCGAAGGCGGGCGGATCGTCAACGCGACGGCGGCCGTACAACGGGTGGTCGACGATTCGGGAACGGCCTTGCTGTTCAGAGCCCGCATGGCGCCCCCCGAGAAGCCTTTCGAGCAGGCCGCCGAGATCGGCCGCCTGGCCGATCTCATGGCCGTCTGCATCATGAAAAGCTCGGAGGCGCGGATCGATTCGGTCAATCCCTCCGGAGCCCGGCTGCTGGGAGCGGGGAGCATGGCCGAGGTGGTCGGCCGGCCCTTGAGCACATTTCTTCCGGCCGAGACGGTCTCGTCGATCCTGTCCGGTTCCGGAGGGCCGGGATCTTCCTTGAAGACGCTGGCGACCAGGGTGGTTCGTTTGGACGGGCAGGGCAGGGACGTGGCGCTGTCGGTCATCCCCTGCGGCGGCGACCGGCAGAGCTTTCTGATCGAGATGCGCGGCCTGGCCGAACGCCGGATGGTCGACCAGAAGCTGCAACTCGCCGCCACGGTCTTCGAGATCACGGCGGAAGCAATCGTCGTTCTCGACGCCGATTTTCGTATCGTCGCCGTCAATCCCGCCTTTACCGAAATAACCGGTTTTTCCCCGGCGGAAGTGGTGGGGAAACTTCCCGTTTTCCTCGACATCGCCGGCGATCCGGAGATGCTGTCATCGGTTCTGGCGACGATCAAACGATCGGGCCGCTGGGACCAGGAGCAGTGGAGCCACCGGAAAAGCGGCGAAGAATTCGCCAAGCGGCTTTCGATCGTCAGCGTGACCGGGACCGACGGCGCCATCAACCAATATGTGGCCGTCTTCGTCGACGTCACGCAAAGAAAGCACGACGAAGAACGCATCCGCTATCAAGCCAATTACGACAGTCTGACCGGGCTCCCCAACCGTTCCCTGTTCATGGACCGCTTGTGCCAGGCGTTGCATCTGGCCGAACGCGCCGGCCAGCGCGTCGGGCTGATGTATATCGACCTGGACGGCTTCAAGCTGATCAACGACACCTTGGGCCACGAGGTCGGCGACGAACTGCTGAAAGAGGCGGCCAAGCGCCTGTTGTTCTGCGTGCGCCACGGCGACACGGTGGCGCGCCTGGGCGGCGATGAATTCACCATCATCATGCCCAATCTGGGGGAAATCCGTTATGCCCCGGTGGTTGCTCAGCGAATGATCGAAGCCCTGGAGCAGCCGTTCCTGCTGGAGCAGCATGAAGCCTTCATCTCGGCCTCCATCGGCATCACCATCTTTCCCGACGATGCCGTCGACGCCAACACGTTGCTGAAGAACGCCGATGCCGCGATGTATCGCGCCAAAGAGCAGGGCAAGGCGAATTTTCAATTCTTCACCGCCGACATCAATGCCGAAGTCAGCGAACGGATGATCATCAAGAACGGTCTGTCGAAGGCCTTGGAGCGCGACGAGTTCACGGTCTATTACCAGCCCAAGTGCGATCTGGGGACCGGCCGCCTGACCGGCGTCGAGGCGCTTTTGCGCTGGCGCAACATCGAGATGGGCATGGTCTCGCCGGTGAAATTCATCCCGGTGATGGAGGAAACCGGTCTGATCGGGACGGTCGGCGAATGGGTGCTCGACACGGCCTGCCGGCAGTATCGGAAATGGCATGACGCCGGCCATCCCCACATGCGTGTCGCGGTCAATCTTTCGGTGCGCCAATTGCGCCAGCCCAATTTGGCCAGGAGCGTCGAAGACGCGCTGAAGCGCGCCGGCATCGAGGCTTCGGGGATCGAGCTCGAGATCACCGAAAGCATGATCATGAAGGATACCGAAAACGCCATCGATGTGCTGCGGACATTGAGCGAGATGGGAATCCATCTGGCCATGGACGATTTCGGAACCGGCTATTCCTCCCTCAGCTATCTGAAAAAATTTCCCGTCCATACCATCAAGATCGATCGCAGCTTCATCAACGACATCGCCACCGATCCCGACGACCAGGAAATCATCCGGACGATCATCAGCATGGGGCATTCCCTGCGGCGCAGAGTGATCGCCGAAGGAGTCGAGACCGAAGAACAGCGGATTCTGCTGCGCAAGCTCCGGTGCGACGAGATGCAGGGGTATCTTTTGAGCCCCCCCGTTCCCGCCGCCGAAATCGATCTTCTCCTGGCCTCCCTGCGGCCTGGTCCGGAGGCCTGACCACATCGGCCTGACCGCTTTTCGGGGAAATTCCGGAGTGTGGCGCAGTAATCTGAAAATAAATGAATTATTTGGTATTCTTGCTGCCGTTTTTAGGGCAAATGACGGCGCCCAAGCCCGATTGCGGCGGGTCGTCCGGAGCGAATGTTTCTTTTTTTTTGCAGACACGGCCCGGAAGCTGACGGACGAGCTTGAAATCTCCGGCGAATTGGACGACAAGCCATGCGCAACGCGACCTGTGGTGGGATTCGTCCGGATGGACGTTTCCGAGTCGATCAGCGCCGGCCCCCACGCCGGCGGCAGAACGCTCACCGCCCCTCGGGTGACGGCCGGGCGTACCTCAAGCCCGCTCCACCGCGAAGCCGGTGTCATCCGGGGCGGCTCGGCCGCCAGGTCGGTGTCGAATTTGACAGGGAAAAGGACTCTTTTCGATGACAGTGCCGCTCGCCAAGGTCGCCGTCTCCGCCGATCATAGAGATATGGCCAACGCCGTTCGTTTCCTCGCGGCCGACGCCGTCGAGAAGGCCAAGTCGGGCCATCCCGGCATGCCGATGGGAATGGCCGACGTCGCCACCGTGCTGTTCTCCCGCTTTTTGAAGTTCGACGCCAAGACCCCGCGCTGGGCGGATCGCGACCGCTTCGTCCTGTCGGCCGGCCATGGTTCGATGCTGCTTTACGCGCTGGCCTATCTGACCGGCTATGACGATGTGGATGTCGAACAGCTCAAGCAGTTCCGCCAGTTGGGGGCGCGGACCGCCGGCCATCCCGAATACGGTCACGTGGCCATCGCCGAGACCACCACCGGTCCGCTTGGACAGGGAATCGCCAATGCGGTCGGATTCGCCCTGGCCGAAAAGATCGGCGCGGCGCGCTACGGTCGCGACGTGGTCGATCATTATACCTATGTCATCGCCGGCGACGGCTGCCTGATGGAAGGCATCAGCCAGGAGGCGATCTCGCTGGCCGGCCATCACAAGCTCGCCAAGCTGATCGTCTTGTGGGACGACAACGAAATCTGCATCGATGGCCGGACCAGCCTGGCGCTGAGCGACGATCAACTGGCCCGTTTCGCCGCCAGCCGGTGGGACGTCGTCCGGGTCGACGGTCATGATCCGGAAGCCGTCGCCAAGGCCATCGAGCAGGCCCGAACGACCGACAAGCCGTCGCTCATCGCCTGCCGAACGGTGATCGGTTATGGCGCTCCCAGCAAGGCCGGAAGCGAAAAGACCCACGGGTCGCCGTTGGGGGCCGAGGAACTGGCCGGTGCCCGCGTCAAGCTGGGCTGGAACTTCGAACCCTTCGTGGTGCCGCCCGCCGTGCTCGACGCCTGGCGGACCGCCGGTGTCCGCGGGACGGCCGCCCGGACGGCCTGGGAAGGACGCCTGGCCAAGCTCGATGCGCCGCGCCGCGCCGAATGGGACCGCCTGGCGGCCCGCCGCCTGCCCGACGGCTGGTCTGCCGAAACGGCGGCCTTCAAGGCGAAGATCCTGGCCGAAAAGCCGAAATGGGCGACCCGCAAGGCGTCGCAGGAAGCGCTCGAGGTGCTGACCCGGATCATTCCGGAGATGATCGGCGGTTCGGCCGATCTGACCTCGTCGAATTTGACCCTCACCAAATCGACCAAGCCGATCACGCCGGACGACGCCTCGGGCCGCTATCTGCATTACGGGGTGCGCGAGCACGGCATGGCGGCGGCGATGAACGGCCTGGCGCTGCACGACGGCCTGATTCCCTATGGCGCGACCTTTCTGGTCTTCACCGACTATCTGCGGCCGGCGCTTCGCATGTCGGCCCTGATGGGTCTGCGCGTGCTTTATGTCATGACCCACGATTCCATCGGTCTCGGCGAGGACGGGCCGACGCATCAGCCGGTCGAACATCTCGCCTCGCTCCGGGCGATTCCCAATCTTCTGGTTTTTCGCCCCTGCGATCCGGTGGAGACCATGGAATGTTACGAAGTGGCGCTCGAGCATCTCACCGGACCGAGCCTGCTGTCGCTTTGCCGTCAAAATCTGCCGACCGTGCGCAGCGACGCCGCCGAGAACAAATCGGCCAGGGGGGCCTATGTCCTGGCCGAGGCGGAGGGGCCGCGCCAGGTCACGCTGATCGCCACCGGATCGGAGGTCGAACTGGCCTTGCAGGCGCAGGATCTGCTGAAAGCCAAGGGCGTGGCGGCCGCGGTCGTTTCCATGCCCTGCTGGGAACTGTTCGACCGGCAAGAAAGTTCCTATCGCAAGAGCGTCCTGGGTGAGGGGACCGTCAAGGTCGCCGTCGAAGCCGCCTCGACTTTCGGGTGGGAGCGCTATGTCGGACCGGACGGAGCGGTGATCGGCCTCCAAGGCTTTGGAGCCTCGGCTCCGGCCGAGCAGGTCTATCGTCACTTCGGCATTACGGCCGAAGCCGTCGTGGACGCCGCCCTGGCCAGACTTTGACGCCGCGACGGCGATTTTGACGTTCAGACGATTTCGATAACCAAAGCAAAGAGGAAATCCAGATGGCTCTGATCTCGTTGCGCCAGCTTCTCGACCATGCGGCCGAACACGGCTATGGCGTGCCTGCCTTCAATATCAATAATATGGAGCAGATGCTGGCGGTCATGGCGGCCGCCAAGAAAACCGACAGCCCGGTCATCCTGCAGGCCAGCCGCGGGGCCCGCGCCTACGCCAACGACGTCGTGCTGAAGCATCTGATCATGGCGGCGGTCGAGCTCTATCCCGACATCCCGGTCTGCATGCATCAGGATCACGGCAACAGCCCGGCGACCTGCCTGTCGGCCATCACCAACAATTTCACCTCGGTGATGATGGACGGCTCGCTCGAGGAAGACGGCAAGACGCCGGGCGGCTGGGACTACAATGTCGGCGTTACCCGCAAGGTCGTCGACATGGCGCATCTGGTCGGCGTCTCGGTGGAAGGCGAATTGGGCGTCCTGGGCTCGCTGGAGACCGGCAAGGGCGACAAGGAGGACGGCCATGGCTTCGAGGGCACGCTCGATCACAGCCAGTTGCTGACCGATCCCGATCAGGCCGTCGATTTCATCACCAAGACCAAGGTGGACGCGCTGGCCATCGCCATGGGCACCTCGCACGGCGCCTACAAGTTCAGCCGCAAGCCGACCGGCGACATTCTGGCCATGCATGTGGTCAAGGAGATCAACCAGCGCCTGCCCAACATGCATCTGGTCATGCACGGCTCGTCGTCGGTGCCGCAGGAACTGCAGGATATCATCAATCAATATGGCGGCGAGATTCCCCAGACTTTCGGCGTGCCGATCGAGGAGATCCAGCAGGGCATCAAGCACGGCGTCCGCAAGATCAATATCGACACCGACTGCCGCATGGCGATCACCGGCCAGATCCGCAAGGTGTTCGCCGAGAAGAAGGGCGAATTCGATCCGCGCGGTTATCTGAAGCCGGCCATCGCCGCCATGCAGAAGCTGTGCGAAACCCGCTACGAACAGTTCGGCACGGCCGGTCACGCCGCGATGATCAAGGCCGTTCCGCTGACCGAGATGGCCAAACGCTACAAGGACGGCGCGCTCGATCCGAAGCTGCATTGAGCCTGAAGGCGCATAAAATCGTCATGGCCGGACGCGATCCGGCCATGACGGGTTCTGGATGTCATTCCGGAGGGATCGTCCCATGTCCGTAAAGATTGCGCCCTCAATCCTTTCCGCCGATTTCGCCCGCTTGGGGGAAGAGGTCCGGGCGATCGACGCCGCCGGCGCCGATTACATTCACATCGATGTCATGGATGGGCATTTCGTCCCCAATCTGACCATCGGTCCGGTGGTGGTGAAGGCCCTGCGGCCCCACACGGCCAAGGTTTTCGACGTCCATCTGATGATCGAGCCGGTCGAGCCCTATATCGCCGCCTTCGCGGAGGCCGGCAGCGAGATCATCACGGTGCATGCCGAAGCGACCCGGCACCTCGACCGCTGTTTGCAGCTGATCCGCTCCCTTGGCCGCAAGGCGGGAGTTTCGCTCAATCCGGCGACCTCCGAAGATGTCGTTCGATATGTGCTCGACAAGACGGATCTGATCCTGGTGATGTCGGTCAATCCGGGATTCGGCGGCCAGAGCTTCATCCCCTCGGCTCTCGACAAGATCCGGCGGCTGCGCGAGATGATCGGCGGACGCCCCATCGAGATCGAGGTGGACGGCGGGGTGACGACGGACAACGCCCAAGAGATCATTGCCGCCGGGGCCGACGTCCTGGTGGCCGGCAGCGCGGTTTTCCGCACCCCCGATTACCGCGCCAACATCGCCGCCCTGCGCTGAGGGCGATGGTGCCTGTTGCCGGATTGCTTGCGCTCCGCAATGCGGCTACAGGCCCCTACGCTGATTTTTCCGCCATCCCCGCTTTCTCTTCCCTCGTTGCTTCGTTCTCGGTTCTCGGAACCTATCCCGATGGCCTGGAGCGCGGGCGAGATGTTTGAGCAACACGGACGGACACGGACAGCCACGGATGAACACGAATTGGATATCGAGTGGCATGGCCCCATTTTTCTCACAGTAAGGAAGACTAGAGCGGTTTGCGATCAAATTGGATCATTCACCTTTCTCGTCATTCCCGCGAGAGAGGCTGTGAAAAAATGCCTTTCAGTGGGGCGGGCCTCCGTGCCCGCCTCCGCCGCAAAGCGGCGGAAATGCTCATTCTTCGGCT
>JAATGN010000050.1 GCA_015654615.1 Rhodospirillales bacterium
AAAAGGGCCACCGGCGGAAGGTCGCCGCGAAAGAACCGCCACCGGCCGGCAATGTGGTCAGCATCGTCGACGCCTTGAAAAAAAGCATCGCCGCCGAGCGGCCCGGGTCGGGCAAGCGGTAAAGGGGTAAACAAAAGAAAAATTCACCACGGGCACGAAGGACACGAAGACGCAAAATTCAAAGGGCCAAGAGCAATCCTGTGGACTTTGTCCCAGTACCCGGCCCGCCTTTTCCGAAAAGACGCGGGCAGCGAGAGTATGTGAAATAAAGGATAGCCCCAGTGGCACCGGCGTCCCTGCCGGTGTCCGCCTCCCTGCGGCAGAAAAGTTCCTTTCGGGATCGCGTCCTCGTCCGCCCTTGTGCTGCCGGCTTCGCCGGCACACCGGCAGGGACGCCGGTGCCACTGGGGTGGGGCGCCTCGGCGGGATTGGGCTCAGGAACGCCATCATCCCTTCGCGCCTTCGTGGTGAATTCTTTTAAGAAAGCGCCGGCCGGTGGCGATTCCCGCCGCCGATGCGCTTCTTTACGGCAGCGGCCGTTCCATCTTGCGAAACATCCGCCAGGGATCGTCCGATTGATGGGCGAGGCGGGCGATCGCATTGTGCACCGTGAAATAGGCCGGACCGATCGTTTCGCTCAACTCTTCCCAGGCCAAGGGCATCGATACGGCGGCGCCGGTCCGGGCCCGCGTCGAAAAGGGCGCCACCGCCGTCGCCCCGCGGCCGTTGCGCAGATAGTCGACGAAGATCCGTCCGCCGCGCTTGGCCTTGGTGGCGACCGCGAGGTAGCGCTCCGGACTGTCGGCCGCCATGGCGTTGGCCATCCGTTTGGCGAAGTCCTTCACGGCGTCCCACTCGGCCTTCGGCAGCAGCGGAACATTGACATGCAGGCCCTTGCCGCCCGACGTCTTGACGAAGGCGGCCAGCCCCAGCGCCTGGAGCCGATCCCTGATTTCCACGGCCGCGGCGATGACCGCCGGCCAGGCGACGTCTTCGCCCGGATCGAGGTCGAAGATCATGCTGTCCGGCCTTTCCAGGGCCGCCAGCGGCGATCCCCAGGGATGGATTTCGATGACGCCGGCCTGGACCAGGGAGATCAGGCCGTTGCGGTCGTCGATCACCAGAAAGGGCTCGTCTTGCGGATTCTTCGGGTCGGCCACCAGCTTGACGTTGCGATTGATGCCGCGCCAGGCGTGCTTCTGGAAGAAACAGGTCTTGCCGACGCCGTCCGGACAGCGCAGCAGCGCCAGGGGACGGGCGACCACGAAGGGAGCGATGTGCGGCCAGACGTCCTCGTAATAATCGGCCAGGCCTTCCTTGGTGACGCCGTCTTCCGGCCAATACAGCCGGTCGGGGTGGGTCAGCGTCACCGATGCCTTGGCGGCCGTCGCCGGCGCCGCCTCGACGGCTTGTTCGCGGACCACCTGAACGGCCGGCTTGTCCTCGCGCAGGCCCCGGAACGCCGCGTGGCGCAGATTGCGGTCCGCCGTCCAGCCGCGAAACTCGATTTCGGCCACCGTGGTCGGCGCCACGAAATGGACACCGCGGGCGGCATCGGGGGCCAGACGTTCGGCAAAGGGGCTTTTCGATTGTTCCAGCGGTTCGAGCCGTCGAAAGAGATCGGCGGCGAGGCGGCTCGAAAAGCCGGTGCCGACCCGCCCGACATGATGAAGTTCGCCCTTGTCGAAGAGGCCGAGAACAAGGGAGCCGATCGCCTTGGCCGAGGTGGTCGAGACGAGGTAACCGCCGATGACGAACTCCTGGCGGTCCGAGCATTTGGATTTGACCCAATCCTTCGACCGCCCGGAGCGATAGGGGGCGTCGCGCAATTTCGACACCAAGCCCTCCAGGCTCAGGCGGCAGGCGTGCCGCAACAGCATGTCGCCGTCTTCCCCGAAATGTTCGCTGTAGCGGAGCGGACCGGCCGCCTTGCCCAGAAGATCTTGCAGGGCCTGCTTGCGCGCCGTCAGCGGCGCGGCGCGCAGGTCCTGACCGTCACGATGGAGCAGATCGAAGGCATAGAAGACGAAGCGATCGGCCCGGCCTTCGCTGAGGTCCTCCTGAAGGGACGAAAAGCTCGTTGCTCCGACGTCGTTCTCGACGACCAGTTCGCCATCGATCAGGGCGTTTTCGACGGGCAGGGCCTGGAAGGCCGCGACCAGCCGTTCGCCGAAGCGCCTGGTCCAATCGAGCCCGCTGCGGGTCAGAAGCCGGACCTGTCCCCGGTCGATGCGACTCTGCAGGCGATAGCCGTCGAACTTGATTTCATGGATCCAGCGCTTGCCTTTCGGCGCCTTGCTCACCAGGCTCGCCAGGGCCGGCTCGACGAAGTCGGGCATGGGCGCCGTGCGCGCCGCGGCGGCCGGGGGCTTCGCCGGCTTGGCCGCGGCTTTCGGCTTTTCGACCGCCGCCGCGGCTTTTCCGGGCGCCCCCATGCCGATCCCGGCGAGATCGCGTCCGCTCTTCACCGACTCTTGACGTTCCTCCAGGATATCTCCGGCCTCCGCCGGGCGGGCCGCTTCGTCGTCGGCCTTGATCAGCAGCCAGTTGTCCCGTTTTTCCTGGTCCCCGCCGCGCATTCTCACCAGATGCCAGCGGCCGCGCAGCTTCTCGCCGTGCAGTTCGAATTCGAGATGGCCCTTGGCATAGCCCTGGTGGGGATCGCCGAGCGGCGTCCAGCTTCCGCGATCCCACAGGAGGACGGTCCCGCCGCCGTATTGCCCTTTCGGAATGGTGCCTTCGAAACTGCCGTAGTCGAGCGGATGGTCCTCCACATGCACGGCCAGCCTTCGCTCGCCGGCCACCAGGCTCGGTCCGCGCGTCACCGCCCAGCTTTTCAGGACGCCGTCCATTTCCAGACGAAAATCGTAGTGGAGGCGGCGGGCCGCGTGTTTCTGGATGAGGTAGGACCAGCCGGCGGGCCCCGAATCCCGGCCGGGCGGTTCGCTGGTCTTTTCGAAATCGCGTTTGCGCCGATAAAGATCGAGGGCCATCCGTTCACCTCGTCGCCCGGTGTGGGGCTTTTCCGCCCGCCGCCTTGCCGGCGGCGGCGGCGCTGCGGCGGAGCGCCTCCTTCAGGTCGATCACCGTCTCGCCGGCCGGGCGCCTGGCGGGCTCGAGGCGGCGCCCTTCGATTTTGGCCCGGACCAGATCGGCCAGGGCCGCTTCATAGCGGTCGTCGAAGGTGGCGGGATCGAAATCGCCGCTCTTGGTATCGATGATATGGCGGGCGAGATCGAGCATTTCCGGGTCGATCCTGATCTCGGGAATGGCGGCGAACGCTTGTTCGGCGGGGCGCACCTCGTCGTCGAAAGCGAGGATCGTCGCGACCAGTCCCCGCTGATGATCGCGGATCAGCAAAAAATGGGCGCGCCGGAACAGGACGGCCGTCGCCAGCGCCGCGACATGCCCGGTCCGCAGGCCGTCGCGGAAGACGGCGAAACTCTCCGCGGCGCCCTCGTCCGCGGGGGTCAGGTAATAGGGCCGGTCGAAATAAAGAGCGTCGATCTCGCTCACCGCAACGAAGGCCTCGACGGACAGGATCTTGTCGCTCGCCGGAACCACGGCGGCGATGTCCTGCGGCTCCAGGATCACATATTGGTCGGGGGCGATCTCATAACCCTTGGTCTGGTCTTCCCGCCGGACCTCCTTGCCGGTATCCCGGTCGACGAACTGCCGATGCAGCCGATGTCCGGTCCGGCGGTCGACGGCGTGGAAGACCAGGCGTTCGGACGTCGAGACGGCCGCATGGAGCGCCACGGGGCAAACCAGCTCTCCGATCTTCAGATGGCCTTTCCAGATCGCCCGTGACGTCACCTTATCGACTCCCGCTTGCCCTGGTCCTTGTCCTTGGAGTGAACGTCCGGCGCCGGCGAATCGTTCCCTTTCGGCGGCGCTCGTGACGACGGAACCTTCCGGCCCGCTCGACGGTTGCTTGCGAATCTACGCCTGCGGCACGATCCGCCAGGCCCTGGTGCAAAGCGCCGTCACGGCCAACGACGGGCCGCTGGCCGGTCGGGCGAGGGACTGGTCCTGGCGAACGGCCGGCTGGTCGCCGCCGACGGGGCCGGGGAAAAGGTCGAGGACATCTTCCGGCGCATGGGCGTCGGCGCCATCGAGCATTATGCCGAATGGATTCCCGACGGCATGCCGGCCGATGCCGTGCAGAAGCTTTACCAGGGGGCCGGCGCCCTGTCCGGCGGATCGAAGGGCAAGGTGATGAAGTTCGCCTTCGGCGTCGAATGCGTCGAGGTCCGCGTCAACGCCCGCACCCGCGAGATCCGCGTGCCGCGCATCGTCGGCGCCTTCGCCGGCGGGCGGATCATGAATATGCGGACGGCGCGCTCCCAGCTGATGGGCGGCATGATCTGGGGCATCGGTTCGGCGCTGCACGAAGCCACCGCGATCGACCGGCCGTCGGCCCGATATGTCAATCGCGACATCGCCGAATATCTGATGCCGGTCAACGCCGACATCCGGCAGATCGAGGTCCTTTTCGTTCCCGAAGTGGATACCGAAGTGAATCCGGCGGGCGTCAAAGGATTGGGCGAATTGGGCAATGTCGGCACGGCGGCGGCGATCGCCAATGCGGTCTATCACGCCACCGGCGTGCGCGTCCGCGATCTGCCGATCCGGATCGATGCTTTGATCCAGGCCTGAGGCCGCTCCGGTCGGGCGTTGATTTTCTTGCGAAATACCCGGCGCGCCGCAAAGGAATGATGATTCCGCTTCAAGCCCGATTGACGCGGCTGACAGTATTCTGTAGAACCGGCCATCCAAGCTCGGTGGTGCGCCATGGCGTATCCGCTGTCCCGCGGAAGGGTGGGTGAGTGGCTTAAACCAGCGGTTTGCTAAACCGCCGTAGGGGGTCAACCCTTACCGAGGGTTCGAATCCCTCCCCTTCCGCCAGTTTCTTGATATTCCTTACGTTTTTTCGGTTGCGCCGGGATGATCCCCCGGTGAAACCGTCGCACCCCCGGCTTTGCCGGGGGATACTTACTGGTAGTCCTCATAATCGAGATCGATGATCTCGATTTCGCACTGGTCGATCCGAAACGTCATCCGCCAGTCCGGGACAAAACAGGAGATGCGTTTTGTCCCGGACCCTAAGATTTCATACGACGCCTCCGCTCCGCTCACCGCGCGGGCGAATTCGCGCTATTCCAATCCCGCCAGCCGTTCCAGGAATCGTTCCTTCCGGGCATGCCGCTCACGGATCGCCCCGAGACGGCGCCGGAAATCCTCGATCGTGCCGCGTTCTCCGGCGATCGTCTTGAGATCGAACAGAAGGTCCGCCGCCTTGCCGTAACCGGCCGCGTTGCGGCGTTCGATTTCGGTCTCGACGTCGTTCCAGACGCCGTCTCCTTGCCGCGCGATTGCGACAAGTCTGGCTCGGCGAATTTTCTCCGCTTCTTCCGCCCGCCGTTTCTGTTCGGCGGCGTGCTTCTCGGCGGCGGCCTGTTCGCGGGCGAGGCCGATCGCGTGGGCGCGGGCGCGAAGGTCGCCGACGGTCCGGGCGCCGGTCGGTGAAGCGCCGGTCTCGATCGCCATGCGGTCCCGCACCTTGGCGCGCAGTTCGGCCGCCACATGGGCATCACCGTCGAACAACCGCGTGAGTATTTCGGTCTTCTCGCGAACGGTCAGCGCCGCAAGGATTTTTTGGACCTCGGGCGATGTCGAGGCGCGGGGAGGCTCGGCGGCGGAACGTTCGGAGGCCGCCTGGACGAGATCGTGATCGATGCCGAAGAATTCCGCGCAAGCCTCGAGCGCCGCGTTTATCGGCCCGATGCCCGGCATGGGTTCGGGTTCGTCCGCCGCGAGGACGTCGGTCTCCACCGCGGTCAGCCAGAGGAGATAGAAAAGCCGCAGGTCGCCCGCAAGGATATCGGCCCGCAGCGGCGCCAGGGCCGCGAGCCAACCCGAACCATCGTCCCAATCCTCGAACTCCATCTCGTCGCGCTCGATATCCAGGATCAGGGTTTCGCCTCCATCCCTTACCGTGGCGCAATCGACGTTTCCGAGAAAAGCATCGATGAGACGGCGGTCGACCAGCCGCGTCGGCAAGCGGATCATCAAGCGGCGCGAGCCCCAGTTCGCCAGATAGAGGTGCAGGTCGAACCAGCGCTCCATGAGCTCGGCGGGATCGCCTTTGAAATCGCCCCATTCATACGAATTGGTGAAACTGGTGGCGGTGATCCGGGCCCGTGTCGACAAATCGCGAAGGGTTTGGCGATCCGTCCGGCTGAGCGGGCGGTCGATCGCTTGGAATTCGTAGTACTGGTATTCGCTCATGGTCTTGTCCGTCGTGACTGCGCCAAGGGTGAAAATCGTTCCGGCTCCGGCCGGACACGCCGAGGCCGGATTCGTCATTTTGAGGATTTATCTCACAGGATCGAGGGGCGTCGTAGCGCTGAATCACGCTTCCCGGCGATTGGGATCGGTGTCGGGCACGGACATGCCCCGGCATTGGAAGCGGCATCAAATGATGCCAATAGCGTGCCGCTCAAATCGAAATCCGTCGTCCGATTTCGACCACCTGATCGTTGGGCAGACGGAAGAAATCGCTGACATGGACCGCGTTGCGGGCCAACAGGGTGAAAAGGGTGACCTGCCATGCCGGCAGGCCCGCGCCGTCGTCCCGGCGGACCACGGTCTCATGGCCGACATAATAGGTCACGTCGGTGATGTCGGCCGCGCAGCCCTGCCTCTCGCCGATCTTCAGCAGCATCGGAATGTCGGGATGCTCCATGAATCCGCAGCGGGCGTCGGCGCGCCAGAATTTCGGAGCGACTTCGCGGACGGAAATCCGCTCGGACGCGGCAACCCAGGGGACCGGCAGGATCTCGATGCGCAAAACGTACAATTGCTCATGCAGGGCGCGGTTGTGCTTGACGTGCCAGACCATCAGGGGCGGCGTGTCCTGCGTCGTGCGGGTCACGAACACCGCGGTCCCGGACACGCGCGGAATGCCGTCCGAGCGGACCTGGGCGATGAAAGCGGGAATCGGCATCAGGGATTCCTGCACACGGGCCGCCACCACCGCGGCCCCGCGATGCCAGATCCACATCACCCCGTAGACCGCCGTCGCCAGAAGGATCGGAACATATCCACCGCCGGCGACCTTGGTGAGATTGGCCAGGAAGAACGCGCCGTCGATGACGAGAAAAAATGTGGCGACGCCTCCCGCGGCGATCAGGGTCCAGCCCCAGATCTCGCGCATCGCGATGAACAGCAGGGCGGAGGTGATCAGCATCGTCAAAGAGACGGCGATGCCGTAGGCGGCGGCCAGATTGTCGGATTTCCCGAAGCCGAGGGTCAGCCCGATCGTCACGGTCATGAGCAAAAAATTGACGGCGCCGACATAGATCTGGCCATAACCCTCCGACGAGGTCTGCTTGATCCGCAACCGCGGCAGCCAGCCCAGCAGAATGGCCTGGCGGGTCATGGAAAACGCCCCGGTGATGATCGATTGGCTGGCGACGATGGTGGCCACGGTGGCCAGCACGACCAGCGGTATCAGCAACGGCGGCGGGCAGAGACGATAAAAGATGTTGCCGTCCATCGGCCCGCCGTCGAGGACGAGGGCGGCTTGCCCGGCGTAATTGAGGATCAGGCTCGGGAAGACGACGGCAAACCAGGAAAGCCGGATGGGGCCCTTGCCGAAATGTCCCATGTCGGCATAGAGGGCTTCCGCCCCGGTGACGCAGAGGAAAACGCCGCCGAGCACCAGGAAGCCGGAAAACCCGTGGGAAAAGAGATAGGACAGACCGTAACGCGGATCGAGCGCGACCAGAACCGCCGGATGTCGCGCGATGCCCCCGATGCCCATGAGGGCCATGACGATGAACCACAGGAGCATCACGGGCCCGAAGGCTCGCCCGATCCTGGCGGTGCCTTGCGACTGGATCGCGAAAAGGATGACCAGGATCGCCACGGCCATGGGGACGATGTAGGGCTGCACGGCGGGTGTCGCCATGGTCAGGCCCTCCAGTGCCGAGAGAACCGAAATCGCCGGCGTGATCGCTCCGTCCCCGTAGATCAGCGCCGCCCCGAAAAGCCCGACGGCCACGATGATCGGCCGTTTCCGCTTCCCCACGCCCAACAGGGACATGAGGGCCAGGACGCCCCCTTCGCCGCCATTGTCGACGCGCATGGCGAAGGCGACGTATTTTACCGTGGCGATGAAAAAGAGCGTCCACAGGACGAGCGAAAAAGCCCCCAGGATAACGCTGGCGTCGGGGGCCTTCGCGGCCATGGCGAGAATGGCCTTGAAGGTGTAGAGCGGGCTGGTGCCGATATCGCCGAACACGATCCCGAGCGCGGCCAGGCTCAGGATCGGCAGGCGATTTCGCGGAAGTTCGTCCTTGTCCTTTTTCGGTGACGTCATCCGGCCCTATTCGATAAAGGAGAGGGTGCCGCGGACGGCGGTAGTGTCCGGCCCTGTCGCTTAAGGTCTGTAAAACAATAACCGCGTCATTGCGAGCGGAGCGAAGCAATCCAGCAACAAAGTGGCGGCCCCTGGATTGCCGCGCCTTCGGCTCGCAGTGACGGACATGAAAACAGAGCGATCAACTTTTAACGGGCGCTTAATGATGCGCCTCGGTTTGTTTCTTGAAGTCTTCCCGGCATTCGTCGAGGACTTGGCGGGTGAATCTTCCGATCGTCGCATATTCGCTCTCGGTGAGATTGGCCAGCGAAATGCGGGCCGAGGTGTCGATAACCTCGAATCCGTTGCCGGGCAGGAGGACGACGCCGGTTTCCTCGGCAAGCCGGAACAGGAAGCTCATGCCGAGGTCGCTTTTGATGAACCACGCCTTGAAGTCCGGTCCATACAGCATTCCGCCGATTTCCTGCAAATCGATCAGGGAATAGTAATTGACGTCGTTGGGCTCGTGCAGGGCTTTGACGCCCATGTTCCCATAAAGCGTTTGATATCGTCGCCGGATGATCTGCTTCGCCGCATCCTTGTATTGATGTTGGCGATCCATCAAGCCATTCAAGGCGAACAAGACCATCTGCAGTTGTTGCGGCACCGACAGGCCGGCCGTGTGGTTCAAGGCGACCGCCCGGCTGTCGGCGACCAGGCGGTCGATGAAGCGCAGTTCGCGCGGCGTGGTGGTCAGCGAGACATAGCGCTTGTCGAGGCGCGCCTTGTGCGGTTCCGGCAGGGCGGCCAGGGCCGCGTCGAAGGCATTGTCGTCGTGCAGGGCGATGACGCCGAGACGCCAGCCGGTCGCGCCGAAGAATTTCGAAAACGAATAGACGCAAAGGGCGTTCCGCGGGCATTTCGCAAACAGCGAAACGAAGTCGTCCGCGAAGGTGCCGTAAACGTCGTCCGTGACCAGGAAAAGGTCGGGACGGTCCTTGGCGATCAGCCCGGCCAACTGCTCCAGAACCGCATCGGACAATTTCGTCGACGGCGGATTGCTGGGATTGACCAGGCAGAAAATCTTGACGGCGGGGTCGCGCAATTTGGCGATTTCGCTTTCCGGCAACTGCCAGTCGTCATCCTGGTCCATGCGGATGTCGACGATTTCCAATCGGTAATCGTCGAGAACCGGAATTTCCAGATAGGGCGAGAAGATCGGCGTCGCGATGGCGATCTTGTCGCCGGGTTTGATCAGGCCGTTCGCCGCCAGGCTTTGGAAGATGTAGGTCATGCCCGCCGTGCCGCCTTCGGTGGCGAAGACGGAGAAATTGCCGTTTCGCGGATGTCCGCCGAACATTTCCTGCACGAGGTACGCTTTGACGATCTCTTCGGCATGCGGCAGCATGCGCGGCGGCGTCGGATAGTTGCAGCCGAGAAAGGCGCTGACCATTTCCGACAGGAAGGCCTGCTTGCCGAGCCCCAGCTGATCTTTGACATAAGAGATCGCGGAGCGCAAAAAGCGGATCCCGTCGGAGTCGCGGTGATGGTTCGCATAAGCGTCGAACCGCTGCACGATGCCTTCGTTTTCCGGAAGACCGCCGAGGCCGCTGTCGAGATAGGCGTAGGACCGCTCCGCCTCGCGCAAGGCGAAATCGCCCAGGCTCAAAAACGCCCAACGCGGCAGTGTCGCGAGAAAATTGGGATTCCCCCGTCCGGCGTTCAGCATCAGCCGCTGGGCGTCCGACGAGGCGATGGCGATCAGTCGATCCTTGATCTCGAAGGGGCTCAGCTTGTCGTACTGAGCGAGATTGCGTTCCGTCATGATGGATTCCTAGGCAGAGGATTCAGGAGGCGTTTTTCGTGATGATGCCGACGATGATCGGCCCCCACAGCGTGAGGAACACGTTGGCCACGGCATAGGTGACCGTGAAGGAGACCACCGGCGTGGCGTTGCCGGCCGCCGTCAGCAATGCCGCGAAGGCCGGGTTGGCGCTGCGGCCGCCCGCCACGCAGGCCAAGGCCTCGATCGGGTTCCGGATGCGCAGGACATAGTAGGAAAAGAAGAAGGTGATGACCTGCGGGACCAGGGTGACGCCGGCCCCGAGGAAAAGCAGCGTGAAGCCGTAGTGCTGAATGGCCACCAAGGCCTGCGGGCCGGCGGAAATACCGACGATGCCGACGAACACGGCCAGGCCGAAGTCGCGCAGAAAGGTCGAGGCGCCGTCCGGCAGCGCCGCGAACTTCGGATGGACGCTGCGCAGCCAGCCGAAGAACAGGCCCGACAGCAGACATCCGCCGCCGCTGCCGATCGAGATCGGAATGCCGAAAATTTTGAATTCGATCATGCCGAGGAGCATGCCGATCAGCATGCCGACCCCGAAGAAGACAAAGTCGGTGACCGCCGCCGCGGTGATTTTATAGCCGATCTTGGCCTGCACGCGGTCGAGGTCGGTCGGACTGCCGGAAAGATGCAATTCGTCGCCGCTTTTCAGTTCCAGCCTGTTCAGCAGCGGCAGATCCAAACCCATGCGCCTGGCGGCCGTCAGAAAGACGCCATGGCGCATTTCGACATTCACATGCTGGTGGATCTCCCCGATGGAACGGCCGGTGAGGGCGCGGTTGGTCAGGATGATTTCGCGATTCTCCTGGACCAGCATCAAGCTCTTCGGCGCCGTTATCTCCCGACCGAAATAGCCGGGAGCGGTTTCCAGAACCGGGGTCGTGCCGGTGATGGCGACGTGATCGCCGGCCAGAATCGTCGTTTCGGCGGTCAATTCGATCGTCTTGCCCTCGCGGTAAACGGCCTCGACCGAGCCATCGGAAAGCTGCTTGTCGATCGCCAGGGCGGTTTTGCCGGCCGCTTTGCCGTCCGGCGCGACCTCGTACAGGCGGGTGGCGATCTGCCGCGCCGCGTTGAATTGTCCCGGATCCAATTCGGCGTGGCCGCCGGACAACTGTTTCGCCAGGGTCACGGCTTCCTGGCGAATGTTCCACTTCATCACCCGCGGCAAGAACCAGCTGACCATGAGGATCGGCCCGAGCGAGCCGAAGATGTAACAGACGGCATAACCGACGGCGACATTGGTCTGCATGGTTTTGACGAGCTCGGGCGACAGCCCCAGCCTGGCGATGGCGTCGCCGGCCGTGCCGATGATCGCCGACTGCGTGAGCCCGCCCGCGGCAAGCCCGGCGGCCATGCCGCGATCCAGGCCGAATGCCCAGGCGGCCAGCAGGACGCACAGCAATCCGGTGAAGCACATGACGAATGCCGAGGCCAGCTGGTTCAGCGACCGCCGGTTCAGCGCATGGAAGAATTGCGGGCCGCCCTGAAATCCCACCGCATAGATGAACAGGGCAAAAAAGATCGCCTTGATGCCGCCGTCGACGTCGACGCCGAACTGCCCGATGACGACGCCGACCAGCAATGTTCCGGCAATGCCGCCCAGGACGAAGCTGCCGACCTTGATTTTTCCGACGAGATAACCGAGCGCGATGGTGACGAAGAGCGCGAGCAGCGGCTCCTTGGTGATCAGTTCATGGAGGAATTGCATTTTGAGGGAACGATCTTCATGTGCGGGGAGGGGGCGGGGCGACACGCCCCGCCCCGGATCAATGCCGCCGTCCGCCGCCGGAACGCGACCTTGAAGGAATGGACGGCATCGCATGCGAGGCGGGGGCCGATCTGTAGGCGTGACCGGCGGATCGGCCGGGCCCGCGGTCCGGCCGGTGATCTCCGCCGCGCACCGGTCCCACGCGGTAGCCGGGTCCCCAGCCGCCGTAGTCGGCGCCGTAGGGTTCGTAGTAATCGACTCCGTATCCGTCGTATCCATAGCCGCCGACAGACCCGACGCAGCCGGACGATACGAGCGCCAACAGCCCGAACAGCGAGACGATGGCCGACCACCGCGAAAACAGGAGCGTCATTTGGGCACCTCTTTGTTTTCGGTGTCCGGCCATTCCAGCAGTCCGAAAGGGGCCCCCAGCGGATCGGCGACGATCGCCACCTTGCCGCCCTGGCGATCGACCCGCGGCTCGACCAGCACGCGGCCGCCGAGGGCGACCAGCTTCGCCGTCATGGCGACGGTATCGTCGACGCGGACGAAATTGATCCAATGGGGATGGATGTCGGGTCTGTCGCCGGGCGGCGGATTGACGCTGGCGCGCGCGTAATTGTCGGAGGCGAGCATGAGATTTTGCGGGCCTTCGTCGGTCGGCAGATCGAAGACTTCATAATCGAACAGCATCTGGTAAAAGGCGGCGTCGGTTTCCGGATCCCTGGTGATCAGCGCGCTCCAGATCCATTCCCCCGGTTCGGCCAGGACATCGGGCGGATCGCCGCTGCTGGAGGCCAGCACCGCGAAAACCGCCCCTTGCGGATCGGCGAGAACCGCCTCGCGGCCGCGCTGCGGGATGTCATGCGGCTCGAACAGCACTTTCCCGCCATGCTGCAAGGCGAGGTTTCTTGCCGCATCGACATCACCCGCGGCGATGAAGGGGAGCCAGGCCGGCTGCCGATGCTGGCCGGTCGGGACCTCCCGGTGAACCAGTCCGGCGACCGGCCGACCGTCGAGGGAGGCCTCGGCATAGGCCAGGCCCCCGGTCCGGATATCGCGAAACGTCCAGCCGAACAGCCCGGCGTAGAATCGCTCGGCGGCGGCGAGATCCGGCGTCACCAGTTCGACGAAGACCACCTTGCCGGGGTGATGCTCCTGGCTGGCCGGCTCGACGAGGGCCGGCAACTCGACCGTCGCGGCGACACCCGGTGCGGCGGCGACCACGCCGAGAAACGCGGCGAGAAGGCCCAGGCCAAAGAAGGAATGTCGAACTCGCTCGGCCTGCATTTCTTGAACTCCCTGGTCATCATCGCAGGCTCGACGCATCGGCGGACCTTCACGATAACCGTCCGCAGAATAACGAGCGGAGATGCCGCAGCGGCAGGCTCGGAAATTACTTATTCGCACTTCCGCCGGCCCGTCCCGGAAGAATAAGGATAAAGTGGCACCGGCGTCCCCGCCGGTGTCCGCCGCTTCGCGGCGGAGTTTTTGTCCACCGGCAGGGACGCCGGTGCCACTGACGCGTTCATCCGGGACGGCGCCCCGGCCATCTCACGTCTTGATGAGCGGAGCGCGTCCGGCGTTGTTGTCGGATTTGTCGAAAAGCGCCAGAAACGGCTTGATGATATCGATCGGCATCGGAAAGACGACGGTGGAATTCTGTTCGGCGCCGATCTCGGTCAATGTCTGCAGATAGCGCAATTGCATGGCGGCCGGCCGGCTCCCAAGGATCTCGGCGGCATTGACCAGGGTCTGCGAAGCCTGGAATTCCGCTTCCGCATGGATGATCTTGGCCCGGCGGTCGCGTTCCGCCTCCGCCTGTTTGGCGATGGCGCGCACCATGTTTTCCGTGAGTTCGACGGTCCTGATCTCGACGTTGCTCACTTTGATTCCCCAGGTTTCCGTTTGGGCATCCAGGATGCTCTGGACGTCGGTGCTGAGCTTTTTCCGTTCCGAAAGCATTTCGTCGAGTTCGTGCTGCCCCAGCACCGCGCGGAGCGTCGTCTGGGCGAGCATATTGGTGGCGGGAAGATAGGACTGCACCTGGATGATGGCCCGTTCGGGATTGACGACGTTGAAGTAGAGCACCGCGTCGACCTT